>JBGPZW010000086.1:0-14321 GCA_041493955.1 Terriglobia bacterium
TCCGGCCGCGGCGGGCGAGATGCCCTCGGGCGGCGGCGGGCCCAGTTGCGCGAGCGTTTCGGGCAACTTGCCGAAGGCGCGGCGGTACGTTTCGGCGGCGTCCGCGAGCTTGCGCAGCGCCGCGATGGCCTCGGCCTCGCGCGTTTCGAGTTCCGCCTGCGCCCATTGCTTCGCGAGCGCGGGGAGATCGAGCAGCAGCAGACCCACGGAGAGCAGTTTCCACCCGCCTCCTTCGCGCACCAGCCCGAAGGTGACTCGCCGGCTGGCGATGCCCCGGAGGGCAAAGTCAACGGGCAGGAAGGCGAGGTTTTCACGCAGGCGTATGGGGCCGAATTGCATCTCGACGGTCACGCCCGGCGTCTCACAACGCAGCACGGTGCGGCCCTCAGGGCCGGCCGAGAGCAGCGGCCGGCCAACCTCGTCGAGCTGCACAAAGCGTTTCAACAACGCGATGCGCTGGCCGGCGGGGAGCTCCTGAAAGGTCACCGCGTTATCCGCGGTGAGGAAGCGGAGAAATTGCTGCTCGTTCTGGCGACACGCCGCGCTGAGCGCTTCGCTCAACGCTGCGGCGGGATCGGTGCCGGGGAGCTCCTGCGCGCGTGCCGGTGCAACCGTCAGGGCGACGAAGAGAAGCATCGGCAAGACGGGAAAAAGGCGCCAGGTTTTGTCAGGCATCGCTAGAATCGGTTGACGAGATGATTTCGAGGCGGCGCGCTCAGCAGGAAGGCGACCGTCACCTGCACCGAGACCCCGACCGGCTTTCCGTCCATCACGCACGGCGTGTACTCCCATTGCCGGACGGCTTCAACCGCCGAAGCCGCCGGCGCGGCGCAGGCCGGCCCCAGCAGCAGGACCAGCAAGACGCCGAGGTGTGCTCGCCGCATCCTCGCCACCGCTAGCCCTTGGCCCCGGTGAGGATGGCGGCCAGATTCTGCGTGAACTTCGATCGCGGCAGAACCTGCTGGCAGCCCGCGGCGCGAGCGCGCTCGGCCAGCTCCACCTGTACGTGAGAAAGGAAGGCGATGACCGGGCGTTGGTTGCCTGCCGCGCGCAGCCGTTCCAGCGCTTCGATGCCGCCCTGGCGCACGTTCAGGTCCACAATGAGCAGACCCGTGGAACTCTGCGCGGCTTCGGCCAGAAACGCGTCGCCCGTGGAGACCGTTTTCAACTCGATCCCCACCTGCCGGGCGGTCTCCAGCATCCTGGCCTGAAAAAACAGATCGTCCACCAGAGCCAACACCTTAGCCATGAGTTTTCGTGCTCCACGACAGAGCCGTTGAGCACCGTGTACCACGCCGGCAGGGCCCGCACAAGGACAAAACCGTGCTCCCGGCGCCGGGCGGCCACGGCGCACTTATGCCGCCGGCATCTTGCCTGCAACCCGGCCCACGGGTGGCGTGGGTTTCGACTTCGGCGGGGAAGTGGAGTATAAGAATTGCCGACGACGAAGCAAGGTGGCACCGTAGGCGGGCGCACAGCGCCTGTTCCCGTCCAGATGGATCCGCTGGCCAGACGCGTCCTCGAAATTTTCAATGAGCCGGGCCGCGACGCGCTCGTTCTGCCGGCGATTGTGGAGCGTATTGCTCTGCCAGCAGTCGGCGGGGCAACCGAGGCGGTGCGCGCGGCCTTGATGCAGCTCGTGCACCAGGGTTTTCTGCGCGAGGCCGGGGAGCGGTTCGCGCGCACTGAGGAGGGGCGCCTGGCGCTGGCCGGCCCGCTCGAGGTCACGCTCTACACGCGGCCGGGCTGCCATCTCTGCGAAGAGGCGAAGGCGCAGATGGCGCCGCTGCTGCGGGAGTTCGGCGCCACGCTGCGCGAGGTCAATATTGACGCGGACCCCGAGCTGCGCGAGCGCTACACCCGCGACGTGCCGGTCGTCTTTCTCGGCGCGCGCAAGGTGGCCAAGCATCGGGTCACCATCGAGCAGTTTCGCCGCCAGTTGAAAGAGGCGTCCGCGTAGAGCGGCGCGGCTTGTGTAGTGTGCGCGGGCAAGATAGAATTGCGTTGGTCGTAGTTGCCCATACCCGGCCAGAACGGAAGTTCTCGAAGTGTCTCAAGGCCGTGTGAAATGACGACTCCCCGGCTGACTCCCTATCGCGCTGCGGTACTGGAAACGCTCCGCGCCAGCCATACGCATCCCACCGCGGCTGAAATCTACCGCAAGGTGCGCCGCCGCAGGCCGGGCGTCGCTTACGCGACCATTTACAATGCCCTTGGGTGGCTCACGCGCAACGGCCTGGTGGCGGAGTTGAAGCTCGGCGACGAGGCCAGCCGCTACGATCCCATCACCACGCGCCACGACCACCTGGTCTGCACGGGCTGCGGCGCCCTGCTGGACTATCAGGTTCTTCTCCCTCGGAAGATCTGGTCGCGCGCGGGTCGCGGCCACGGCTTCCGTGTCCGGCAGTACCGCCTCGAGCTCTTTGGCCTCTGCCCGGATTGCACCCCCGCCCGCTCCTAGTTCCCCCTCGGTTCACGTAGCGGCGGCCTTCAGGGCGTCACGCCTCGCCTTTCATTCCAAGGAAGCGCTTCGATTCACTAACGTTCGGAGCCACGGCAGAGGGGTCACTGCGGATTGCGATTGGGGGCCGGCGTCTGGCCGGCGCGCTGCGCCCGCATCTCTTCCTCTTTGCGGCGGGCGAGTTCGGCAACGCGCAACTGGCCGAGTACCGCAGCGGCTGCGGGGCTGAAGTTGTTGGCCGCCCAGTGCGACTCCAGCCAGACCTCGTCTTTCGCCGAGGCGTGCTGGAAGGAGGCGCGGGCATCGTCGCGCTGTTCGCTTCGCCAGTCCAGGACGGCGGTCAGCGCTTGCATTTCCGGGAGGGACGCGGGCGGAACGCCGCCCTGGAAGAGGCCCTGCGCGTCCGCCTGGCGGTTCAGATCCGAGAGCACCCAGGCCAGCGCGAGCCGCGTCGGCCAATCCTGGGGAAAGGCCTGGCGCGCGGCCTCCAGCTCCTCGTCCGCTTTCTTGAGATTTCCCGCGCGGTAGAGCCACGCGCCCATGCGGTATCGCCGGTAGGCTTTGATCCGCGGCTCGGTTTCCTTCTCGATACCTTTGTCGTAGGCGGCCAGCGCCTGCTCGGCATGATCGCCGCTGTACACGCGCAGCCCGAGCGTTTCCGCCTCGAGGTGGTCTCTCACAGATTCCGTTGCCGGGGATGTTTTCTTGACGAATGGATGGAAGCGCGACGCCGCGAGCGGACGATCGTCTGCCGCGAGGGCCTTTGCCAGCAGCTCCCACATCGGCAGGGAATCGGCGTCCCGCGTGAGAGCCTCTCCGGCGGCGCCCACCGTGCCGGCGGCGTCGCCGGAGCGCCAGACCGTTTGCGCGAGACCCTGGCGGGCCGGCAGGTATCCCGGATCGGCGGCGATCGCCTCCTTGTATCGTGCGACGGCCTGTTCAAACTGGCCGCGCCGGTCGAGTTCCGCCGCCGCTGCCGCCAGGAAAATCGCGCGCACCTCGAGCGGCCGCCGGGCCTGATTCGCGTTCCAGCGGTTCACGGCGATCTCCGCCTCGAACGCAGCAATGCGTTCGGCCTCGGGCGGGTGGGAGCGGAAATACTCCTGCAGGGCCTGGAGCGGCACATCGCCCAGCTCCTCGATGGGCGAGTCCGGTTTGCGTTTGGTGGCCTCGTGGAGTTTGGCGAGGCGCTGCATGGCGTCCACGGCGCCGCCGGACGAATATCCTGCGCCGACCGCCAAAGCCAGCCCGATGCGGTCGGCTTCGAGCTCCTGCTCCTTGGTGTAGCCGGCGTGAAAGAGCGCCACGCCCAGCGCGCCAATCCGGTAGAGGCCCTCGAGGCCGAGCTGGCGGCTTTTCAACTCGAACTGCAGGCGCTCGATGGCGTGGCGCTGGTCCACGTGGGCGATCTCATGGCCGAGAATCGCCGCCAGCTCGTCTTCTGATTCCAGAAGCCGCAGCAGGCCGCGACCGAAGTCCACCTGCCCGCCCGGCATGGCCGCAGCGTTGATGAAGCCGTCGGAAGGCACGTAGTGAAAGTGGTAGCGGATCGCCTTGCGGTTGACGTGGGCGGCCACGCGTGCGCCCACCTCATTCAGATACTGCTCGATGCGCTGCGCCTCGGCATCGGTGGGGCGCGGTGTAGCGTAGCCGAAGCGCCGGGCCAGCTCTTCGCCAACGCGGTTCTCTTCTTCATCGCTGACGCGAGTCAGCTCGAGCGGGATGCGCTCGAGTTCGCGCTCGGTGTCGGCCACCAGATAGAGCAACGGCCGCGGCGTGATTTCCGTGGTGGCGTGGCGGTGGTGCAGGACATGGAGCGCCGCACCGCCGGCCACCAGCAGCACTGCCGCGACGATGTGACGCCGGCTCACAGATATCTCCGCAGGAATTCGCGGTAGCGCGCGTACAGGTAGCTGACCAGCACAAGCGCAGCGCCCAGCGCCAGAAACGAGAAGATGCGCCCCAACGGGTCGAGCGCCCAGACGTCCACGGTCACGATGCGCCCCACGCAGAGCAGCAGCAACGCCAGGCTGAACCAGCGGAAGGCGCGCTCGCCGAGCGGCAGCGTCAGCGCAAACACCAGGAAACCTTCGAGGCCCCATGCAGCGGTCAAGTAGCTGCGGCGGACTTCGAGGCTCACCAAAACCGTCAACAGAGTGGTGGGCACAAAGAAAAACAGGTGGTGCCGGTTCTGGTCCAGCCACAGCGCGGCTCGCCCCAGGCGACTCGCCGGGTTATCCACGACCCGCCTCCGAGGTTGCGCCTGCGGGTGCCGGGGGATTCGCCGCACCGGCCGCGGTCGCACGGCGCCGTTTTTCAACGAGCGCAACTGCGAGCAGGAGGTAAAGCAGCGCGGCGGCCGTGGAAACAGTTACCGTGCGCGTGTTGGTGAAACGCCAGGGGCCCTTCTGATAAAAGTTGTCGAAGGCGCAGCGCGCGCCGACCAGAAGCGTGAGCAAGTAGGCCTGGTAGCGCATCTCGGTTACACCCAGGCGCCGGCCGGCCAGGTAGGCCACCACGGCGAGCGCGGCCCAGCCCACCGCGACCCACGCTACCGCCAGCTCGAAGCGCGCGAGTGCCGCCAGCGCCCCCGCGCCGAACCAGAAGAATGCGCTGCGCATCCGCGGCGCGTCTTGTTCGGAAGTGAAGGCTGCATAGTAGTAGATCGCCGCAAGCAGCGTGACCGTCACCAGGCGCGCTGAAACGCCGCCGAGACGTTGCGCTGCGTTCAGGTCGGCAATGAAGATGCGCGCGAAGCTCAGCGCCAGCAGCGCGTGGCCCTGCGCTCGCAACGGCCGGTCGCCGCGTGCACGCGCGATTTCCACCAGCGCCAGCCCAAACAGCGCCCAGCCGAGCCCGATGGCGGTATTGGTGACTTCTTTCCAGATCAGCAAGGCCGCCAGCAGCGTGGCGGACCCCGTGTAAGCGGCAGGCCAGCCACCCCAGCGGAGAAGGCGCGCGCGCAAGCCGCCGGCGGCTTCAGGAGTTGTTGCCGGAGGCGTGAAGCGTTGTGAGGCAAAGTAAAATATCGCCGCGGAGAGGCCTACGGTCAGCAACCGCATGCTGTCGTGAACCGCGGGCGCATACGGCAGATTGATGGCCATCAGGCGAAGCAAAGCCAGCAGCGCGGCGCCGTGGCCGCAGTCGCGCAGCAACTTCACGCGGTCCCAGCGGCCGGCCTCGCCCAACAGCGCGGCCAGCGCCACCCAGGCCAGACCGACCCACATGAACGGCAGCGCCACCCAGGCTGCAGCGAGCAGAAAGCCCGTGGCGAGGACGTCGGAGGCCGTGGTGGCAGCGACGTCGGTCTCGGTGGATTGCTTCTGCAAGAGGCGCGGGGCGAGCCACGCGTTGAGATAAAAACCAGCGGCGAGCGCCAGCAGCGTCCAGCCCAACTGCGCGTCGGGCGCGCGCCAGCGGGCCAGCCGCGGCGACAGATCGTGCAGCGTGACGTAGATCGTGAGCGCGGCCAGCAGCGCCCAGCCCAGCTTCCGGAGATGCGCCTCGACCAGCCGCCACCCGGCCACCAGAAACGCTTCCGCTTCTACCAGCCAGATGATTTCCAGGCGCCCGCCGGAGTAGCGGTAGGGAATCGCCGCCGCGGCCAGGGCCGCGCCCAGCGTGCTGGTCAGGATGAAACCCTCCCGGCGGGTCAAACGCTTTGAGAGCGCCGCCAGTCCGAGATAAGCGGCGCCGGTCACGATCAAGAACCAGAAACGCAGTTGCGGATAGAGGGACTGGTAGCGCATTACCGCAAGGTAGCCGCCGGCGTTGAACAGGAAGGAGAGGGTGAGGAGCTTCTGCGCCTGCGCCTCCGCGGGGTCGCGCAAAAAGTACGACACCATCCACACCAGCCAGTAAAGCGTGAGCAGCGCGACGCTGGCTCGGAGCTCTGGAAACGGCTTGTGCCCGCCGAGCGCGTCAAAAATCTGCTGCAGCCAGATCCAGTGCACGGCGTAGGTGGCCAGCACTGCCGGCGGCTCGATCGCGTACCAGCGCCGCCGCCAGAGCACGACGACCAGCGAGGCGGCGAGCACGACCGAAGCCCCCAGCGTTCCCACCGTGATGCGGCTCACCGCCACGCCGGCAAATCCCAGCAGGTAGGCAAACCCGGTGGCGACCTGCGAGTTGTAGCGCAGCGAGTGCTCCACCATCAGCGCGGTCACGGCAAACAACAGCGCGAAGCCCAGCGCCGCGCTTTCTACTACGCGCACTGCGGCGACGTTGTGCAGCGCGTACGTGGTGAAGTAAGCGATGGCCCAGCCGCCGCCGAGCACGGCGCGCGAGGTGATGCGGTAGCGGTCGTGCCGCACGCCCACGTCGCCCAGCACAATCAGGAACACGCCGAGCGCGTAGCCCACGGCGATCTTCCCGGCGGGACCGAGGTGACGCATGGTGTAGTTCAGGAAAAACGCCACGCCGAACACCAGCACCACAATGCCGATCTTGTTCAGCCAATTCGCGCCCAGGCGTTCTTCGAGGTCGGCCCACTGGCGCGGATCGCGGGCGTGCGCGGTCCGCGTCGCTCCAGCCAGCAGGCTCGGCACCTGAGGTCCTGCGCCCGCTGCGGCCGGTCCAGTTCCCGCCGGAGGGGTGGGTGGAGCTGGCGAGGGCGTGGGGAGTCTTGCTTCGCGGATCTCGGGCGGCTTTTCGGTCGCGGTTTCTGGAGGCGGGGCGGCCGCTTGCAGCAAGATTTCCTTTGCGGCAACCGGCGGCGCCGGGGCGGGCTCCGGTTGCAGCGTTGCTGCCGCGTTCGCGATCGCGCCGTGGAGCTGGTCAACGTTGCGCTCGAGTTCGTAGATGCGCCGCGTGAGCAGCCCAAGCTCGTCGCGGGTGGCCGATTCGCGCTTCAGTTTCAGCGTGCGCAGCAGTGCCCAGATCGGCACCACAACGAAAAACAGCACGATGATGAGGAAAGCGAAGAGACCTACCACCGCGATGACCCTGCGCGGATTCTATCAGAGGCGGTGCCGACAATCGGGATTATCTCAGCCTGCCCGCGCCGCGAGGCTCCGCTCCGCGCGGGTCACGGGCAGCGAAACTCCCTCAATGTTGCGGGTGGGACTTGGCGCCGACCGATTCGTCCGGCACAGCGCCGGGCCGGCCCTTGACGCGGTCATAGGTGGTGATGTTGCAGGAGGAACCCAGGCCTTCGTTGTAATAGGCGGGCACGCCCAGTGCGGTGAGCAACTCCTCATTGAAACGACGCAGCCTGCCGAGTTGCTCCGCCTGCGCGGGGAACTTGCGGCCATCGTCAGTCAGCAGGAACTTCTGGTAACCGGCATCCCACAGGCGGGCGAACTGCCCGCCGACCAGCACCGAGGGCACAATGGTCATCTGATATCGCCCATCAGCGGTCCTGCGAAACTCTACCGCGCACCCGTACTTTTCCACCCGAGCCACTCCCCGGGTGCTGCCCACAGTGAATCCAGCGGCAGGTAGAGCCGTGTCCAGGGTGGAGGTAGCAAACCGCTCTTGGACGTGCCACATGACCTAACAGAGTAAGAAAACCAGCGAGTGGCTGTAAAGCCCAAACTTGCGGGGCGTGACCTGAGCAGGGCTGACCGGAATGACAGCTAGAGCCCTGGTTTCCCATACGATAATTTTTCTGGGGAAATGCGACCAGATGGGTCGCATATCCAAGAGCAGTTCAGCTCCGCCTTTGTGCCATTGGGTGCTCAAAATCAGCCATTCCCTATCAAGCCGGGGGTCTTTCTGCTAAGCTATGGTATCTAAGGCGAATACAACGGAGCCGTTCCCGCATCTAAGCAACGAGGGATTTCTTGGTCCCTCTTTGCCGGCAGCGTCGGGGGGAACTGGGGCGGGGGCAGCCAAGCCATATGAGCGCAATCAAAAACATGGTACTGGCCGAACCGCACTCCTACGGGGCTGCGGTCACCGGCGTCTCCGTCCTCGACCAGATCGGCCATACGCCCCTTGTGCGGCTCAGCCGCGTGGGCCGGGAGTTCCCCGGCGTGGAATTCTATGCCAAAGCGGAGTGGTTCAACCCGGGCGGTTCGGTGAAGGACCGTGCCGCCTTGAGCATGATCCGAGAAGGCGAGCGTTCCGGACAACTCCACCCCGGCAAGGTCATCCTCGACTCGACCAGCGGGAACACAGGAATTGCTTACGCTATGATCGCCGCGGCCATAGGCTACCGCGTGAAGCTCTGCCTGCCTGCCAGTGCCACGATTGAACGCAAGCGGATCTTGGCGGCCTACGGCGCGGAACTGGTCCTGACCCCGGGCGACGAGGGTTCCGACGGCGCGATCCGCAAGGTCCGGGAGATCTACGCGGCGGACCCGGACAAGTATTTTTATCCGGACCAGTACAGTAATCCCGCGAACTGGCAGGCGCACTACCAGACCACGGCGCCTGAAATCTGGGAGCAGACACGCGGCCGGCTGACGCATTTCGTGACCGGTCTGGGCACCAGCGGCACGTTTGTCGGCGTCACGCGCCGCTTGAAGGAGCTGAAGCCGGCCATCCGGTGCATCAGTCTGCAACCCGACTCCGCCTTCCATGGGCTGGAGGGCTGGAAGCATATGGCCACCGCGATTTCTCCGAAGATTTATGATCCGAGCCTGGCCGACGGCGACCTCGCCGTGCGCACTGAAGATGCCTACCGCCTGGTGAAGCGCCTGGCGCGCGAGGAGGGTCTGCTGGTGAGCCCGAGCGGGGCGGCGGCGCTGTCCGGGTGTTTCCAGGTGGCGAAGGCGTTGCCGCGCGGGGAGCGGGCCGTGATGGTCACGGTGTTTGCGGATTCAGGCGATAAATACCTGAGCGAGCGTTTCTGGGAAGAAAGCTAGGATGGAAAGCCGCGGCGTGCTCGTTTTAACCGGAGATTTGGCCGAGCGCATTCGTGCGCACGGGGTGGAGATGTATCCGAACGAATGTTGCGGGGCGCTGCTGGGCGCGGACGGGGAAGAAGGGCGCGAGGTGCGGGAGCTGTTCCCGCTGGCGAATCGCAGCGAGGATTCGCCGCGCAGCCGCTTCTCGATCACCGCGGACGATTTTCGCGCCGCGGAGGGCGCGGCGCGCGAGCGCGGGCTGGAGCTGGTCGGCTGGTACCACTCGCACCCGGACCATCCGGCGCTGCCCAGCGAGTACGACCGCGAGCACGCCTGGCCGTGGTACAGCTACGTCATCGTGAGCGTGGCGGAGCGCGAGCCGAAGCAGATGACCTCGTGGCGGCTGGCCGACGACCGGGCGCGCTTCACGCCGGAAGAAGTTGTGCTGAAGCTGCGCGCAGCTGGATAAGAATCTAATCGGGGGCGGCCTGCCGCGCCCGCCACGGCGGACTCGGGACAAGAGCAGCGCCCGTACTATTCTGGAGAGGACAGCCTATGGCAGTGAAGGTTATCATTCCGACGCCGCTGCGGCCCTACGCGGGCAAGCAGGAGAGCGTCGAGTTCAACGCGCACACGGTGGGCGAGGCCCTGGCCGGGCTCACCAGCCGGTATGAGGAGCTGCGCAAGCATCTTTACACCGACGACGGCAAGATCCGCAGCTTCGTCAACGTGTATCTGAACGACGAGGACATCCGCTATCTGCAAAAGGAAAACACGCAGATCAAGGATGGCGACACGATCAGCATCGTGCCCTCGATTGCCGGTGGCGCCGCAAGGTAAGGGAGAATCCGAATGGCCACAAAGGTCGCACCATTGACCGCCTCGCAGGCGGAGCCGAAGCTCAGCAAGGAGGAGATCCTCCGTTACAGCCGCCACCTGATCATGCCCGAGGTGGGCATGGAAGGTCAGCTCAAGTTGAAGCAGGCGAAAGTGCTGCTGGTGGGCACCGGAGGCCTCGGCGCGCCGCTGGGACTGTATCTGGCCGCGGCGGGTGTGGGCCGGCTGGGGCTGGTGGACTTCGACGTCGTGGACTTCACCAATCTGCAGCGCCAGGTGACGTTCTCAACCAGCGATGTCGGCCGCCCCAAGCTCGACGCCGCCAAGGAGCGCCTGGCAAACCTCAACCCCGAAATTCAAATCGATGCCTATGAGGTGCGGTTGACCAGCGCGAACGCGCTGGACATCCTGCGCGACTTCGACATCGTCGTGGACGGCACGGACAATTTCCCCACGCGCTACCTGGTGAACGACGCTTGCGTGCTGCTGGGCAAGCCCAACGTGTACGGCTCGATCTTCCGTTTCGAGGGGCAGGCGACGGTGTTCGGCTATCCCGGTGGACCGTGTTACCGCTGCCTCTATCCTGAGCCGCCCCCGCCGGGCCTGGTGCCTTCGTGCGCCGAAGGCGGCGTGCTGGGTGTGCTGCCGGGCATTGTCGGCTCCATCCAGGCGATGGAAACGATCAAGCTGATCCTGGGCAGAGGGGATGCTCTGGTGGGCCGGCTGCTCGTCTTCGACGCGCTGGCCATGCGCTTCCGCGAACTCAAGCTGCGCAAGAATCCCGACTGTCCGATTTGCGGCGAGCGCCGTACGATCACGCAGTTGATCGACTACGAGGAGTTCTGCGGCATTCGCGGCGAGGAAGCTGCGGCACCCGCGACGCAGGTGCCCGAAATCACTCCGCGCGAAGTCAAAGCGCGCCTGGACCGCGGCGACAATCTTTTCATCCTGGACGTGCGCGAGCCGCACGAATTCCAGATTTGCAACCTGCGCGGCCACCTGATCCCGCTCGGGGAGCTGCCGCGGCGCGTGCACGAACTGGACAGCTCGCGCGAAATCGTCGCGCACTGCCGCTCCGGGAAACGTTCGGCCGAAGCGGTCGAATTCTTGCGCAAAGCCGGCTTCCGCAAGGTCTGGAACCTCAAGGGCGGCATTCTGGCCTGGTCGGATGAAGTGGACCCGTCCCTGCCGAAGTACTGAGGAGGTCCGTCCGGCAGTGGTTTGCGCGCCGCGCTTGCCGCAGCTCGATACGCGGAAGGGGTATTGTTGTCCCTCGGTGGGGCGCGGCTAAGGTCCTTAGGACCGGGACTCCTGGTTGCGCACGCGCCGGGGCTGGCAGCCGGCTGGTTCTTGGTTTGGACAGGCTTTGAGAAGCGCCGTGGTTACCCGGCGCCATTTCAGGGGGGGCACCAATGGGAGTCTACGAAGAAACGCTCGAAGCTAATCAGCGTTACGCCGGATCGTTCGACCTGGGGCACCTGCCCATGCCGCCGGCCCGGAAGCTGGCGGTGGTGGCCTGCATGGACGCGCGGCTCACCGTGGAGCAAATCCTCGGGCTCAGGACCGGTGAGGCGCACATCATCCGCAACGCCGGTGGCCTGGCGACCGACGACGCACTGCGCTCGCTGATCATCTCCACGGGCCTGCTCGGCACCCGCACCATCTTCGTCCTCGAACATACCGACTGCGGCATGCTCACCTTCCAGGATGAGCAACTCCGCCAGCAACTGAAGAGCGAAAGCGGGCAGGAGACGTCGCACCTGCACTTTCACGCCTTCACGGACCTGGAGCAGAATTTGCGCGCGCAGCTCCGGCGCATCCGCGAAAGTCCATATCTGCCGCGAGACATCAAGTTGCACGGCTTCATCTACGACGTGCGCAGCGGCCACCTGCGCGAAGTGCACGAAAGCGATGCCGAGGCGCGTTCTGCCTCCTTGGGTTCTCGCTGAAGTCCGTCTGTGGTAGGAGCGCTTGTTCGCGCTTCGCCAAGACCATCAGTCTTCGGGAGGGAGGAACAGATGCCAGCCACCAAGATCACCCCGCTCAACAATGGCCCGTTGCGCATTGAGGGCGAGTTCGAGATCGTGGACCCGCAAGGCAAGATTTTTGGTTTGGCGGGCCGCACCGCGCTTTCTCTGTGCCGCTGTGGGCATTCGGCCAACAAGCCCTTCTGCGACGGCACGCACAACAAGATCGGCTTTCAGGACCAGGTGCAGGCCCGTGATCTGCCCCCTCCGAAGCCCAAGGTCTGACGGCCTCTCGGCCACACGATCCCCGCACGCCCCCTGCAGGCGCCTCGCACGGGTGTTAGTCCCCGCTCGAAGGTTTCCACGCTGCAAATGAGAAGCCAAGGTTCGACCTGGTAACGTTTCTATACCTGACCCCGCGGTTTTTGCGTTTCTTTCCCCATGCCCGGTTCCCGCGCTTGTAAGAACACCCCGCCTTTCAAAGAGTTACGCAGCGGGGGAGCCTTTGGGAAAGTGGTTCCAGAGTTGCAACTATGTCCGACGGGCTGCTTTTCCTATGGGTTTTGCTGGGGAATCGTGGGGACACTGCAGCAACTCGGGCGGGCGTTTCAGCGTCTGCGCTGGCCACTGGGCCTGGCGGGCGCTGCGGCTTTTCTCGCGCTGGCGTGGTGGCTGCGCAACCTGAATTTTTCTTCCGATCCTCTCCTCTATACATACCTGGAAATCGTTGGCAGCCTGCTGAGCTTCACCTACGCGGCCAACGCCCTGATCCGCTTCAAAGGCACGCATGACCGCATCTCGCTGATCCTGGCCTTCGGTTTTGTCCTCTCCGGCCTGATCGAGACGGGAGCCACGTTTGGCTTCTACAACCTGCTCGCCGCGGGCTCGGCGGCGCAGATGCGCGTGCCGCTGGCCTGGATGGTGAGCCGCACGCTGCTGGCCGGGCTGCTGGTGGCCGCGCTGCTGGTGGAGCGGCGGCTGCCCAACGCGCGCGAGCCCGGGCGTGAGATTGCCGGCGCTTTGCTGGTGGTCGGCGCAGTGGCCTATCTGACCAGCGCCGTCTATCTCGGAGCACCGGCCGAACCACCGATGCGCCCGGCAG
Organism: Terriglobia bacterium; assembly: GCA_041493955.1. Lineage (GTDB taxonomy): Bacteria > Acidobacteriota > Terriglobia > Acidiferrales > UBA7541 > QHYU01. The sequence continues at coordinate 13,159 of JBGPZW010000086.1, forward strand.
CGATTCTCGCGCGGCCGTGGGACCTGTTTCCCGCGGCGATCTTCCTGGCCGCGGCGATCGGCTTCCGGCGGCGCCTGCTGATGGCCGCTTCCGCCTTTGACCGCGGGCTGTTCTGGGGCGCGTCGCTCAACGTGGCATGCCACCTGCTGGCCAGCCAGTCGGAACGCCTGCTCGACGCCCCGTTCACGCTGGCGCAGGTGCTCAAGGTCTCGAGCTACGCCATCGTGCTCGGCGGCGCGCTGGTGGACAACGCGCGCCTGTTTGAGAGAGTGCGCCACCTGGCAGTCAGCGACCCGCTCACCGGCATCGCAAACTACCGCCGGCTGATCGATGTGCTAGAGAACGAGATCCGGCGCTCGCGGCGCACCCGCCGGGCGTTCTCCGTGCTGCTGCTGGACTTGGATGGCCTGAAAACAATCAATGACCATCACGGCCACCTGGTCGGCAGCCGCGCGCTCTGCCGCCTGGCCAATGTCCTGCGGGTTCATTGCCGCTCCATCGACACGGCTGCGCGGTACGGCGGCGATGAGTTTGCGCTGGTTCTGCCCGAGGCCAACGGCGAAGCGGCCGGGCTGGTGGCGAAACGCATCTGCGAACGCCTGGCCACCGACGGGGAGAAACCTATTGTCTCCGTGAGCGCGGGCCACGCCGTGTTTCCGGAGGATGGCGACACAGTGGAAAAACTTCTGGGGGCCGCCGACCGCGCCCTGTACCGGATGAAAGGCCGCCGCAGCGACGTGCGCTCGTTCTCGCGGATCGCGGCCTGTTTGTGACGCGCAACTGAGGGGGAGTCATGGACAGGAACTACAACTTTCCACGACTCGAAAAACGAATTCCGATGGAAGTGGCCGTGCAGCTTTCCGGCAACCAGCACACGCCCGGTGTGGAGACCACCTTTACGCAGGACGTCAGTTCGCGCGGCGCCCGGGTGGTCACTGTGCGCCGCTGGCAGCCGAACGATCGCGTGGTGATCGCTTCGCTGCCGGGCGACTTCCGCGCCACGGCGCGCGTGGCTTACTGCCAGCCGCTGCGCGGCGTAGGCTTTGCCATCGGTCTTGAGTTCCTTGAGCCCGACGGGAGATGGGTGATCAGTCCCCCGCAGGCTCGGGAGTACCGCTGAACGGAGAGGAGGAACAGGGAAGGTTCAAAAAACTGGCGCAACA
>JBGPZW010000057.1:0-19699 GCA_041493955.1 Terriglobia bacterium
AGTTGCCGTCGTGATTGAAGTCCGCAACTTGTGCATCCAAGGCCACCGACTGAGTGAAGTCCTTCCCCGCCTTTGACGTTCGATCCACGAAGTTGCCTTCTCCCTGACTGATATAAAGCAGCGGCGGACCGTCATCCCGGACGACCAGGAGGTCCATGAAGCCGTCGTTGTCAAAGTCTGCAAAAAGGACTTTTCGCATTCGTCCCTCAGCGGAGGCCAGCCCGGATGCGCGGGTCATGTCTGTGAACGTGCCATCGCCGTTGTTCCGATAGAAGCGAATCGTCCCGCCGCTGAAGTCATCCGGGAAAACGGAGGAATCCTTCTTGGGAGGTGACTTCAGATTGGTATAGGAGGTGACCACGAGGTCCAGGAAACCATCGTTGTCCGCGTCAATGAGCACCGCTCCCGTGTCGAGTTCCCCCGGCGGCGCATGAAGACCGGCCTTTTCCGTTTCGTCCACGAAGGTGCCATCCCCGCGGTTCCGGTAAAGCTTGACTCCGTCCAAACCGGCAACGAATAGACTGGCCCTACCGCTGTTATCGTAATCGGCGAAAGTGGCCGAGAGGCTCGCGCCGGGGCCGGCCACTCCGGCTTTCGCCGTCACATCGGTGAAAGTCCCGTCACCGTTATTGTGGAAGAGATGATTCGGGCCTGCAGGGTCGACCACATAGAAATCAGGGTGGCCGTCACCGTCATAGTCTCCGATGGTCACCGAGGGACCAAAACGGGGCACCAGAGTGGTCCGAGCAAAGTCAAGCGAGTACTCGCTCTTGCGGACTTGCGCCGCGGTCGCCCGCCCTTGCGATGAACTGACGCGGGCCAGCGCGAGATTCAGCTTGGCCGTAATGTCAACGAAAGCCACTCTTTCAGTCTTGGGCTGTTGCGTCGTCACTTGTGGGGATGCTTGCGGGACGATGATGGAGCCGTACTTGCCGCCCTCCAACGCCGGGTTCTGCAGCGAGATGTCAGGCACCTTGTTGCGCATATTCTCGTGCCTCTGCAGGAACTTCTGGGCCTCTTCATGCCGTTTTAGCTGCGAGAGGATAGTGAACGTACGAAAGAGTGAAGCAACGTAGAAGTTCCGACCGCGGCCGAATCCGATCTCGACCACGTGATTGTGAGCGTCCAATGCCTGCTCCAGCTTGCGCTGAGCAAAACGCACGTTGCCGAGATTGAACCAGGCGGCCGGATCGGCGGGGTCGGTTTCGACGACACGCGTGAGCGCGGCTTCCGCGTCGGGATAGCGCAGCTCGTGCTTGAAGAGGATGCCGAGGGTGTAATCAGCACTCACAAGCTGTGGATCCATCTGCTTGGCCGTAGTGAGCGCGCCCAAAGCATCATCGAGCCGGTTCACTTGTATCAACGCGAGGCCTAGGTTCAAATAATCCGTGGCCAGGGCGCGGCCGGTGCCGATCACCTTCTGGAATTCGCCGACGGCTTCTGCGTACTGGCCCTGCTCGTAGTGAGCCTTGCCGATATTGTGGTACTTTTGGAGCGATTCGGACCGGGGTGATGCAACTTTCTTCTGGGCCACCTGCCGCCCGGGCTGACGTGCTTGTTCTGCTTGCTGTGCATGCAGTCCCAATAGAAAGCTGCTAGCAAGGGTCCAAGAAACCATCAGGCTCGCACGAAGAATTACTCTTCCTGGTCGGGTCGTGTGTCTATCAAGGCTGGATGAAAACCCACGTAAGCGCGTGAAATTTCGCATGATGGCGCTTCGCCTCCTGACATCCTCGGACAACTGACTTCCTAAGGGCTCCGGCGGTTGGGAGCATTGTCCTGGAGAGTTGGATTGTGAGAGCCCTCTTGGACCCGAAGCTGCAAGAAGAGGGCATCGCTGCTGAACCTGTCGCGGAGGATCGAGTTCTGCGCCAGGTAAACGTCGTGGGCACCATCCCGCTCGAACCCGACAATGGCGGCGCCAGTGAAATTTCCGGGTCTGCCGAAACCGGGCACATAGTACCACTCCTGAAATCGCTTACCCTGCAAGTTTCGCAGAACCACGCTGGGTTCCACGCGTTGCGAATCTAAGCCGCCGTTTGTGAGCAGCAAGTCTGTCCACCCGTCCGAATCAATGTCGACGGGAAGGACGTGCATTATACCGTAGCAGCGGTCGAGCCCCATCTACGCCGTCACTTCTTCAAAGCTACCGTCACCTTTGTTGCGGAACAACTTCGGCGTGTTGGCGGCCGGATGAAAGTCAGGTTGCAAGAGAGAACGAACAGCATCTTCGAAAGGTGCATGGGCGTTCACAAGCAGATCCGCTCGCATCGTACATCTGCGGTACTCCGATTGCGCTCGTCAGCCTGGTCCTGAAAGACCTCAGCGGCAACCCGGTGATCGTTGCCCGGGTCGTTGAGAAACTTTAGCCTCGCTCCGGGCGGGTCCTGACCAATGGCCACTGCCGTTCCAGGCCTCGGGGGTGCGGTAGTGGCCTTGCCTTTTGCGCTCTCCTCGGAAGCGCATTCTTGCGGTAGAATTCGCGCACGAGGTAACCCGATGCAGGCGCCGCGCTCGTTCGCTGAATTCTGGCCGCACTATGTGCTTGCCCACCGCCAGCCGGTGACGCGCGGCTTTCACTTAATTGGAACCCTGCTGGGCTGGCTGCTGGTGATCCTAGTGATCGTGCTCCGGAATGCGTGGCTGGTGGCGGCGGCGCTGGTGGTGCCGTACGCGCTGGCCTGGGTTTCGCACTTTTTCGTGGAGCACAACCGCCCGGCGACGTTCGCTCATCCACTCTGGTCGTGGCTGGCCGACCAGAAAATGGTCGCGCTGATGCTGGTGGGAAAGATGAGCGAGGAAGTCCGTCGCTGCGGTGACAGGGCGTAGACCTCCGCAGTTCACTCCGGCAATCGAAATCCAGGGGAATTTCGGGGAACTAGAACGGGGTGCGTTGACCCGCAACCCTGCATCTCCAGGCCATGGGTTTCGGCGTTTCAAATCGAGCGCGGGCTTATTCCATTCGGACGACGACCAGGTGATTGCCCTGGACGCGCACCTCGATCCCGATCGGCGGGCGGATTCCGGCCCCCTGGACGATTTCGCCGCGGGCCCACACGCCGCCTCCCAGTGTGCCCATGCGCAGTGGGTCGTAAACGATACCGTTGCAGGGATCGCCGACCATCGGATGGCTGCCGCGGCAGCCGTATTGGCTGGAAAGCTTGCCGAGGTCGGTAACAAACTCCAGCTCGCAGCGCCCGAAAGGCGCCTGCAGGGAAAACGCCCAGAAAGCAGCGCCGTGGTCAGCCTTGCCGCCGGGCAGACGCACGACGATTGCCGGCAGGGTTTCGTTGCTGAACCGCTTGCGAATGAGAAACTTTCTTGATGACCACGGCTTGGCCAACTCTTGGAGCGTGGCCACCTCGGTCGGGCCGTCCGGCGAGACCACAGCGACTGCCGGAGCAGGGTTGGAAGGCGCAGTGGCGGGCGGCGTTGGTGCCGGAGCCTCCACGGCGGGAACTGGCGCGGTGGCGGCCGGCCGCGGCGCGTGCAGCGTCAACCAAGCGACCACGGCGCCCAGCAGCAGCGCTCCCGCAAGTGGGACGGCAATCCGCACCTTGGGATTTCTCTTGAGTTTTGCGAAAGGGGATTCCAATAGGGGTGGCGACTCGCCAACGCCGGGAATGCACGGCATCGCCGCCCTGAAACGCCCGGGTTTTTGCGGGGCCTCGTCCATGGCGCTCAGTACTTCCGCATGTGAATTTCAGTGCCGCCGCGCTCGTAGCGCACGTCATCCATCAATTGGTTGATCAGGTAGATCCCGCGGCCATGCTCGGAATAGATGTTCTGGCCCATGGTCGGGCTGGGGAGCGAGGCGGGATCGAAGCCCGTGCCGGAGTCGCGCACGACGATGAGCAGGCCGCGAGTTTCGTCGCAGGCCACGCAGCACTGCACCATTTTTCTGGGGTCGTTCTTGCAGCCGTGGACGATAGCGTTGGCCAAAGCTTCGCGCAGCGCCGTCTCCACCTCGAACTCTTTGCCCTCGGCGCAGCCCATCTGGTGAACGACATTCATCACGCTATCCACCACGGGCGAGATAGCATTCACGTCGGCAGCGAGGGTGACTTCGAAGCGCACGATCATTTTTTCGCTCTCGAATTCACAACGCGGTCTCGATTCTCCGGACATCCGCCACTCTCCTGAAGCGCGCCACAGGCGTCGCGTTGTATCCCGCAAGGGCCGAAAGGCTCAATCCCGGGCCGGGGCGCCGCCCCAGTCGTGCGGGGGCCTGGCTCGATTCTAGAACCGGGTACCCGGTAGGACAAGCCGTCAGGAGAGGAATGGTTCAGCATGGAAGACACTTTCAGTCGGCGCGCTTCAACTGCACCGAATGGTGGCGCAGGTACTCCTGGAGATTGGCAAGATCCAGCAGCAGTTCAAGCAGCTTGACGCGCTGCGCCGACGTGCTCCTCCCGCCGTTTTGCGACAGCGATTGCACAGCATAATCGGCCTGCGCCAATAGCCAGTCGAGCGTGCGGTAGTCGAGTGGCTGCCCACGGTGGCAGATTTCCAGGGCCCCTCGCAGGCGAACGGAGGCCTGTTCGATGTAGTGGTCCAGGCAAAGCCCTTCCTGAGCCAGGGGCGCAAGCACACCCTGTTCACAGCCAGCCACCGAACAGCAGCGCTGCCGGGCCGTCACTGCGGGACACCCCCATCGAAAACCACACTTGCCGGGAACTGGGGTGCAACCCACCTGCCAGTCAGCGTCGGTGACAAGCCGTTGAAAGGGAGGCAGTTAGCATCCAGGCGCCACCGGTCGGGGCCCGGCGAACTTTCTGCCTCGGGTAGAAAGTTCCCCGGCTGGGAAACCCGGCTCTGTATTCCAGTCAAACCGCGAGAGCGGGAAATGAAAGCGTGGCGAGGCGGCGAAAAAGGAACAGGGCCGGCTTCCCGAATCCCGCGGTTGCGGGACCCAAGGGCCGGCCCTGTCACTCGGGGAGGATTGCGGCTAGAAATTCAGAACAAGACCTGTCTTGATCTGAAAGTTTTTTTGAAACGTGCTGAAGTAACGAGTCGCGAAGAAATCAGCCTCGGCGCGCCAGAACGCCCGGGGGCCCAGCTTGAAATCCGCGCCGCCGCCCACCGAGTAGGCCAAAGCGTTGACGCTGACGGGACCTGCAGCGGTCTGGGTGAGCCGAATATGGGTTCCTCCTAAAATGATGTGGCCCCAGGGCTCGATCCGCGAGCTGTTGCGATAGACGATGTGCGGCCCGCCGCCGTACTGGATCAACTTTGCCCTCAGGCTCGGCGCGGTGGGGTTGAAGTCGGTGAAGGTGCTCGGAGTGTCGCCAAAGGCTGCGCCCACATTGCCCTCGATACCGAACCAGTCATTCACGAATCGGGTCACCGATGCGTCGAAGCCGTGCAGGTTGAAGTTCGCGCCGATGTTCGGGCGGATGCGAATCAATTGATAGGAGACCGAAAGCTTCCAGGGGAAGGTTTCGCCGGTCGAATACCTCGTCGGGCTCGGAGCAGGGCTGGGCACCGTGACCGTTAGGTCCGCAGCCGCGAGCGCGGTGGAACTATCCTGGGCGGACGCGGCAAATGAAAAACAGATCACCGCCCCGCACAGTGCCAGTAACTTTCGCATCGGATGACCCTCCAGATCTCCCAAGATGACTCGTGCACGCAGTCTCTTTGATAGCTGACAAGCGCAGGGCTGTCCATGCAAAAGGCCACAGGAGTTTTCCGGCGAGTCAACACCGGCGGGGGTGATATTGTTAGTGAGCAAGCAGCACGGAGCTTGCGCGTGATCTACGCTGCTCGGCCGCAGCACTTCTTGTACTTTTTGCCAGAACCGCAGGGACAGGGATCGTTGCGACCGATCTTGGCGCCGGTGCGAACGGGCTTAGGCGCTTCGGCCTGGGCCGGCCCGGTTTGGTATTGCAGCTCCTGCTGCTGGCGGCGCTGTCGGCGTTCGATTTCGCGGACAGCGGCGGGGGTTGAACGCGGTCCGGAAGGTTCGCCGCCGGCGGCCGCAGCCATGCCGGCGTCTTCGGCCGGCCGAACCAGGAAGAGGTAGCGGACGGATTCGGTGTCGATGCGCCCCATCATGTCTTCAAAGAGCGTGAAGGCTTCTTTCTTGAACTCGACCAGCGGGTCTTTCTGACCATAGCCGCGCAGGCCGATGCCCTCCTTGAGGTGGTCGAGGGTCAGCAGGTGGTCTTTCCACTGCGTATCGACAACGTCGAGCAGGATGCGGCGCTCGAGCCAGCGCATCACCTCGCCACCGAAGAGTTTTTCCTTCTCTTCGTAGCGCTTCTTGACGCTTGCGATGAGCGCGCTGACCAGGTCGTCGTGGTTGCGTTTGGCGGGGTCAATGCCGACTGATTTGAGGTCGATACCGAACTGGTTTAAGATCTCATTGGTAAACTGCGTGGTGTTCCACTGGCTGGGATGTTGCTCGCGCGGGCAGAACGTCCCGGCCAGTTCGGTGGCGATATCTTCGGCGATGCCAAGGACGTACTCTTTCTGTTCCTTGCCTTCGAGCGCGGTGCGACGGATCGAGTAGATGGTCTCGCGCTGCTTGTTCATCACGTCGTCGTACTCGAGTAGGTGCTTGCGAGCCTCGAAGTTCTGCGCTTCGACGGCCTTCTGCGCGTTCTCGATGCGGCGCGAGATCAGCCCTGATTCGATGGGCACGCCCTCCGTCATCCCTAGGCGGTACATCAGCGCCTTGACGCGCTCGCCGCCGAAGATGCGCAGAAGGTCGTCTTCGAGGGAGAGGAAGAAGCGCGAAGAGCCCGGGTCGCCCTGGCGGCCGGCGCGGCCGCGGAGCTGGTTGTCGATGCGGCGGGCTTCGTGCCGCTCGGTACCAAGGATGTGCAGGCCGCTGAGCGCGACAACCTCGTCGTGTTCGGCGCGGCACTGCCCGGCGAACTGGTCGTAGAGCGGTTTCCACTGCTCGAGCGGCACCTGGAAGATTTTTCCTTCGTGCTGGAAGAGCACCATGCTCGGCGGAGCGCCGCCCGCGCCGTCCGGGACGCTCCCGTCGCCTGACCCGGGCGCCCCAATCACCGTTGGTGCTGCTGCGTAGGGCATGGCGATCTTGTTCTTCAGGCAATACTCGCGGGCCATGGCCTCGGGGTTGCCGCCAAGCAGAATGTCAGTGCCTCGGCCGGCCATGTTGGTCGAAACGGTGACGGCGCCCTTGCGGCCGGCCTGCGCAACGACCTTGGCCTCGCGCTCGTGCTGCTTGGCATTGAGCACCTGGTGAGGGATGCCAGCTTTTTTCAACAGCTCGGCGATGCGCTCGGATTTTTCAATCGAGATCGAGCCTACCAACACCGGCTGGCCGCGCTCGTGCAGCTGGCGGATGCCGAAGTCGCGCGAGCCATCTTCCTGCAGGATGCCGTTGACCGTGGCGTCGAATTTTTCGGCCTCGGTGCGATACACCACATCCGGGTTTTCGATGCGGATCAGCACGCGGTTGGTCGGGATGACAACCACATCGAGGTTATAGATCTTCTCGAACTCTGCCGCTTCGGTTTCCGCGGTGCCGGTCATGCCGGCGAGCTTCTTGTACATGCGGAAATAGTTCTGGAAAGTGATCGTTGCCAGGGTCTGATTCTCGCGCTCGATCTTGACGCCTTCCTTGGCCTCCACGGCCTGGTGCAGGCCGTCGGACCAGCGCCGGCCGGGCATCTGCCGGCCGGTGAACTCGTCCACGATGACTACCTCGCCGTCTTTGACGACATAGTCTACGTCGCGCTTGTAGAGGGTGTGCGCGCGCAGCCCCTGGTAGACGTGGTGGATGGTCTCCATGTGCGCGGGGTCGTAGAGGTTGCCGAGACCCAGCAGGCGCTCGCACTTGCTGACGCCTTCTTCGGTCAGCGTGGCGGTCTTGTGTTTTTCGTCGACGGTGTAATCGATGTCCTGGATGAGCTTGGGGACGATCTTGTCGATGCGGTAGTACTTGTCGGTGGACTCCTCGGCGGGCCCGGAAATGATCAGCGGAGTGCGCGCTTCGTCGATCAGGATGGAGTCCACCTCGTCCACGATGGCAAACTGGTGGCCGCGCTGGACGCAGTCGGCCAGGTCGTACTTCATGTTGTCGCGCAGATAGTCGAACCCAAACTCGTTATTGGTGCCATAGGTGATGTCGGTGGCGTAAGCGGCGCGGCGCTGGGCATCGTCGAGGTCGTGCACGATGACTCCGACGGTGAGCCCCAGGGCGCGGTAAATCGGGCCCATCCACTCGGCGTCGCGCCGGGCTAGGTAGTCGTTCACCGTGACGATGTGCACGCCGCGCCCGGCCAAGGCATTGAGATAGGCGGGCAAGGTGGCCACCAGCGTCTTGCCTTCGCCCGTCTTCATTTCGGCGATTTTGCCCTCGTGCAGGACGACTCCGCCGATGAGCTGGACGTCAAAGTGCCTCATATTGAGCTTGCGCCGGCCGGCTTCGCGCACCAGGGCGAAGGCCGTGGGCAGCACCGGCTCAAGGGCTTCGGCGAGTCGCTGTTTATACTGAGGGTCGTCCGGCTCGGCGCCGTCGAGGCGCTCGGCGACCTGCGCTTTCAGCGCGGGAGTCCTGGCGGCGAGTTGCGAGTCGCTCAGGTGCTGCATCTCCGGCTCGAGCGCGCAGGTCGCCTGGACCAGCGGCATAATGCGCTTGATGTCGCGCTCGTGCTTGGTGCCGATGAATCGCGCGACGACCCGATCGAAGATCTCTTCTACACGCATGAGTTTTTTGTGGGAGGCTCCTGAGCGGCCCAGCAGGTCGCTCCCTACACAACAGAAGCAGTCCCGCAGCAACAGGACTGCTTCGAGTGGCTACGCAGCCGCATATTGATTGTATCCCGTAGGCCAACAGGCTGCAAAGCGGCCTGCCGGCCCCAGCTCAGGCGTACTCAGACTTAGATGCGCACGACCCGTCAAAGGGGATGAGCACAAACACAGGAGAGTGTTCCGGTGGCGGAGCGAACGGCGAGGGGGCCGGGCAGGTGTGGCTGAGCCGCAGCTAGCGGGCGGGGATCTTGTCCCGGCCCGGCCGGCGCCCACTCAAGCCCTGCTCCATGGATAGGGACGAACCGAGGTTGTCAACCAGCAGGCGGCGCAGCCGGGATCGCGACTCGAGGTCCATATCCACAAACTCAAAGGCTACGTCCTGCGCGCGGTTGTCGCGCATCAGCACGGTGGCGCGCATGCCGCTCCAGCCGGAGTGCAGCTTGAGAGTCATCTGCGCGCCCGGCGGAACGTGACGCTCCGTGCTGGCCAGACCGCCGCTGAGGCTGGCGGCTTTGATCTCCAGCAGCAGCATTTCCTTCGCTCCGGTGGCCGTGGCTGCCAGCGGCCGCGCCAGGCGGATGCGCTCGTAACGCCGCTGGCGGAACCACCGCGCATCCGCTTCCGCATCGAGCGGCTCCAGGGAGAGCTGCATCGCGCTCAAGCCGCCCCGGGGCAGAAACTCCCGCGCCCAGTCCGGGTCGATTCTTTCCATGGCCTGAGCGGCCGCGATGCGCAACTCGCTGGGATGCACCCAGCGCAGGAACTGCCTAGCCTCCAGAATTCTTCGCAGCGGACTGGCCGCCGCCGTGGCGCGCAGCCGCCCGAGAGCTTCAATCGCCTTGAGCCGGAGGTACGGGGTTCCGCCTTTGGGCAACTCGCCTTCGACCAGGGCCAGCAACGGGCCCGCCGTGGAGGCGTCGCCGCACATGCCGATTTCATCGATGGCCAGCGACAGGATTAAGGGGTCAATCGCGTCCAGCGCGGCGAGCAGCAAGCGCCCCCGCTCGGGTGCGCCGCCGCAAGCCAGCAGCCTCACCACGCGGTCGTGGGTTGAGCGTTGCCATTCGTGTAGCCGCCCGGGCAGGAACTGCTCCACCGCGGCAGCATCGAGGCGGCTCAGCAGGCCCACGCACTCGGCCGCTTCGGTCGCCGGGCCAATGCGCAGCGCATCGCGGAGTTGCGAGATGCCCGCCGGCCCAACTTCTCGGGCCAACTCCACCAGGCGATCACAATCCTTACGATTGCCGCTGCGGTTGAACCGGCCGGTCAGGCACTCGACAGCGGAGCGCGGCAAAAGGCGCAGGATGTCGGCCAGGCCTTCCGGGAGGGGGTGGGTGCGCAGAGCCTCCTCAACGAACTCCGCGAGGCGGTTTTCCACGCCCACGCGCGGCCGCAGGGTCTGGCCAAAGGCAGGTCGCTGGCTTTCGACGCTATCCAAGGAACTGAGGGCCTGGTTCAGGGCCAGGTAGCTTCGCTGCGTAATGGCCTGCTGGCAGAGTCGCACGAACGCAGCGCTCGCCAGGCTCTGCAAGTCCGCCTCGCGCTCCACGCAGAGCTGCGTGCCCAACTGGCGGATCGCAGTCACCAGGGCGCGGCCGTCGCCCCGGGCATAGAGCTCGGCGAGTTCGGCCAGGCCCAGGGCCGTCTTGCGGCGCGCGTCGACTTCCGGATTGGAGACGCAGCCGGCGTAATTGAGCAGGATGCTGTCCGCCATGGCTCTCTCCTCACGGCGGAAGAGTTCCTCGACGTAAGCTCGGATGTTGCGCGGCGGGATGCACCAGGCCTCCGGCGACAGCAGCACAGCGCGCTTGCCCGACTCCGGCACCGCCGCCCAGAACTGCCGGTCCAGCACATCGGCGTGGGATTCCACAACTAGGCCGGCCTTGGTCATCTTCTCTTCATGCGCGCCCAGGATCTTGCGCAGGCCCTCGATTTCCTGATTCATGCGCTCGAGCATCTGGCGAACAGCATTAACTCGAATTTCGCCGCGTTCGTAGCGGTCGAGCGCAAAGCGGATGGCCAGATGCTCGGCGAGTTTCAGCACCATCGGCTGTTCGAGAACCGTCGAGGGCGCTTGTGCGGCGAGGGCCGCGAGCGCCTGCTGCAGCAAATCCTGCGCCCGCTCCGGCAGCTTCGCGAGCTGCTCCTGCATTATGGCGGGCCCGGTCGGCGCGCCTGGCTCGCCGCTGATCTGACCGAGATGGTTGAGCACGCGTAGGACGCTCAGAATGTCATCTTCCTGCGGCGCAAAGCCAGTTCCACCACCTGGCACTCCGAGCCCTGCGCCGGCCGTCCCGCCGCCAGCCGGTCCCACGGCAACGCCCGGCGCTTCGACAACTGCGATGGTTGTTCCCGCGGCCTGCAAGCCCCCCGCTGCGGTTCCGGATGCCCCCGGCCCTGCCAACTCGCGCGCGCCAACGCCCGGTCCACCACGGGGACCGCTCCGGGCTCCTTGCGCGGCAGCGATCAGTTGCAGCAGCTTCTGCGGGTCGTTGAGCAAGGCGCGGAACTGCTCGGCGTCGGTGCCCAGCGCGTTCGCGGTGATCTGCGCGGCGGTCTTGGCCTCGGAGAGCGCGACGTCCTCGGCCACGAAGCGAATCTCATTAATGCGGATTCCTGAGATCCCGGTAAGCGCCGCCTTCAGCTGCTCGGCCAGTGCAGTGGGTTTCGCGCCGCTGGTGGGGAAGGCGTGCGCGAAGCGCGACAGCTCATCCTGAGTAACCTTTGGCAAAAAATGGATGCTGGCGAGGCCCGCGGCGGAGAGCAAGTGCGCAAAGCTCCGTTCGGTTGGCTTAGCATCGAGCGGCACGCCATCCAGCAGAAGCTGCGTGCCCGAGGCGCCGAGCAGCAAGCCGGTTTCGTCGGCGGCCACCGCGGCGCGCAACTCGTTCCAGGCGGTCTGAAACTGGGCGGTCGTTCGGGTGTGGTTAATCCCGTAGAGGCGGGCGTACTTCAGCAGAATATTCAGGCTGCGCACGAAGGCGCGAGCCACCGCAGTTTTGGCGTCTGTTTTCATCCCGTGTGGGGAGGGACACGGGTGGTTCCCAGGGCCCTTGAGCAACTTAGTAGACGTTCCCGGCAGAAACAATGGTACGCAAGCTGAGGTGTTTCCTGTTAAGAACGGGTGATTGGCTGGCACGACACCCCGTGGCGCCGGCGGGTAGTGTCCTAATTTGAAAAAGATCATCCGATACTCCGGTGCCTCTCATGACTTCTCGAGGCGTGGCGGATGTGGCGTATAATTCTTTGGAAGAGTCATCATTTAAAAATTCTGAATCATCGAGAGTTATGGACAATATTTCGCCGACGGATGCGCTGAGCCTGTTTAGCAGGTGGCAGCGTGAGAACACGTCAATTTCCGTATTGTGCGCCACTCCCTCGTTTGCGCTGTCATCAAAAAATGGGCGCGTCGCCCTGTGCTTGGATGAGTGTCTTGAGCTTTCCTTTTCAAATGACACCGGGCTTCGCCTATTTATTTCCGAAGCGGTGTTCTCGCGCGTAGGGCCAGGTGACATTCCCGAGGAATCAGTGGACATGATTCCTGAGTTTGAACAGTGCATTCACATCGGTTTGCCGAGCCACCAGATGCAGTGCTTTCTTTTTGCTTCCACCACACGCACCTCGAATTAGGACACTACCCGCCAGCGGGCCGGCTTGCCCCCGTGTGCGGCAAGGACTATCATCGTTGCTCGCTCTCGATGCCGGCGCCTTCCTGATCCATCGGCCGCGCCGTCCCCAGTTCGACGACCAGAGGAGAACGTCCTGCAGGGGCGGGACTAGCTCAGTCGGGAAGAAGCCTATCGCAAAGGGTGATGGATGCCACCAGGTCAAGTGAGTCCGGGAGACAAGACGCCGATCGCCGGCGTAAAGAATCTGATCGCCGTGGCCAGCGGCAAAGGGGGCGTGGGGAAGACGACCGTTGCGGTCAACCTCTCCATTGCGCTGAACCGCATGGGGGTAACGGTGGGATTGCTCGACGCCGACGTCTATGGCCCCAACGTCCCTTTGATGCTAAACAGCAGCGAGCAGCCGCGGGCAATCAGCGAGCGCCGCATCCTGCCCGTCGAGGCCTATGGGCTCAAGATGATCTCGATGGGCCTGCTCAACCCCGGCGACCGGCCGATGATCTGGCGCGGGCCGATGCTGCACAGCGTCGTCCAGCAGTTCCTGCGCAGCGTGGAGTGGGGAGAGTTGGAATACCTGGTGGTGGATCTCCCGCCGGGCACCGGCGACGTGCAGTTGACACTGATTCAGACTGTCGCGGTCACCGGGGCCGTCGTTGTCACCACCCCTTCGGTGGTCGCGCTGGCCGACGTGCGCAAAGCCATCGAGATGTTTCGCCAGGTCAACGTCGAAGTGCTGGGCGTGGTCGAGAACATGAGCTACTTCAATTGCCCGCACTGCCAGGGCCGCATCGACATCTTCGGCCACGGTGAGGGCAAGCGCGTGGCGCAACTGTTCGGCGTGCCGCTGCTGGGCGAGATCGAAATTGACCCGCAGATCCGCATCGGCGGCGATACCGGGAAGCCCGTCGCAGCGCTGGGCGAGGACGCCCCCGGAGCGAAGAGCATCTACGCCATGGCCCGCGCCGTCGCTGCCCGCCTCGCGGAACTGAACGCCGCCGTCGGCAGCCCCCGAGTCCAGATCGTCTAACGGCTCAGCTTCTCCCTGCACCGGCGTGCCGCATCGCGCCGCCACGGATTTTTCTGTGGGTCTGTGCCCACTGCGTTTGAACTTTTTCGTGTAGTACGCCGCCCGCCGGGAACATTTGTCTGAGCATCCCGTATTACCTTGAGGAGAGCCCTGTTGGACGAACAGCCCGCGCCGCGCAGCCCGTTTCTAAGCAATCGAGCGATCATCGCTTATCTCGCGTTCGGCACGGCGTTCCTTCATCTGATTTTTCACCGCGGCTACGGCTATTTCCGTGACGAGCTCTATTTCATTGCTTGCGCCGAGCACCTCGACTGGGGTTACGTGGACCAGCCGCCCCTGGTGGCCGTGGTGGCCTGGCTTTCCCGCCGGCTGCTTGGTGATTCGCTCTTCGCCCTTCGCTTTGTTCCGGCGCTGGCTGGCGGGCTGCTGGTCTGGCTCACCGGAGCGATCACACGCGCCTTGGGCGGGCGCCGCTACGCGCAGGTCTTGGCCTGTGTCGCCGTGATCGCCGCGCCGATCTACGTCGGCACGTTTAGCTTCCTCTCCACCGATTTCTTCCAGCCCATCTCGTGGATGGCCTGCGCCTTCGTAGCCATCCTGATTTTCAAGGGCGGGGACGGGAGGCTCTGGCTGCTGTTTGGCTTGCTCGCTGGGCTGGGGCTCGAGGCCAAGCACGCCATGCTGTTTTTCGGGCTCGCATTCTTCCTCGGGCTGCTGCTCACCAGCCAGCGCAAGGTTTTTCTCCAGAAGTGGATCTGGCTGGGAGGCCTGGTGGCCTTGCTGGTTTTTCTGCCCAACCTGCTCTGGGAGTACCGGCACGGCTGGCCGACCTACGAGCTGCTGAGCAACATCAAACACAGCAACAAGAATGCCGTGCTCAGCCCGGTCAAATTCTTCCTGGATCAGATCCTCCTGCTTGAGCCGTTGGCGTTCCCCCTCTGGTTGACCGGTCTTGCGTGGTTTTTCTTCTCGCGCAACGCAAGACCTTTCCGCGTCCTCGGCTGGACGTACGTCATCATGCTGGTCCTGTTTGTGGTGCTGGCGGGAAAGGTGTACTACCTCTCGCCCGCTTATCCTTTGCTCCTCGCTGCGGGAGCGGTGATGATCGAAGTCTGGGCGGAACCGCGCGGCGCGTGGCTGAAGCCCGCCTACGTGGTGCTGCTGCTCGCGGGCGGCGCGGTGCTGGCGCCCTTCGCCAAGCCAATCCTCCCGGTGGAGACGTTTATCGCCTACGAAGAGGCTCTTCACATCACCCCACCGCGCACCGAAACGCATCGCTTGGGCAAGCTCCCGCAGCAATACGCCGACATGTTCGGCTGGCCGGAGATGGCCGCCACGGTCGCCGGCGTGTACAACAAGCTTTCGCCGGAGGACAAGTCCCGCTGCGCGATCTTTGGCCAGAACTATGGCCAGGCCGGCGCTATCGACTTCTTCGGGCGGAAGTACGGCCTCCCGAAGGCACTGAGCGGTCACCAGAATTATTTCCTCTGGGGGCCGCGCAACTACACCGGCGAATGCGTGATCGTTCTCGACGACCGCCGCGAGATCCTGGAGAAACTCTTCGACCACGTCGAGCAGGTGGCCGTGGTCCATCACGATTACGCCATCCCCTACGAGAACGACAGGCCCGTGCACCTGTGTCGCGGCCTCCACGGTTCGTTGCAAGAGCTCTGGCCCAAGCTCAAGGTTTGGATTTAGTTGTCTCTGCCGCTGTTCGCTATTGCGCCGCAGTGATCTCCGCGGTTTGGTTTTCGCACATCCAGGGCGGCTCGCGCTCCTCCGCGGTTTCCACCGGCGCTTTCTTGTCACCCCGCGAGGCGTGTGTTAGCTTGACGTGTTTATTCGGAGACGCAGGTTTGGGTATCAGTGGGGTTCGACCTGTGTTTCTGCTCGATGGGCGTGCCGTCTCAATTCGCTCGGGACAAGTTCCGCGCGCCGCTCCACAGGCTGCCTTGCAGCCCCGCTCTTGCGTGGGCAGCGCTTCTGAGGTGAAGAATTGATACGCAGCTACCGCGGGCGCAAGCCTCAGATTGCCGCCACCGCCTACATTGATCCGGCGGCGGTGGTGATCGGCGACGTCACCATCGGTGAGTACTCGAGCGTCTGGCCATGCGTCGTGGTGCGCGGCGACGTCCACTGGATCCGCATCGGCGCGCGCACCAACGTCCAGGACGGCTCGGTGCTCCACGTGATGCGCGACGAGCACCCGCTGCTCGTGGGCGACAGCGTCACCATCGGTCACGGCGTTGTGCTGCACGGCTGCACCATCGAGTCGCGCGTGCTGGTGGGCATGGGCTCGATCATTCTCAATGGCGCGCGCATCGGCGCGGGCTCGATCGTCGCCGCGGGTTCGCTTGCGCCCGAAGGAACCGTCGTACCGCCCGGGAGCCTGTTCATGGGCCATCCGGGGAAATTCCGCCGCGCGCTTACGGCTGAAGATCAAGAGTCAATTGACCAGTACGCCGCGCGCTATGCCGAGTACGCTGAGACGTACCGCGCTGAAATGGCCGCGCCGACCAAAGAGGGAACCTGCTAGTGGCGGAGCGAAAACAATTCCGGGCGATCAAGGGTGTCCGCGACATCCTCCCGCCGGAGTCCGCCCTGTGGAACCGCGTCGAGCAGACCGCCCGCGACGTCTTCGCCACCTACGGCTTCCAGGAGATCCGCCTGCCCGTCTTCGAGCAAACGGAACTTTTCGCCCGCTCGGTCGGCGAGGACACCGACATCGTCGGCAAGGAAATGTATTCGTTCTCGGATGAGCCGACGCGGGTCGACAGAGTGGAGACTCTGCGAAGGCAGGAGTGGCCGGCTAAATTGAACCAGATGGAACAAGTGGCCTTTTCTGAGGAGGATGGATATGCCCTAAGGCGCCGATTTAGCGGGAGAGCTCAATCACTCACTCTGCGGCCGGAGGCCACGGCATCCGTGGTGCGCGCGTACATCGAACACGGCATGCACTCGCTGCCGGGAGACGTGAAGCTCTACTACATGGGGCCGATGTTTCGCCGCGAACGCCCACAGAGAGGACGCTACCGCCAGTTCTATCAGATCGGCGCCGAATTGCTGGGCCAGTCGGACCACCCGGCGATTGACGCGGAAGTCATCGAGATGCTGATGGTGTATCTCGAGCGGCTGGGCCTCGCCGGTGCTACGCTTTACATCAATTCGATTGGCTGCAAGGAGTGCCGTCCGGCGTACGTGGCCAAGCTGCGGGAAGGACTGATCAAAGTCATCAACCAACTGGGCGCCGACAGCCAGCGGCGCATCGAGACCAACCCGCTGCGGGTGCTCGACTCAAAGTTGCCTGACGAGCAGGCCATCATCGAAAAGCTGCCGCGTATCGGCGATCACCTGTGCGCGGCCTGCCTTGACCACTTCGCGCAGGTGCAGCAGCAGTTGAAGCAGCGCGGCATCGCGTGCGAAATCAACTGGCGGCTGGTGCGCGGGCTAGACTACTACATGCGCACGACGTTTGAGATCACTGCGCCGGGCCTAGGCGCGCAGAACGCCATCTGCGGCGGCGGGCGTTACGACGGCTTGGTCGAGCTGCTCGGCGGGCCGCCAACCAAGGGCATCGGCTTCGCCATTGGCACCGACCGGCTCGTCCTCGCGCTGCAGGGAGCAGGGAAGCGCTCTGTCGCCAGCCACCTGGACGTCTATCTCGCCTGGATCGGTGCTGCGACGTCGCCGGTCTATGCGGCGGCGCTGCAGCTCGCGCGGCGGCTGCGCGCGGAAGGCTTGGCCGTCGAGCTGCCCGCCGAAGAAACCAAGCTGAAAAAAGCGTTGGGCCTGGCCGACAGGCTCGGCGCGCGCTACGCCGTGCTACTCGGGGAAGACGAGATGAAGTCGGGAACCTTTGTCCTGCGCCGCATGGCTGACGGGGAGCAGAAGAAACTCTCGGAATCCGAGCTGATTGCTCATTTGAAGTCCGAGCCGAGCGCCCAATCAGCAGCGTCTGGCTAGGCGCACAGGGTGTCTTGCTGAGCTCAGCGAAGCATCTCTCCAGAGGGATTCCTCGCTGCGCTCGGAATGACGACAAAAGAACTCGACGACGCGAGAAGGACTGAGGCGACAAACATCGTGCTCGACTCTCTTGGCAGTCTGAAGCGCACGCACTACTGCGGCAACCTGCGCGCCGCGCACGCCGACAGTGACGTTGTGCTGATGGGCTGGGTGCACCGCCGGCGCGACTTGGGCAACCTCATCTTCATTGACCTGCGCGATCGCGCCGGCATCGCCCAGGTGGTTTTCAACAAGGAGCAGCACGCGACCGCCCACGCCAAGGCCGAAGAGCTGCGCGCTGAATATGTGGTCGCGGTCGAGGGCCGCGTTGTGCGGCGACAGAAAGCCAACCCGGAAATCGCCACGGGCGAAGTAGAAGTCACTGCCGCGCGGCTCCACGTCCTGAACACGGCGAAGACGCCGCCGTTTGTGATCGAGGACGATGTGGCGGCGAGCGAAGAGACGCGGCTACGCTACCGCTATCTCGACCTGCGGCGCCCGAAGCCAAGCTCGAACATCGCGCTGCGCCACCGCGTGATCTTCGAGATGCGCAAGGCGCTCGACGCGCTGGGCTTCTACGAAATCGAAACGCCCATGCTGACGCGCAGCACGCCCGAGGGCGCACGCGACTACCTGGTCCCCAGCCGCATCCACCACGGCCAGTTCTACGCCCTGCCGCAGTCGCCGCAGATCTTCAAGCAGATCCTGATGATTGCCGGCATGGACCGCTATTTCCAGATCGTGCGCTGCTTCCGCGACGAAGACTTCCGCGCCGACCGCCAGGCAGAGTTCACCCAGCTCGACCTGGAGATGTCTTTTCCCCGGCAGGACGACGTCTTCGGGGTGATCGAGCAGGTGATGGCGCGCGCCTGCGCGGTCATCGGCGTCGAGGTCAAGCCGCCCTTTCGCCGCATGGAGTACCGCGAGGCCGTCCGCCGCTACGGCATCGATAAGCCCGACCTGCGCTTCGGCATGGAGCTGCAGGATGTGTCGGCGTATTTCTCCGCGGCCGCGCGCGAAACGCTGCACATCGAGGGCGCCGTGCAGGCGCTCGTGGTGCCGGGCGCGGCCACGTTTTCGCGTAAACAGCTCGACGATCTCGGCGAGAGCGCGAAGTCGCTGGGCGCGGGCGGGCTTTACGCGTTGAAGGTCGCCGCCGAAGGCATCTCTTCGCCCCTGGAAAAAACGCTGGGTGCCGAAACACTGAAAAAGCTGGTGGGAAACGTCGGCGCGAAGCCAGGAGACCTGATCGTTGCCGTCGCAGCGAAAGAGCAGATCAAAGGCACGGATGCTGCAGCGCTGGTCGCTGGGCAGCTCCGGCTGCACCTGGCTGAGCAGTTGAAACTGATTCCGAAAGGCCGCTGGGAATTTGTATGGTTGACGGGCTTCCCGCTGTTTGAATGGAGCGAGGCGGAAAACCGTTGGGTGTCCGCGCAGCACCCGTTCACCGGCATCGTTGAAGAAGACCTGGACAAGCTCGAAACTGCGCCGTGGGAGGTGCGCTCGAAAGGCTACGATCTGGTGCTCAACGGCGTCGAGTTGGGCTCGGGCAGCATTCGGATTCACCGCCAGGACGTGCAGGCGCGGGTGTTCCGTGCGCTGGGACTGACGGACGAGCAGGCTAGACAACGCTTCGGGTTTTTCCTCGACGCGCTCGCCTACGGCACGCCGCCGCACGGCGGCATTGCGCTGGGCCTGGACCGCGTCGTGGCGCTGCTGGCCGGGGAGAAGTCCATCCGCGAGGTTATCGCGTTTCCAAAGACCACCGCCGCGCAGGACTTAATGGCCGACTCGCCAGCGCCCGTGGACCCCGATCAGCTCGAGGAGCTCGGCATCGCAGTCAAGCCGCCTCGAAAGCCATGAAGGGCTTGGATTGGATTGTTCTTATTCTCCTCGCACTCGGCGGAGCACTGGAATGGTTCGTAATTGGGCTTGCACTGAATGACCGCAAAGAAAGATTCCTTGCAATCTTGGGCACGGTTCCGATTGCCACGGGGTCCGTGCTCGGCTGCGTGCGCCTTTACATGGCCTTGCCCTTTTGGTTGGCCCTGCCCGCTGGAATTGCAGTGTTGTGCGCAGGAGTGGCCGTGGTCTTCGTTATTGTTGGCAAGATTCTTCCAACCAAGGTGAAACCATCCGAGTGGTCTCGGTAGAAAGGGCAACGACTCGGGTAGTGGTTGCGATAGTCTAAGGTGCGATGCTGATGAGTCGGATCCGAATCCTTCCGGAAAACGTTGCCAACAAGATCGCCGCGGGCGAGGTGGTGGAGCGGCCCGCGTCGGTGGTGAAAGAGCTGCTCGAAAATGCGCTGGACGCG
>JBGPZW010000082.1:0-15100 GCA_041493955.1 Terriglobia bacterium
AGCAGGTGCGGGCAGCGTACCTCGGGCTGTAAAGGCGCGCGGCGTGCCAATCCAAGTGAAAATCTGACCGCGGCGGGCAAACGATTTCGGTACAATCTTGGTCACCCTCAGGATGGGGCCATGTCCAACTCGTTCATGAAGAAGGCCATCGAGATGGCCGTCGAGAACGTGCGCTCGGGCCGCGGCGGGCCCTTTGCTGCGGTCGTGGTGAAGGATGGAAAGATCATCGCCGAAGGTACCAACCGGGTGACCTCGACGAACGATCCCACCGCGCACGCGGAAATGGTTGCCATTCGCGAGGCGTGCCGCGCGCTGGGTCACTTCCAGCTCACCGGCTGCGAGATCTACACCACCTGCGAGCCCTGCCCGATGTGCCTGGGAGCGATCTATTGGGCGCGCCCGGCCAGGGTCTTCTATGCCAGCACCGGCCAGGATGCTGCGGCGGCCGGCTTCGACGATTCTTTTATCCATCAGCAGTTGGAGCTGCCGGCGACCCAGCGGCGCATTCCCATGACGCAACTGATGCGCGAGGAAGCCATGCAGGCCTTCCGCGCCTGGGAGCAGAAGATCGACAAGATCAAGTATTGAGTGGGATTGCATTCCAGGAATTGCCGAGATGAAGCAACAGCTTATAGGGCGGCCGGTTCCCCGGAAAGAGGGCCGCGATAAGGTCACGGGGCGGGCGCGCTACGTTGACGACCTGGTCTTCCCGGGCATGCTGCATGGGGCCACGGTGCGCAGCCCGGTCGCGCGAGGGCGCCTCCGCGGGATTTCCTTCGGCGCGGGCATCCCCTGGAAGGAATTCACGATTGTCACGGCGAAGGACATTCCGGGCAAGAACTGCGTGGCCCTGATTGAACCCGATCAGCCCTACCTGGCCGACGGTGTGGTCAATCATGCGGAAGAGCCGGTGGTCCTGCTCGCGCATCCTGATAAGTATCTCCTCGAGGAAGCGCGGCGCGCGGTGCAGCTCGATATCGAGCCCCTGCCGGCGGTTTTTTCCATCGAAAACTCCGAGAGCAAAAAAGAAGTGATCTGGGGCGAGGAAAACGTCTTCAAATCTTACCGAGTAGAAAAAGGAAATGTTGACGAGGTCTGGGCGCGCGCCGATTTCATCGTGGAAGGCGAGTACCGCACCGGCGCCCAGGAACAACTCTACATCGAGAACAATGGGATGATCGCCGTAGTGGAAGGGGAAAAGGGGATCACGGTGTGGGGCTCGCTGCAGTGCCCATACTACGTCCACAGAGCCCTTGTGGCCCTGTTCGACCTGCCCGCGGAGAAAGTGCGCGTCATCCAGGCCGAAACGGGCGGCGGCTTCGGCGGCAAAGAGGAGTACCCCTCGATCATCGCGGGGCACGCCGCGCTGCTGGCATGGAAATCGGGGAGGCCGGTGAAGATCGTCTACGACCGCGGAGAAGACATGGCGGCGACGACCAAGCGGCATCCCTCCCGCACCCGGCACCGCACTGCGGTGAGCAAAGACGGGAAGCTGCTGGGTATGGAAATTGAGTTCGTGCTCGATGGCGGAGCCTATACCACGCTCTCCCCGGTCGTGCTGTCGCGCGGAACGATTCACGCCGCCGGACCCTATGCTTGCCCCCATGTCCGCATCCGGAGCCGCGCCTTGGCGACCAACGCGCCGCCGCATGGCGCCTTTCGCGGCTTCGGCGCGCCGCAAAGCATCTTTGCGCTCGAACGCCACTTGAACCGCGTGGCGCACGCTGTGGGGTTGACTCCCGAGGAGTTTCGCCGCCGCAATTTCATCCAGCCGGGTCAATCCCTGGCCACCGGGCAGATGATCCGCGAAAACGTCAAGATGGATCACCTGCTCGACCGCGCCCTCGAATTGAGCGGCTACCGCGAAAAAACAGAGCGCTTCGCGCGCGAGAACCACGCGCAGCGGCGGAAGAAAGGGATGGGATTTGCCTCGTTCATGCACGGCGCTGGATTTACCGGCTCCGGTGAGGAGCATCTGGCGTCGGTGGTCGAAGTCGAAGCGACACCGCAGGGCCGCGTCCGCGTTCTGGCGGCGAGCACGGAAATCGGCCAGGGCACGAACACGATCTTTTCTCAGATCGCTGCCGAGGCCCTGGGGCTGGAGTACGCCCGCATCGAAGTCTCCAAACCCGACACCGCGAATGTGCCCAACAGCGGTCCGACAGTGGCCTCGCGCACCTGCATGGTGGTGGGCAAGCTGGTGGAATCAGCCGCGATCGGCCTCAAGCAAACTCTGATCGGCAGCGGCCTCCTTAGGGAAGGCTACTCCCCCACGGAGTTTGAACGCGCCTGTCGCCGATACATTGAAGCTCACGGGGCGCTGCGCGCCCGCTGCCAGTATCAGCCGCCGCCGGGCATCCACTGGGACGACGCCAACTATCGCGGTGACGCTTACAGCGCTTACGCGTGGGCCGTGTACGTCGCCGAGGTCACCGTGGACACGGTGACCTTTGAAATTGAAGTGAACGATTTTGTGGCCGTGCAGGAAGTGGGCAAAGTGATCCATCCGGTGCTGGCCGCCGGGCAGATCGAAGGTGGAGTGGCGCAGGCGATCGGTTATGCACTCTACGAAAACGTGGTGTGGAACGAAGGGCGCATGGTCAACAGCCAGATGACGAACTACATCATACCCACTTCGGCTGATATCCCGCCGATCCGCGTCTTCTTCGAGGAGCAGCCCTACCCGCACGGCCCCGCCGGGGCCAAAGGCATCGGCGAGTTGCCCATGGATGGCGCGGCTCCGGCCATTGTCAACGCGATCGAAAACGCCACCGGCGTGAGTCTCCAGCAAATTCCAGTGACCCCGGAGTCGCTGCTGGAAGCGTGGACGCCGGCTGGCGAGGCAGGCGCGCATGGCTGAAGGCACGGGCAAAATCGGAATCGCCTGCACCGTGAACGGCGCACCGCGCCGGTTCCTTGCCTACCCCATGGCGCGGTTGCTCGACGTGCTGCGCGAGGAACTGCGCCTTACCGGCACCAAGGAAGGCTGCGGCGAGGGTGAGTGTGGCGCCTGCGCAGTGTGGATGGACGGCGAGATCGTCAACAGTTGCCTGGTGCCGGTCCTGCAGGTTGAGGGCAGCAGGATTACCACCATCGAGGGCATCGCCAACGGTGACCAGCTGCACGCCATACAGGAGGCGTTTGTCACCTACGGCGGCGCGCAGTGCGGCATCTGCACGCCGGGCATGGTGATGGTCGCGGTAAACCTGCTCGAGCGTACGCCGCACCCGAGCGAAGCGGAAATTCGCGCGGGCCTGGCCGGCAATCTGTGCCGCTGCACCGGCTACATGAAGATCTTCGAGGCCGTCGTGCGCGCCTGCCAGGCGACTGGGGTTAAACGGTGAGGGCCTATCTGCCAGCCTATGAGCTGAAGACTCCCGAGAATTTGCCCGCGGCACTCGATCTCCTCGGTCGCGAGCCCGACGCCTGGCGGCCACTCGCCGGCGGCACCGACCTGATGGTGCTGCTCGAGGCCGGCAAGCTCCCGCACAGGAAATTCCTCAGTATCTGGAAGCTGGCCGAGCTGAAAGGCATCGAAGTCACGCCCGAGCACGTGACGCTGGGCGCGCTGACCACTTACACGCAAGCGCAGGCCCATCCCGTGCTGCAGCAGGAATTCCCGCTGCTCTGCCAGGCGGCGCGGGAGACCGGCGGAATCGCTACGCAGAACCGCGGCACGCTCGGAGGCAACATTGTGAACGCGTCGCCCGCAGCCGATTCGCCCCCGGCCCTGCTGGTTTACGACGCACAACTCGAACTGGTCTCGGCGCGCGGCTCGCGCTGGGTGCCCTACAAGGGCTTCCATACCGGCTACAAGCAAATGATCCTGCGCCCGGAGGAGCTCGTGCGCCGCATTCGCCTGCCGCGCACCATGCAGAACTGGCGCCAGTATTACCGCAAGGTGGGCACGCGCAAGGCGCAGGCGATTTCCAAGGTATGCTTCGCGGGGGCGGCAGAGCTCCAAAACGAAGCCATTTGCGACATCCGCATCGCGCTCGCCAGCGTCGCCCCAACGGTCGTGCGTTGTTTCAAGACCGAGGCGATATTGAAGACGCAACGGATCAGTCCGGCCGCTCTGCAGGCCGCCAAGGAAGCGCTGGCATCAGAGATCGCGCCGATTGACGACATGCGTTCCACCGCCAAGTATCGCCTGCGCGTGGCCCAGAACCTCCTGGAAGAATTTTGGCGGCAATTGCGCCGATGAGCCCCGATCAGGTCATTTGCGGAGAGAGAGTCATCACGCCCGAAGGAGTGCGTCCGGCGGCGATTCACATTCGCAACGGCGTGATCACCGGCGTCGCGCCGCGAAACGATGTCCCGACCGGATGTCCGGTGGTTGACGCAGGCTATTCTGCGGTGATGCCCGGCTTGGTGGATACGCACGTGCACATCAACGAGCCCGGCCGCACGGAGTGGGAGGGTTTCCAGTCCGCGACTCGCGCGGCCGCCGCGGGCGGTGTCACCACGCTGGTGGATATGCCGCTCAACAGCATTCCGGCGACCACGACCCGCGAGGCCTTTGAGACCAAACTCGCCGCCGCGCACGGAAACTGCTGGGTGGATGTGGGGTTCTGGGGCGGCGTCGTGCCCGGCAACACTCCGCAGCTCCGGCCACTCCACGATGCCGGCGTTCTCGGCTTCAAGTGCTTTCTGATTCCTTCGGGTGTCGAGGAGTTTGCGCATGTGGCAGAATCGGATCTCCGCTCCGCTCTTGCCGAGCTGGCCGCGCTCGGGGCGGCGCTGATCGTCCACGCGGAGGTGCCCGGCCCGGTAGAGAAGGCACTCGCGGCGCAAGCCGCCGGCACGCCGCCCGACCCGCGCCGCTACGCAACGTTTCTGAATGCGCGGCCCCGTGAGGCGGAAAACGAAGCAATTGCGCTCATTCTTCGCCTGAGCAACAAATCGGGCCCCCGGCTGCATGTGGTCCATCATTCTTCCGCTGATGCGCTGCCGCTGTTGCGCCGGGCCAGAGCCGATGATGTGCCGATCACCGTGGAGACCTGTCCGCACTATCTGTGCTTTGCTGCCGAGGAGATCCCCGACGGCGCCACCCAATTCAAATGCTGCCCGCCGATCCGCGAGCGCGAGAACCGCGACCAGCTCTGGGCCGCGCTGAGCGAGGGCTTGATCGAGATGGTGGTTTCGGACCACTCGCCCTGCCCTCCGGCGATGAAACTCTACGAGTCGGGCGATTTCCTCCGCGCCTGGGGCGGGATCTCTTCCTTGCAGCTCCGGCTGCCGGCCATGTGGACGGCGGCACGGCGGCGCGGCCACGCGCTGGAGCACCTCACCGCGTGGTTGTGCGGCGCGCCGGCGCGGCTGGTCGGCCTCCAGGGGCGCAAGGGAGCGATCCAGCCGGGCAGCGATGCGGATGTTTGCATCTGGAATCCGGATGCCACGTTCCGCGTGAACGCGGCGATGCTGCACCATCGTCAAAAGTTGACCCCCTATGATGGGCAGGTCTTGAGCGGCGTGGTCGAGGCGACGTTCTTGCGGGGCCAGAAGATTTACGATCGCGGCCAATTCCCGGCGGCCCCCACCGGGACGCTCCTCAAGCGAGGAAACTTCTGATGGATTTCACCGAATTGATTGATCTGGCCTCGGAACGCGTCGGCGGCGCCGTCCTGGCCGCGAACGATGAGTTCTTCGCGCCCAAAGAAAACCTGCTGAAGCCCGCCAAGCCCGTTTTCATCGAAGAGAAATACACCGACGTCGGAAAATGGATGGACGGCTGGGAGACCCGCCGGCGGCGCACCCCGGGCTTTGACTGGTGCATCCTCCGGCTGGGCTTGCCGGGGATTCTCCGTGGCGTCATCGTCGATACCAGCCACTTCAAGGGGAATTACCCCGAACATTGCGCCCTGGATGCCTGCGCGCTGGACGGACAGCCGGACGTGGAGAAGCTGACCAGCCCCACGACGCCATGGGTCGAAGTGCTGCCGAAGTCCGGGCTACAGGGCGATTCTGGAAACCGGTTCGCCATCGCGAACTCACAGCGGTTTACGCATCTCCGCTTCAAAACTTTCCCTGACGGCGGCGTGGCCCGGCTGCGAGTGTACGGCGAGGTGGTTCCGGACTGGGCCGCGGTGACGCGTGGGGGCGGAGAGATAGACCTCGCGGCCGTCGAGTATGGCGGGTTGGTGGTGACTTGCAGCGACATGTTCTTCGGCTCGCGGCATAACCTGATCATGCCGGGCCGTGCCGCGGACATGAGTGACGGCTGGGAGACGCGCCGGCGCAGAGGGCCCGGGCACGACTGGGTGATCATTCAGCTAGGAACGGCGGGGACGATCCGCCGCGTCGAGGTGGACACCTCACACTTCAGGGGCAATTTCCCGGAAAGTTGTCAGCTCGAGGCCTGCAGGGCGGTCGGGATCCGCCTCGCCGAAGCCACAGTCGCCTCGCTGTCGTGGGTGGAAGTCTTGCCGCGAACCAAGCTGCAAGCGGACACCCGGCATTTCTTTGAGAAAGAGCTGAAGCCGGGCGGCGCCGTGACGCATGTTCGCTTCAACATTTTCCCGGATGGCGGCGTCAGCCGCCTGCGAATCTTCGGCACGATCGCGGAGAGAACAGTTTGAAAGCAGGAATCGAGCGACTGAACATGCTTTCAACGGGAGAAGCCGAGGCCGAGCTGCTGCAGTGCTGTGGCTCCGCGAGCTGGGCGCGCCGGATGGCCCAGCAGCGGCCCTTCGCGGGCTGGAACGAAATTCGCGAAGCCGCCGACCGCATCTGGTGGGGCCTCGGGCGCGTGGACTGGCTCGAAGCCTTCAGCCGGCACCCGGGAATTGGAGAAAGCGCGGCAACAAGCGCCACCTCCGATCGAGCGCGCGGCTGGTCCGAACGGGAACAGGCGGGATTGCGCGACGCTGGTGTGGAAGTCAAAACGGCCCTGGCCGAGGCCAACCGCGGCTACCTGGCCCGCTTCGGATACATCTTTATCGTCTGCGCCACGGGTAAGAGCAGCGAGGAGATGCTTGCACTTCTCCGGAGCCGCCTGCAGAATGACCCCGGCGCCGAGCTCCGCATCGCCGCTGAAGAGCAGCGCCGAATCACGCATCTCCGACTGGAGAAACTTCTGCGCGGGTGAGCCGCAGGAGCGAACGATCATGAGCGCAATCAGCACTCACGTTCTCGATACCTCGAAGGGCCGGCCGGCTGGCGGCGTCCCTGTCGTGCTGGAATTCCGCGCCGCCGGGCACGACTGGAAAGTGGTTGGAAGGGGCCACACGGATGCCGACGGCCGGATGAAAAATCTCTTGCCGATGGGCTCACGGCTCGAGCTGGGCACCTACCGGCTCACCTATGACTCCGCCGCATATTTCCGCGCGCAACAAATCGAGAGTTTTTTCCCCGAGGTTACGCTCGTCTTCGCGGTGCGCGATGCCACACAGCATTACCACGTGCCGCTGCTGCTGAGCCCGTACGGCTATACCACCTACCGAGGGAGCTAGCCGTCCGTCATGAGCTTCAACCTCAGCGAGTGGCTCAACCTGGCAGTCCGGTGGATCCACGTGTTTGCGGGAATTCTGTGGATCGGCCAGACGTATCTCTTCACCTGGCTGGATGGCCGACTGACCGCCGAGGAGCAGGCCGCGACCAGAGGAAATGCCGCCGCGCAGGTGTGGATGGTGCACAGCGGAGGGTTTTATGTCGTGGAGAAGCGGAAGGTCCCGGAACTGCTGCCGGGGAAACTGCACTGGTTTCGCTGGGAGGCGGCCCTGACCTGGCTCAGCGGCATGGTGCTGCTGGTCATCGTCTATTACATGGGCGGCGTACTCGTGGACGACAGCGTGGCGAGAATCGGAGTCGGCACGGGGATCGCCATCGGCATCGGCCTGCTCATCATCACCTGGGTGATCTACGATCAGATGGGGCAATCACCCGTCGGCAAGTCCGAGAGTCTCTTTGCGGTTGTGTCGTTCCTGCTCATCGTGGGAATCGCCTACGGACTCACCCGCGTGCTGAGCGGCCGCGCAGCCTATATCCACGTCGGCGCTATGTTCGGCACCTTGATGACGGCCAACGTCTGGATGCGCATCCTGCCGGCGCAGCGCAAGATGGTCGCCGCGCTCAAAGAGGGCAGGAAGCCCGACGCGGCGCTAGCCGCCCGAGCCAAGTTGCGGTCGAAACACAACACCTACATGGTCGTGCCGGTGGTCTTCATCATGCTCAGCAACCACTTCCCCACCGCCACCTACGGCAACACGTACAACTGGATCATCCTGGCGGTGCTTGTTCTTGTCGGCTGGGGCGCCGCAAGGATCATTCGGAACGCGTGAAGCCGCGTCGCACGACGCCGCGATTCTCCTCCATCTGTAGCGGGGAGATACGCGCACCCTCCTTAGCCGGCCGATGAAGAGGGGCAGGCAGGACGTTCGTCGCGCCGTTGGATAGCCAGATGCCGATGCCGCCGAGGGCCACTTGCATCATGTGCCTGGCGAAATCGCACGCCGGATGGGTCATGTGCTGGTGCGCCGCGGTGATGTTGCAGCTCGCAGTGTAGTCAGGAGAGACAGGTCTTCACGCCCCGCCCCCCTTCCAGGCGCCGAGGGCGCGCCGGAGCAGAATTAGTTGCCCCAAGTGATAGGAATTGTGGTCCGCCAACAACATCGCTTCCCGAAGAACAGTCTGACCCTGGCCGTGCGGAATCGGCGCAAATAGGTCGGTGGCTGGATCAGCGACCAGGCCCTGCATCGCGGCGAGGTCGGCGCGAAACGCCTTGACACTGCGTTCCCAGGCCTTCGTATCGGGCGGGGCATCGCTCGCGGGCCAATAGCCCTCGGGAAATTTCGGTGAGACATGCTTCGCGTCGCGGCTGAACTCTACAATGTCCCACTGGGCGATGCGCATGTGCTCGAGCAGCCGCCATGGCGTGAACGGCAGCCCCGGGGCCTTGGCCCCGCGTAGCCTGGCCGGCAGGCCGGCAACCGCCGCGTCAAAGTCCACATGGGCCTGGCGGCCGCGCAGCAACTTGATCAGATGCCGTCGCAGAATGCTCGTGTTGTCGCTCATCGTGCGGTCTCCCTGGACCTCGCATCTTAGCAAGGCGTGGGCAAGAACGTCTCGGGTCCTGGACCTGCCAGAGAGCCGCTGCCGAGAGAGGAGTCGCTGCGCACCGCGGGAGCGAGCCGAAGATTTCAGCCAGGGCTTCCGAATAGCCCGGGCCGTCGGGCGATTCTGCGCTGTATTCGGCAAATTGAAGCGAATCCGGTTGCCGGAAGGCATCCAGACGCGAGGCGGTGCTGGAGGTAGCTAGCTGGGCTCGATCCGCGCCAGGCGTTCTTCCTCGGCGCTGAGGGCGAGCAGGGGGGCGAATCGAGCGCATCAGCCACGACGCGCTCGCCAGAGCCGGCAATGGTTTCCGCCACCTGCCGGACGCGACGTTCGTCCTGCTCACTCAGTAAAACGGCCGCATGAGAGGACAATGGATGCGCTCACCGAAAGTGGGGCGCACCGCCCGCGCGCGACAAGTCGGCGCAATACGCAGGGCTCAACTCCACGTCGGGCCGCAACAGCGCGTGCCAGACGTCGGCGGGTGAGGCAGGCACCGGCGAGGGCGAAGCGCCGGCCCCGCTCATTAGGCTCCTGCTCCGGCGGCCTTGGTCCGGGGGGTGCCGACGAAACCGGTGGCGCCGCCCAAACCCAGCATCTCCTCCCAGCGCGGCCAGGAATCAACCGGGCTGCCGCTCAAGGCGCGGTCGATCACCAGAAGCGCCATGTTGTCCACCACTTGCTCAAAGTAGAACTCGGTGATGTGGTCGCGCTCGAAGTCGGGCACGGGGTTCATGAAGTCGATTGCAAAGGGAACGCCATCCTTGATGGCGAACTCGACCGCGTTCATTTCATAACCGAGCGCCAGGTTGAGCGTCTGGGTGTCACGCACCACGCGGGCGCCGAGCTCCGGGGTCAGGTATTCGTGCTCGACCAGGTAGCGCCGCTCGTGCGGGTCGTAAGCCACTGGCATCACATCCGTTTTGCCGAAGGTGAAGCACTGCACGTACTGCTGGAAGTCGATGAATTCCTGCAGCATCATGCAGTAGGGTCCTGTCGCGTCGTACGCGGCCAGCAGCTCTTCGCAGTTGTTCACTTTGTAGACGTGCTTCCGGCCGCCGGTAAACGGCTTGAGGATGGCGGGCCGCCCGACGAAGTCCAGCAGCGCGTCCCACTCCAGCGGATACTGGAGATTCCGCAGCGATTCCGAGGTGATATCCACGTCCTGCGGATAGGACTTCTGCGGCAGAAGTACGGTCTTGGGCACGGCGATGCCAAGTTTCTGCGCCACCGCGTAGTTGAAAAACTTGTCGTCGGCGCTCCACCAGAACGGGTTGTTAATCACGTGGGTGCCCTGCAACACGGCCTGCTTCAGATAGCCGCGGTAGTAGGTCACCTCGTGCGAGATGCGATCGACGATGACGCGATAGCGCGCCGTTTCGTCCATCGCTGTCCCCCCCAGAACCGCAAGCTCGGCAGTGATGTCCTCGCTCTTTCCGAGTTCATTCACCCGCTCGATAAACGCTGGAGGAAAACTGTGTTCGCGCCCGCACAGCAAACCGATTTTCATGATCCTTTTCTCCTTGTCTGACCTTGGATCCGGGATCCGCCCGGGACGTTCTCCCCACTCTCGATTCGCGCCGGCGGCGGTAGAAGCCCTCCTACCGACTCCGGCGCGTGATTCTTCCACCAGATGCCGATCCACAGCCTCGAGGTCGTTGCTCCCCTCGTACACGCGCAACGGCCGCTCGGCGTTCGTGCTCTCCTCCAGCATCCTGCGAAGGGAGTTCGCCGCCGAGCTGCGCGACGTTCTCGCAGACCCGCGTGCCAATCTCCACGATTGATTGGTGCGGTTCCGGCTTGATCTGCTCGCCCATGCCGGACGAAGTGGCGGCAATCAGTTCGCTGACGTGGTATCTGAGGTCGCTGGTGGAAGGATCAACAATCTGAAATTCTTGTTCGACGCCGATGGTGGATCGGTGCGTCATTCAGGCCCAGGCCCCTCCAGGGGTTGGGTTTTGTAATAGTAAAGTCCCCGGTATCATACTGCTAGAAAAGTGAAATTGCACGAATACTTGCAAGGATTCGCCGGAGCCCGGCGTCAAGGGCTAAGGGGGCGGTGCATTGGCGAGGCGGGCCCGGGGGGCTTACTTGCGCCCGCGAGGCCACAGGCAGATAATGGCGGCCGCACCGCCCCTTGGAATTCGCACCTACGGAGGTAGCTATGAGGTCGAGGGCTCTTTCTCGTCGCGGATTTGCGCGCACACTGGGCGCAGCCGTCGGCGCCGCACTGGTTACGCCTTCCTTTCTGGAATCTCTGGCCGCCCCGCCGCCTGCGCCTGGGCAGCGCCCCGGGCCCGGCGAAGGTTTCATCCAACTCGACTCCAACGAAAACCCCTACGGGCCGTCGCCGAAGGCGCTCGAGGCCATGACGCGCTCCCAGGGCGTGGCGTCACGCTACCCCGATAACCTGGAAGAACGCATGCGGAAAGCAGTGGCCAAGCTCCACAGCGTCGAGCCAGCCAACGTCGTGCTCGGCTGCGGCTCGAGCGAAATCCTGCGCATGGCGGACATGGCATTTCTGGGGCCGGGGAAAAACGTAGTCGTCGCGGAACCCACCTTCGAAGCCGTGCTGGCCTTCGCGCGGGTGACACGCGCCGAGCCGGTGAAGGTTCCGCTCACCGCTGACTTCCGCCACGACCTCCCGCGCATGGCCGCGGCCTGCAGCGAGCGCACCGGCCTGGTGTACGTCTGCAACCCGAACAACCCCACCGCCACGATTGTGACGCGCAACGAACTGCAGGCCTTCCTGGGGCAAGTGCCCCGTTCGACGACCATCCTCATGGATGAGGCCTACTTCCACTTTGTCGAAAACCCGCGTTACGCCAGCGCGTTTGAGTGGCTCGGCAAGGTTCCAAACCTGGTGGTAGCGCGCACGTTTTCCAAGGTGTACGGGATGGCCGGGATGCGGCTAGGCTACGCGGTGGGCACCAAAGAGAACATCCGCGCCATGCGCGAGCACGTCCTGTGGAACAACGCCAACGCCTCGGTTCTGGAGGCGGGGCTGGCGAGCCTTGCCGACACCGCCCATGTGCCGCAGCAACGCAAGCTTCTCAATGACACGCGCCGCTGGCTGTGCGCGGAGCTCGAGCGCGACGCACGCCGCTACATCCCCTCCGAGGCCAACTTCGTGATGATCGACGTAGGCCAGGACGTCACGCCCCTGATCGAACAGTTCCGGCAGCACCACATCCTGGTGGGGCGCAGGTTCCCATCCCTGGGTACTTGGCTGCGGGTGTCCATCGGCACGCGCCGGGAGACCGAGGCGTTCCTGGCCGCCCTGCGCGAGGTTGTTCCTGCCGATGCCAAGGTGGTGCCTGGCCGGGCCGCCTGAGTTTCCCGGGGCAAAAAGAAGAGGCCCTTCGACGCGGATTTCCTGCCGCGAAGGGCCGTCCTTCTGTAGCGCCGGAACGTCCTCCGATCAGACGTGGAGAAGAATGTACCCCGGGGCAGCCCCGACTGCTGGCCTGGAGATGGGCCGCTGCAAGGTTGGAGCCGCGGCCTGGTCCTTCCGGCGCGGCGCGCGGATACGACTAAGCTGGGGAACCCAGAGACCGCCGCTGTTGAAAACATTCGCGGCAGTAAACGGGCCGGCCCTGCGTCGGCTTGAAAGGAACCGTGGTTTCCTTCCCGCACTGTGAGCAGGTGGTCTTTGTTTCGGCACGCTGGTAGTTCCCGGAGCCCGGGCCCTGAGTGCGTTTGGATTTGCAGGCCTTACACCGCTTGGGCTCGTTCTTGAAGCCCTTGTCGGCGAAAAACATCTGTTCGCCGGCGGTGAAGACGAATTCCGCGCCGCATTCCGCACACTTCAGGACCTTATCGTGGTATTCCATTTGCTGCTCCCAAGCTCCGCGCTGGGGGCGGGGCTGGCAACCTGCTAGTCCAAGTCAGACTGTGCTGGGATTCGCGGAGGACGTCTGCGGGTCCCGCTGGCCGACTGGTCCGAAGCTGCACTGGAAAACCCAAGAGTCTCTATGGCCTAGTCCTGCTCACGACGCTGCTTCTTGCGCAGTCGCTTGCGCGAAAGCGCTTCTTTGGCCCGGCGTTTCTCTCCGGGTTTCATATAGTAGCTGTGCTTCTTAATTTCCTTGATGATGTCTTCCTGCTGCACCTTTCGCTTGAAACGGCGCAAAGCGTTTTCCAAGGATTCATTTTCCTGGATAATAACTTCAGCCACTCAGTACTCACCCCCATTCCCTTTTTGGAAGTCCGCCCTGAGCCAGTTTTTTGCCGAGAGGAACACCCAATATATCCTATTGTGAGCCACTTCTAGCGAAGCGTCAACTCGAAGTCAAGTACTCTTTTTGGAATGTGGGAGTTAGCGGCCGTTCCGGGGCTTGGAGTACTAGACCCACCTCACCCTGCTCCCCGGAAGAGCGCTGCCCCTCGTGGTGGCGGGAGGGGTGTATGCCCTGTGGTGACTTACTGTTAGAATGAAGCTCGACTGGGGAAGGCGTCCGGCGTCCCTCCCGGGAGCGAACACCCGCCAGGGCTCGTCAAAGCCACCCCGCCGTTCCAGGTGGCCCGGACGGGACCCGGGAATCACTCACCATGTCGCTGATGCGCGAAACCATCGCGGTACTCCTGGCCGGGGGGCAGGGCGAGCGGCTGTGGCCTCTCACGCGCGACCGCGCCAAACCGGCTGTGCCATTCGGTGGCGTTTACCGGATCATTGACGTCACCCTGTCGAACTGCATCAACAGCGATCTGCGCCGCGTGTTTGTCCTGACGCAGTACAAGGCGCTCAGTCTCAACCGGCACGTGCGGCGCGGCTGGTCGCCGATCATGGGCCTGGGTGACTTCATCGAAGTGCTGGCACCGCAGATGCGCGTGTCCGCCAACTGGTACCTGGGCACGGCCGACGCGGTGTACCAGAACATCTACTCGATCGGCAGCGAGCGCTCCAACTACGTCTTCGTGCTCTCCGGCGACCATATCTACAAGATGAACTACCAGAGGATGCTCCAGCAGCACGTCGATGCCGGGGCCGACGTGACCATGGCCACCATCGAAATGCCACCTGAGGAGGCTGCCTCGCGCTTGGGCGTCATAGATACCGACGAAAACTGGCGCATCATCGGCTTCAATGAGAAGCCCGCCAGGCCCAAACCTTCGCGCGTGAACCCCGCCCGGGTCAACGGCTCGATGGGCGTCTATCTCTTCAATACGCAGTTGCTGATTCCCATCCTGATTGCCGACGCCGAGGACCCCAATTCGACGCACGACTTCGGCCATGACATCCTGCCGAAGATCTTCTCCAAGTACCGCGTTTTTGCCTATAACTTTGTGGATGAAGGCCAGACCGCGGCGCTCTACTGGCGGGACGTCGGCACCGTGGACGCCTATTACGAGGCCAACATGGACCTGGTAGAGGTCACCCCGGTCTTCAACCTTTATGACAAGAACTGGCCGCTGCGCACCTGGCAGCAGCAGTATCCCCCGGTGAAGTTCGTCTTCGCCGACCCGGACCGCATGGGCGTAGCGGTAGATTCTATCGTCGCCGGCGGCTCGATCATCTCCGGCGGGCGCGTGAAGCGCTCCGTGCTCGGTTACGACGTGCGCGTGAACAGCTATTGCGAAGTTGAGAATTCCATCATCTTCAACCACGTCAACATCGGGCGGTATTCGCGCATCCGCAACGCCATCATCGACCGCCACGTTAATCTGCCCGAGCACACTGAAATCGGCTACGACGTTGCCGCGGACAAGAAACTCTACGACGTCACCGAGGCCGGCGTCCGTGTGGTGGTCCGCGAAGAGTTTATGCTGGAAGAGCCGGAGTAACCACGGCCGTGGGCTGCCATGCAGTCTGGATCCCGCTTCGGCGGCACGGCAGCCGCGTGCACAGGGACCCACTCGGATCCCGAACCCTGGCTCGCGGATCCTGAAAGCCGCTTCCGCCTGGCCAGTCCAAACGATATGATTCCCGTAGATTTTGAAGCGGAGTTGACTCAGGCACGGTAGCAGTGACCGCACTGCGCCGGAAAAACATCGCGCAGCAAGGGCTGTCATTCCGAGCGCAGCGAGGAATCCCTCTGAGAGATGCCTC
>JBGPZW010000069.1:0-17525 GCA_041493955.1 Terriglobia bacterium
AGGATTCGGCTGACCGCGCCGCCCGTGGACGGCCGCGCCAACGAGGCGCTTTGCCGCTTGCTGGCGGAGCGTTTGAAAGTGCCCGTGTCGGCTGTTAGAATCGTGAGCGGCGAGCGAAGCCGCAACAAGCGCGTTGAGGTGCGCGGAGCCAGCGCCGAACGCATCCGCGAATTGGGCCAGGCCCCTCCGAGCTGAACCCTGGAGAGGCCTTTTTCGTGATTCAGCGGGCGTCACCATGAGCGCTCGGGGCTAAAATTCGTCAACTGACAACCTTCTGATGCCTAACATCAAGGCGATTCAAAGCGAGCTCCGCGCCAGCAAGATGGATGGCTGGCTCTTCTACGACTTCCATCACCGCGACCCCATCGGCCAACGCGTGCTGGGTCTGCCGGCCGAGGGCTTGGCCACGCGCCGCTGGTTCTACCTGATCCCTGCCCGGGGCGAGCCGCGCAAGCTGGTTCACCGCATCGAATCGGGCGCGCTGGACACTTTGCCGGGGACGAAGCTCGTCTATGCAGGGCAGGACGAACTGCGCAGGAACCTGCCCAAGCTGCTGGGCCGCGCCAAGACGGTTGCCATGCAATACTCGCGGCGCAACGCCATCCCCTACGTTTCGATGGTGGACGCCGGCACGGTGGAGATGGTGCGCAGCCTGGGGCGCAAAGTAATCAGCTCGGCCGACCTGGTGCAGAAGTTCGAAGCCTGCTGGACGCCGGAGCAGCTCCAGATGCACCTCGATGCCGGCGAGATCATCGACCGCGTCACCCGCGAGGCTTTTGCCCACGCCGCGCGACAAGTTCGCAACAAGGCCGTTCTGACGGAGTACGACTTGCAGCAGTGGATCCTCGAGCAGTTCCGGTTGAATTCGATCGTCGCGGATGACGCTCCCATCGTGGCCGTCGGCCCGCACGGCGGCGACCCGCACTACGAGCCCAAAGCGGCCGGATCTTCCTTGATTTGCGAAGGCGATCTGCTCCTACTGGACATCTGGGGCAAGAAAAAGGCGCCTGGCAGCGTCTACTACGACATCACCTGGATGGGTTTTCTTGGCGCCCAGGTGCCGGAGAAGCCCGCCAGGATCTTCGCGATCGTAAGATCCGCTCGCGATGCCGCCGTCAGTTATGTGCAGGAGGCCGTCAAGGCTGGCCGCTCGATCCAGGGCTGGCAGGTAGACCGCGCCGCGCGCGAGGTGATTCGCAAGGCAGGTTACGCCAGATATTTTGTTCACCGCACCGGCCATAATATCGGCCAGGAAGTCCACGGGAACGGCGCGAACATGGACGGTCTGGAGACGCTGGACGTCCGCCGGATCATCCCCCGGACCTGCTTTTCCGTCGAACCGGGGATCTACCTGCCGGAGTTCGGCGTGCGCAGCGAGGTCAACGTGTACGTTGACGACCAGCAGGCGCGCGTCACCGGCGCGGTGCAAAGCGAAATCCTCCCGCTGCTGGCCTGAGTGGGAAACGAGGCTCCTTGACTGAAGAAAAACAGGCTACCGACGGCGGCCGCGCCGCACTGGCGGCCGTGGTAGTAGTCGCCGGCTGGCTGGTGCCGGGGCTTGGCCACCTGCTGCTGCGCAGGTGGAGCCGCGCGGTGGTCTACTTCCTGGCCGTGGGAGCCCTGGCTGTTACCGGGCTCATCCTGCGCGGGAACATTTTCTCGGCCTCGGGTGGCGACGCCTTCGATATGCTGGGCTTCCTAGCCGATCTCGGCGCGGGCGTGTTTTATTTTGTGTCGCGCATCCTAGAAAACGGTGGGCCGGACGTCTCCCGCGCGGCCGGGGACTACGGCACGCGGCTATTCGCCACCGCTGGAGTGCTCAACCTGCTCTGCGTGCTCGAGGCCCACGAAATAGCGCGAGGGAGGAAGGCCTAAGGCGCGGGAATTCCATGAGCTTGAACCACTTCCAAACCATGCTGCTGTTCGCTTTTGTGATTTCGCTGGCCTTTGCCTTTCTCACCAAGCGCAAGATGAGCGAGCGGATGCGCTATGCCATGTGGACTTTCCTGGCCTTCCTGTTGGTGGCGGTGGCGATCGGCTGGCTGATGTACCCGCTTTCGCGGTGAAGCTCGAATGGCCGTGCAGGCTTGAAGACAGGGATGCAAGCTGGTTTGACAGTTTTTTCAGCGCGATGCTAAAGTGAGTTCACGAAGAGCCGAGGTAGCTCAGCTGGTAGAGCAGACGATTCGTAATCGTCAGGTCGCCGGTTCAATCCCGGCCCTCGGCTCCAGATTTCAGGAGTTCCGCTCGGTTCCCCAGTGTTGAGCGTGACGGAGTAGCCCGCCCTCCGATTCCAGACCCGGAAGTATGCCGTAAAAATAGAAAGCCCACCCGTGAAGGTGGGCTTTCCAGAGGGGAGAATCGTTCCAGGCCTATGCGCGGAAGGCCCCAGAACTCTTTTTCCTCGAGGCAAGTCTAGAAGAGGGAAAACGGCGAAGTCAAGAGAAGAAACAACAGGAAATCCACAACATCAAGTAGTTTATTATCATCTACTTGCGAAGATTCTCCGGCGTTACCCACAGGCGTCAACGGGCAGATTTCCTGGGAAAACAACAAATCCTCAATAGAAGTCCTTTGCCTCTATGGGCTTGCTGGTGAGTCCCAACTGCAGGATTTCGACGTGCGAGGCGCGGTCGAAAACCTTTCCCGGGAAGAAATACTTCACGAGGATGCGCACGCCGCCGAAACCGATTCCCGCGATGGCAGCGAACAGCAGAATAACGCCTGTGCCCACGAAGGTCCCGACCAAAAAAGTACCAATGCTCGGGTCGGTCAGCTTGTGGCTGGGCTCGTTCCAGGTGACCTGCGTTTCGTAGTGGATCTGATCGAGTAGCATGCGGGCGACCGAGGCGGATCTGTTGTTTACAACCAGAGAGAGCAGCGAGCCTTTGCGTCGCGCGAAAATCGGAGCCGGGGAACCGGCCGGAACCTCTTGCTGGGGGTTCACAGGAAACCATCGCCCGAATTCTTCCAGTTTTCGCGCCGCAGCCTGGGGCGTCGGGTAGTAAGCCAACAGCACAGTGGCCTCCTGCCCGTTAACGCGATAGCGCGCCAGCGCGGCCTCCGCACCCTCGCCGAAGCCGACCCAATCACCGTTGCCAAGGGGCAGCAGGCGTCCGAGAGCCATCGGCCCGAGCAGGTAGCGCTCGGAGTTGCTCACCCGGCCGCGAGCGGGGAGGTAGCGGCCGATGGTCGGGTAAGGGGTTCGCTCCGCGCGGGGACCCAGGTTTTCGATCAGGGACTTCAGGTCCGCACTCAGTCGGGGCACGTCACTTCCGGTCACGTCCAGGAGCAGGTTGCCGACCACCAGCAGGGCGCGATCGCGGGAGAGGGCTGAATAGGCGGCCAGTTCGCTCTGCAACGTCTGGTCGGTACGGAGATAGGTGTAAGCGCCGTACGCCCCACTCGGATCGTGCATGCGGTAGAGAGTGATCGTGAGTGATTCGGCGCCTCGTGAATACGCCCGGCGCTCGGCCGCCATGGCGCCGTATTCCCTCACGACGCCCGCGTCCACCCCGGCCCACTGCTCCAGCGCCTCGGGACGCAGCCGAGTGGCGGCTGCGGGGGCGCCCCAGGAGCCAAACGACCCCGGGAGAACATCCTGCGCGACCGCGGGCACAACTGCAGCGGCGAGGACCAGAAACGTTGTCAGCGCAACCCTGCGCATCCTTGTCCTCATACTTAGACACTCTAATTCTACCGCTGGTGCCCACGGTGCGCCACACCAGTCGCGCGGACACCGAGCGGGCCGGTGGGCTGGTTGTAGCTCAGGCTATTGATGCTCTGAAGGTAGGCTTCAACTCCGGTGTAGAGCCCTTCGGCGACGCGCTGGCGGTTCTCCGGCTTTTTGAGGAGCTGCTCTTCGGCGGGGTTGCTGATGAAGGCGATCTCCGAGAGGACCGAAGGCATGTTGGCACCGATCAGCACCACAAACGGCGCCTTGCGGACGCCGCGATTTTTCAGGGTGCGATTGAAGCGTTGCAAGCGCCGGGTGAGCGAATCCTGCAGGTCGCTGGCCAGCTCGCGCGACTCTTCGAGTTTCTCGTTGCGCGCGATTTTCTTGACGATTTCTTGCAGCTCGTGGATGTTGCCCTGCGAGAGGGAGTTCTCGCGCGAGGCCACTTCCAAAGCGTCGGGCGAGGGGGCGAAATTCAGGTAGTAGGTCTCCACGCCGCGGGTCTTGTGGTCGCGGCTGGAGTTGGCGTGGATGGAGATAAACAGGTCGGCCTTGACCTGGTTGGCAACGGCGGTGCGATTCTCCAGCGGAATGAAAGTGTCATCGGCGCGGGTGAAGACCACCTCCGCGCCGGGCAGCCGCTGCTGGATGATCTTTCCGAGGCGCAGAGCCACATCCAGGCAGAGGTCTTTTTCCATGAGCCCGGTCGGGCCGATCGTGCCGGTATCGTGGCCCCCGTGACCAGGGTCAATGACGATGCGGCCGATCTTCAGACCTAGTGCGCGGGTCAGGGACCGCTGGCCGTCGCGGGTCGGCTGCGGCACCCGGGGCGGCTTCAGCGCGGCCGCGGCTTCGCGCGCCGAGGGCGCTGGCTCGCGGTGACCCTCCTTCGTAGAGGCCGGGGTATCGGCCGTGGCGGGCTCGGTGCGGGCCTTTTCCGTGTTGGAAGGCGTTGGACCCGCGGTCGCTGCAGATGGCTTCTCCTGCCTGCCGCTTGAGGCTTTCTCGGCCTTGGCCGGCGGCGGAGCGGGTTTTGCCGGTTCGCTTGAAGCAGGCGTTTCCGCCTTCGCGGTCATCGGCGGGAGGCCGTAGATGTCCACCACCAGGCGGTAAGGGTCAGAGAGCAGGAAGGTGGTGTAGTCCTTTACCTTGTCCACCTCAAGGACCACGCGGACCACGCCGGCCTGGTTCTGGCCCACGCGAATCGTCTTCAGGAAACCGCTCTGCACCTCCAGAGTCTTCCCCGCCAGGGCCGAGCCAAGCTTGGCGTCGTGAAGATCGAAATAGATGCGGTCCGGGTCGGCAATCCGCGCGCCCCGGTATTGCACCTTATCCTCGAGGGAAATCACCACGCGCGTGTAGTTGTCCCCGTTCCAGGTGCGGATTTGGGTCACTAGAGGCAGCTTCTGCTCTTTCTCCTGTTCTTTGGCCAGCTTGCGCGCCGTGGCGGGTTTGCGGCTGGCCTGGCGGACTTTGGAGATTTCCGCCAGAGCCTCCTGGGCGTCGGGGGCTTTCGGTGAGCGCGGATGGAACTTCAGAAACTCTTGAAAAGTTTTCTCAGCGAGGTCGAGCTGCTGCAGGTCGTCCTTGTAGATCATGCCGATGGTCATCAACGCGTCGTCGCGATATCGGCTGTCTGGGTAATCGTGCAGCAGGAACTGGTAAGCATCAATGGCCGATTGATAGTACTTGGGCTCGAATTGCCGGCCCATGTCCTGGTAGAGCTCGGCGACCGCCACGTACGCGGCGGGCACGTCGGCGGCGCGCCGCGAGATCAGATAGACGCGGCGGTAGGCAGCAATGACTTTCAGGTAGGCGTCGGTGGTGCGATCACTTTTCGGCTGGCCGAGCAGCGCGGTGCGCTGTTTTTCGGCGCGCTCAAATTGCGTGTGGGCGGCCGATCGTTTCGAGGCGGACGATTGAGCGTAACCCGCAGGAGCCAGGCACAGGGATAGAGCGGCCGCCAGAAAGAGGCGCAGCACGGGCCGGGTTGGAGCGGCGCAGGGCCGCAGGGTCCGCCTCATTCGTTGGTAAAGACTGTCCGGCCCTTTTCATCGGTCGTCCGGTAGATGGGACGCGAAGCGTTCCACCATTCCGGTAGGCGACCGGAGCCGGTCCGGAAGTAGGTGTCCGTCACCTTTTGCACGTAGTGGCGCGTCTCCCAGTAGTTCGGTACGCCCCGGGCGCGGTCCACGGCGCGCTCCCCGGCATTATACGCCGCGAGCGATCGGTTTAGATCGCCGTCATACCGCTCCAGCAGGGCCCGCAAGTAGCGGATCCCGCCATCGAGGTTCTGTTGCGGGTTGAACGCGTCCACCACGCCATATCGTTGTGCCGTCCCCGGAATCAACTGCATCAGCCCGAGCGCTCCCTTGGGAGAGACCGCAGCGGGGTTCCAGCCCGATTCGGCCTCGATCACGGCTTTCACCAAGGCGGGGTCCACGCGGTGCTTCTGGGCCGTTTCGTGGACCAGGCGTTCGAGCCTCTCGTTGGGGACCCTGAGGGTACGCCGAGACATACCGAGCCCGACGCCTCTCAGCGAGGGTGACTTGGCATGTGCGGCGGGATCATCCGCGTTGATGTAGGTTCGCTTTCCGCTATCCTCAACGTAGATGGCCAGTTGACTCCGTGCGGGTATTGCAAACAAACCCAACAGAGTCAGCAAGATGCTAACCGAGATGTGCGCGCGCACCATTCTTATCCTCAGGGCCAAGTGCGGGGAAGGCAGAACAACACCACTTCCAGTCTGAAGAACACGGCAAAACCCTGA
Organism: Terriglobia bacterium; assembly: GCA_041493955.1. Taxonomy (GTDB): domain Bacteria; phylum Acidobacteriota; class Terriglobia; order Acidiferrales; family UBA7541; genus QHYU01. The sequence continues at coordinate 6,447 of JBGPZW010000069.1, forward strand.
CGGGAGAGAAGTGTCCCCTCCCGGACACGCTTCTGGCGCAGGATAGGATTATAACATCTGCTCGACGAGGGAATATACGCCTTCAATAGCCTTTTCTAGGGCCGATGTGTCTTTTCCGCCAGCCTCGGCCAGATCAGGCCGGCCGCCCCCGCTGCCACCCACCTCGCGGGCCACCGCCTGGACAATCTTTCCGGCGTGGAGCCGGCCGGTGAGATCGCGGGTAACCCCGCTGATGAGGGCTACTTTGCCGTTTTCAGCCATCCCCAGAACCACCACGCCGGAGCCCAGCTTCTGCCGAAGGGTGTCCACCAACTGGCGCATGGCTTCGCGGTCCATGTCGGTCACCTGCGCCGAGAGCACGCGCACGTCCTTGACCGTGCGCACTTGGCCGAGCAACTCATCCACCTTGGAGAGCGCGCCCTTGCGCTTGAGCGCGTCGAGCTGTTTCTCCATTAACTTGCCAGCCTGGGTCAGGCGCTCGATAGCTGCTGGCAATTCCTCTTCGCCGACGTTGAGCGCTGCGGCGAGCTGCCGTAGGATGCCGAGCGACTTCTGGTAGTCCTCCAGCGCGCGGGCACCGGTGATGGCCTCGATGCGGCGCACCCCGGCAGCCACCGATTGCTCCGCGACGATCTTGAATATCCCGATGTCCCCCGTGCGACGCACGTGCGTGCCGCCGCACAGCTCCTTGCTGTAGAAGCCGCGGGACGCGGCGGGGTCGGAAATGGTCACCACGCGGACGTTCAGCTCCGGATACTTGTCGCCGAAGAACGCCAGTGCCCCGCTGGCCAGCGCGTTGTCGAGGCTGGTGACGTCAGTCTGCACCTCGGCGTTGCGCAGGATCTCCGCGTTGACCTGCTGCTCGATCTCGCACAGCTCGTTTTCATCGAGGGAGGTGAAGTGCGAAAAGTCGAAGCGCAGGTGATCGGGCGCGACCAGCGAGCCCGCCTGCTTGACGTGCGGGCCCAGGATGTCGCGCAGCGCCGCGTGCATCAGATGCGTAGCCGTATGGTTGCGCTTGGTATGTTCGCGGCGCGCGCCATCGGCCACTGCGGCGACGCGGTCGCCCACGCGCAGCGTTTCTCTGGCCACGACGCGGTGTGCGATCAGCCCGGCGACCGGGTAGTACGCCCCGCGCACCTCGGCGACCGGTACGGTCTGGGTGTTATCGTAGAACGTCCCGACGTCGGATACCTGCCCGCCCGCCTCGGCGTAAAAAACCGTGCGGTCGAGGACGATCTCCGCTTCGGTGCCGGGCTCGATTTCCTTCACCTCGCCGTCTTTGGTGATGATGGCTTCGATGTGGCAATCGCGCGCATGCGAGCCGTAGTAATAATCAAGCTCAGTGTGAAAGGTTTCCGCCAGCTTCACGTAGATGGGGCTGGCCACTTGCTTGTGCACGCCTTTCCAGGAAGCCTTGGCGCACTCGCGCTGCTTCTCAAGCTCCTCCTCAAACTCGGACCCTGCGCCTTCAGGTATTACCCAGCCATGCCGAGCAGCGACATCGCGAATGAAGTCGGGTCTAAGCCCCAAGGTATCGTATGCAAAGAATAGATGCTCACCAGTGATGATTGGCTTGACTTGCTCGAAGCTGGCCAGCAACTGATTTCCGCTGGAGGAAATCGCTCTTATGACGTCATTCTTAACTCTGTCTTCCAGAGATGGAGAGTCTTTGATGACTTTTTGAAAGTAGGAGACGACTACATCCAACGAGCGTGTCATCCCCAAGGTCGCTTCAACATCACCGGAGCGTAGCTGACGAATTTCTCTTATCCATTCTTTGCCGGTTTGGGCTAAGTCGACGAAGAGTGACAGTATCTGGTTCTTTGTAGAAGTGGGCAACTCGGTTCCAATGACTCTCTTGGTCTCTTCAAGAACAGCCTTAGCTATGGCTGCAGCAACTATGGCCTCTTTCCTGGCCTCTATGTGTTTTTCGAACCTCTGTAGAGCTGGTTCAATGAGGTGTGCATATTTTTCCTCTTCCTCTCGAATGACCTTTGCAACCTTCCCTATAGATTCCAGCAATTCAGGATACGGCTCTCTCATCAGGTCTGCGACTTGCCCTGCCATCTCGAACAGAAACGGCTTTTCGAGGCCCATCGGGCGCCCGTGGTCAACCGCCCGGCGGATAATTTTGCGCAGGACGTAGCCGCGGCCTTCGTTCGACGGCAGCACGCCATCGGAGACCAGGAAAGCGGCCGCCCGGCTGTGATCTGCAAGAATGCGCAGCGAGGTGTCGGTCTCCTTGGCTTCGCCATAGGGCTTGCCGCAGAGCTCGCTGGCGAAGGCAATCAGCGGGTGGAGCAGGTCGGTGTCGTAGTTGGAAAAATTCTTCGGATCTTTCAGGTTGAGCAGGGTCGCGGCGAAGCGCTCAAGGCCCGCGCCGGTGTCAATCGAAGGCTTCGGCAGCGGCGCGAGTTTACCCGAGGCGTCGCGGTTGAACTGCATGAAGACGAGGTTCCAGATCTCCACGTAGCGGCCGCACTCGCAGCCGAACGGGCAGTCGGCGTGACCTTCGTCCGAGGCCGACGGGCCCATGTCGTAGTGGATTTCGCTGCACGGCCCGCACGGCCCGACGTCGCCCATGGCCCAGAAGTTTTCCTGCAAGCCGAATTCGTAGATGCGATCTTTCGGCACGCCCTGTTTGATCCAGTGCTCGTAGGCCTCAGCGTCACGGGGAATGCCTTCCTCGCCCTTAAAAATCGTGGCGTAGAGCCTGTCCTTGGGGATGCCGAACCACTTCGGTGAGGTGACCAGCTCCCAGGCGAAGGCGATGGCATCTTTCTTGAAGTAATCGCCGAAGGAGAAGTTCCCCAGCATCTCGAAAAAGGTGTGGTGGCGGGCGGTGCGGCCGACGTTTTCGAGGTCGTTGTGCTTGCCGCCGGCGCGCACGCATTTCTGCGCGGTAGTGGCGCGTTTGTACTCGCGCTGTTCGAGGCCGAGAAAGACGTCCTTGAACTGGTTCATGCCAGCGTTGGTGAACAGCAGCGTGGGGTCACCCACAGGCACTAGCGAGGAACTGCGCACGCGGCGGTGGCCGTTGGCCTCGAAGTACTGGAGGAATTTCTCGCGGATCTCGTTCCCGGTCACGTCACCCTCAGAGGAAACCCAAGTCCCAAGCGGGCATTATGGCAGACGCATATCGCGCCCGCAACGCCTCGCCGCCTCCAGATTGGCCGCTCCGTTGGAATTCGCCGGCGTCACGTCGGCAGTCATTCCTCTTCTGGTGGAGCGGCGTCGGCCAGGTCGGGGACGTCGCGGTGGGTGAGGGCGTGGAGTTCGGCGCGGATGAGGTCGGCGGAAAACCCGGCGCGGAGCAGGCTGCCGTAAAGTGAGGCGAGCTTGCGTTGGTCGAGCGGCCCGCGCTGGAGTTTCAGGCGGCGCTCGATGCGCTTGCGCAGCAGGGCGCGCTCGTCGGTCTCCTGGAAGACTTCCTCAAGCGCGGCTTCGATGTGGCGGTCGGGGATGCCGCGGGCGCGGAGGTCGCGCGCGATGCGGAAGCGTCCCTGGCGGCGCGACTCAGCGCGGTGGTGCGCGAACTGGCGGGCGTAGCGGGCATCGTCGAGAAGCTTCTCATTCTTCAGGCGCTGGAGGACGTGCGCGGCAGCGGCTTTTTCCTGAGCGCGGCGCTCGAGCGCCTGGCGCATTTCATAGATCGAATGCGCGCGGCGCATCAGTGCGCGGATGGCGGCGGTGTAGAGTTGTTCGTCAGTCGCGAGTTTGCGCGGCGGGCGCATTGCGAGGCCCAGCATAGAAGCAGCGAGGCAGGGAAGCAAGGAGGCAGGGGCGGCAAGAAAAGAAGAAACGCAGAGGACGCGGAAGAACGCAGAAGACACGGAGAGTCGCGGGGAACAAGTGTGTAGGCAAGGTTTCCTGCGAGGAAAGCGAATGCACCGCCCAGGGCGCGCCAAGCAACACCTGGGGCGCAGCAAGCAGCGTCCCTACTTCCGGGCGGCTGCTGATGGCCCAATAACAAAATCGGAGAACTGAAAACTGAAAACTGACAACTCACTCTAGCGCCGGCCAAAGCGCTCGAATTCGGTCACGGTGCGTTCCATCTCTTCGCGGGCGGTGTCGGAGGCCGAGCGGATGCCCTGGACGCGCAGCTTGAACTCGTCGGGGTTGGAAGCGCGGATCAACGCCTCTTCGTAGGTTATCAGTTGCCGCGAGAAGAGGTCGTAGAGCGACTGGTCGAAGGTCTGCATGCCGTACTGGGAGGTGCCGGCGGCGATGGCGTCGTGGATCAAGCGCGTCTTGTCGGGGTTGATGACGCAGTCGCGGATGTAGGCAGTGGCGACCATCACCTCGACAGCGGGCACGCGACCCTTGTCGTCGGCGCGGCGCACCAGGCGCTGGCTGATGACGGACTTGAGCGTGGCGGCGAGTTGCAGGCGAATCTGCTTCTGCTCGGGCGGTGGAAACACGGCGATGATGCGCTGGATGGTCTCGGTGGCGTCAAGGGTGTGCAGGGTGGAGAGCACCAGGTGGCCGGTCTCGGCAGCGAGCAAGGCCGTGGAAATGGTTTCGAGGTCACGCATTTCGCCGACCAGAATGACGTCGGGGTCCTGGCGCAGCGCGGCGCGCAGGGCGGTGGAAAAGTTGGCGGTGTCCACCTCGACTTCGCGCTGATTCACAAAACCCTTTTTGTCGCGGTGCAGGAACTCGATGGGGTCTTCGATGGTGATGATGTGCTCGGAGCGCTGGGAGTTGATGCGGTCGATCATGGCCGCCAGCGTCGTGGATTTGCCCGAGCCGGTCGTCCCGGTGACGAGCACCATGCCGCGTTGCTCTTCGCAGATCCTGTCGATCACGCGCGGCAGGTCCAGCTCCTCGGCGGTGCGGATCTTCGTGGGGATGACGCGCAGCACCATGCCCACGTTGCCGCGCTGCTGGAAGACGTTGACGCGGAAGCGGCCCAGGCCGGCCACGCCATAGGCCATGTCGAGTTCCGCGGTCTCCTTGAATTTCTGCTTCTGGCGGTTGGTCATCATGCTGAAGGCCATCGAGAGCATCTCTTCGGGCGTGACGCGCGGCACGTCGGCCAGCGGGTGCAGCACGCCGTCTAGGCGCAGGTAGGGATGGTTGCCGACCTTCAGGTGCAGGTCGGAAGCCTTGCTCTCGACGGCGCGGCGCAGCAGATCGTCAATGCTCAGTGCCATAGCTCAGACAACCCCGCTTTCTGAAGCAGTTCTTCGACACTAGCATCCGATCCCAGAGCATGGCAACAACGCCCCGCGCGGGAGGTGCCGCTTAGTAACGGGAGGAGTCTGAGATTGGTTCGCGGAAAGCGCCTCAGGCTTTTTTCAAGTAGAGGGTGTCGTAGAGCCAGCCGGCCACGACGCCGCCGGCCAGGGGGCCGACCCAGTACACGCCGTGGTTGGCCCAGTGCTGCGCCGCCAGCGCCGGTCCAAACGTGCGCGCCGGATTCATCGCCGCTCCGGTGAGCGGCCCGCCCATGAGGATGTCCATGGTGACGGTCAAGCCGATGGCAAAGCCGGCGACCTTGCCAAAGGCGCCGCGTTCATCGGCAGCGGTGGCAAAGACGACGAAGACCAGGAAGAAGGTCATCACGCCTTCAAGGATCATGCCCGAGGTGCGGGTGAAGTCGCGGGCCAGGTCCGGCGTGCCCAGGGCGACCGCGTGCCAGGCATCATCGGGCACGATCCAGCGCAGCAGATAGGCCGCCGCGGTGGCGCCGGCGAGTTGCGCGACCCAGTAGAGCAGGGCCTCGAAGGTACTGACCTTGCGCGTCACCCAGAAGCCGATGGTGACTGCGGGGTTTAGATGGCCTCCAGAGATGTGGCCGACGGCGCTGACCATGATGCCGATGGCCAAGCCGTGCGCCACAGCGATCCCCAACAAGCCCAAGCCCCCGGGATTGGTGGCGCGGAGAAGCTGGTCAGCGCAGATTGAGCCGGCACCGAAGAAGATCAGCGCAAATGTGCCTATGAATTCCGCCACCATCTTCTGGGGCTTGGTGTACATGGCGTGCCTCCGGGAGGATTGTCTGCCGGCTACGTGGAGGCCCGGCTTTACCTGGCGCCGCGATTCTACTGAAACCCAGCCGGGTAGTCAAAAACAGCACCGCGGATGGCAGCACGGGCTCTCCGAAGCCTTTTTCGGGATCTTGATATCGGTTGGCCGTCAGCGGGTGGCGGAGCCGACGGGCACGCCGACGGCCGTGAGCCAGTTGTGGCGGTCGGGCTTGGCGCCGCAAGTGAGGGCGAAGAACTCCTCCTGTAGCAGCTTGGTGATGGGCCCGCGCGAGCCATTGCCGACCGGGATGCGGTCAATCGAGCGTAGCGGCGTGATCTCGGCGGCCGTGCCGGTGAAGAAGACCTCGTCGGCGATGTAGAGCATCTCGCGCGGAATCACCTGCTCGCGCACAGAGATCTTCAAGTCTTCGCACAGCGTGATGAGGCTGCGGCGCGTGATGCCCGGCAGGACGCTCGAGGCCAGCGGCGGGGTGAACACCACGCCGTCCTGCACCAGGAAGAGGTTTTCGCCCGAGCCTTCGCTGACGCAGCCCGAGGCGTCCAGCGCGATGCCCTCGACGTACCCGTTGACGATGGCCTCCATGCGAATCAGTTGCGAGTTCATGTAGTTGGCGGCGGACTTCGACATGGCCGGCAGGGTGTTGGGAGCAATGCGCGTCCACGAGCTGACGCACACGTCCACGCCTTTCTCCACCGCTTCGGCGCCCAGGTAGCTACCCCATTCCCAGCAGGCCATGTACACCTCGACAGGGCAGGGGAAGGGGTTGACACCGGCCTCGCCGTAACCGCGCAGGACAATTGGTTTCAGGTAGCAAGCGCCCATCTTGTTGACGCGCAGCAGATCGACGCCGACCGCGCACAGCTCGTCGAGCGTGTAGGGGAGGTCCATGCGGTAGATGCGCGCGGAGTTCACCAGGCGATGCATGTGGTCCCGCAGGCGGAAGATGGCCGGGCCCTGCTTGGTCTGGTAGCAGCGGATGCCTTCAAAGACGGCTGAACCATAACTGATGACGTGAGAGATGACGTGAACTTGCGCGTCGTCCCAGTTGATGAACTTACCGTTGTGCCAGATCCTGTCGGTCTTCTTAACGCTCATCAGCCTTCTCCGCGTGGTGATTTTCGAGTGCGCTGGCCAACCGTGATGGGTGGGGAATCGGGCCCGGGTGCGGCAGGACGATTCAAACTGGCATTCGTGATTGGCACTCTGCCCGGGTTGGAGTCGCGGAAGTCCGATGCAGCGCCGCTCTCCAAGTTACCCGCGGCAAAGTATAGCACAGGGGCTTCGGCGTCAATCGCCCGGTCGTCCTCGTACCCGGCACACCGCGAAATCCAAATTGGACGGCTGCTTCGGAAACCGGTGCCGGCCCAGGGCTTGCGCAAGTGCCCGAGAAAATCCAGAACTGCCTTCTTGACCTCTGCGGGCTTTTCCATGCTGACCATGTGGCCGGCGTCACAGATCACGAAAGACTTTGCGCCAGGGATGCCCCCGGGAGGGTGCCGGTGATGTAGTGCCGCCTGGGGTCAGCGTACGGGGGCCGCGGGCGCCTCGCGTCTTTGCAGGGTCTCAAAATTCGTCCGGGCATCGCTGCGCAAATTTCCGTGCGCGCTTTCCCAGATGCCGAGAAGCAGGAAGGGAACGATGGTGGCGGCGGCCCAGGCCTTGGACCGGCGGGTGATCTTGGCTTCTGGCTCCCAGCGGAACAGGTGCAGGGAGATGAAAAATGCGACCGCTGCGCCGCCGGCCAGAGCCAAGAGCTCGGCGCCGACCTTGAAGACCGAAAGGGAGCGCACGAGGACCTGCTGGAGCCCGGTGACCAGATACGTGGCAGGTAGAAACAGGGCCACGCGCTGGATCCAGCCGGGAAGAGCCGGCAGGGGCACGGTGGCACCGCAGAGAAACAGGAATATGAACCAGATGGCGTTGTTGATCACTTGGGTTTCCTGCATGGTGTTGGTCACGCTGGCGACAATCAATCCCAGGGAAGCGAACGTTGCGGTGCCCAGCGTCACCAGCATCCAGACGCCCCACAGGTTGCCCCAGCGGTCCAAGTGGAAGACCGTTCGCGCAAGCAAGAACTCCAATACAACGGTCGGCAGGATCAGAAAATAGGTGGAGACGATGCTCGAGGCCAGCATGGCCCCGGCGCCAACCGGCGCAAGACGGAACCGGCGCAAGATCCCCTGCTCACGGAACGTCACCAGCTGGATGCTCAGTCCCCAAAAGCTGCCCATGACCGTGAGCGCGAGCACCGCGGCAAACAAATAGGGCACTGCCGCCGCGTTACCGCGTCCGAACACACCCACAAACAGAAAAAGAAACGCGATCGGCGTCACCACGCTGAAAAAAAAGAACGCGCGCGTGCGCAGCGCTAGGCGGATGCGGATCTTCGTCAGCGTCCAGGTGTGGCTCAATCGCGCAGCCTCCTGCCGGTGAGTTCGAGGAAGACGTCTTCGAGCGAGGGCGCAGCGATTTCCAGGCTGGCCAGCTCGTTGCCGTGCGCTTCCAGGTGCTTCACCAGGGCGACGATGGTCTGCGGCGCGCGCGTGGAGTGCAGCACAAAGCTGCCCTCGAATTCGCGGCAATCGGTGACGCCTTCGAGCTGTCGCAGCGCCCCATCGGACGTTGGCTGCGCTAGGCGAACCTCGATGCGCGTGGTGCCGGCTGAGCGCTGCTTGAGTTCGCGCGGAGTGCCCAGCGCCATCACGCGGCCATGGTCAATGATGGCCACGCGGTCGCAGAGCCGCTCGGCCTCCTCGATGTAGTGCGTGGTGAGAAGGATGGTCTTTTTCTCTTGTTTCAACTCTTCGATGATGTCGTAGATCTCGCGACGCACCTGCGGATCGAGGCCCGCCGTGGGCTCGTCGAGGAAGAGCACGCGCGGCTCGTTGACCAGGGCTAGGGCCAGCGCCAGACGCTGCTTTTGTCCGCCGGAGAGATGCATGTAAAACGCGTGACGCTTCTCTTCGAGCCCGAAGCGCCGCAGCAGGTCCGTCGCGTGGCGCCGCCGCTGGTAGAAGCTCGAAAAAAGCTCCAGTGCCTCGCCCACGCGGAGTTTATCGGGCAAGGCCGTGGATTGCAGCACCGCGCCGATCTCCTGCTTAAATCGGGCGCCGCTGCGCTCCGGATCGAGGCCGCAGACCGCGACGCGGCCGCTATCGGCGGTGCGCAGCCCCTCGAGGATTTCCACGGTACTGGTCTTGCCCGCGCCGTTCGGTCCCAGCAGACCGAAGACTTCACCCTCGCGCACGTCAAAGCTCACGCCGCGCACGGCTTCCACGGGCCCGTAGTTCTTCACCAGATTATTGACTTCGATGATGGATGCGCTCATCCCAATCCGTTCATCTATAGCACACTCGGCGACCTGGTGCGACCGGGGCCAGGCCATTCGGCATCCACCTCGCGGTCTCTTACTTCACGCGCTTTGAGGGCTGCTTAGCCGCGCGCTTCGGCACCCAGAGATGCTGCGCGAGGTCCACGCGCCCTTCGACCAACCGCGTGCCTTCGCTTTCGAGCAGACGGCGCTGCAGCGCGGCCATTGGCTCGCGCAGAAGGATGCTCCCTCCGGCGCCGACCACCCGGTGCCACGGAATGCCTTGGCCAGACGGGCAGGTCGCCATCGCGCGGCCGGCCGACCGGGCTCCGCCACGCAGCCGCAGCGCCCGGGCCAGCTGGCCATAGGTCATCACACGACCTCGCGGGATGCGTTTCACGAGAAGATAGACCGATGTCCAGGACACGGCATTTTCCCTCTTTGGTACGAGGCCATCCTATCGGTACTAGGCCTTCGGAGCCAACAGAATAGACCCAGTGCTTCATAGTGAAAAGACTGGGGGTGCGGCATCTTAACTGCGAAAGGGCAGGACAGCATCTAAGTAGTTGTAGGTGCTATAGGCGATCGCGATGCAGGCGCAGAAACGACAGGAAATAGGGATTGCGGCAGAACGCGGAAACCGCGGCCGGCGCTGTGTCGCGAGTGTCACTAACGCTTACGAGGCAACCCGGCGCGAGCCGAAGCATCGGAGGTTGACAGGCGTAGTGGAATGTATTTACACTACGCTTGGAGTCAGGCGCTCAGGAGTTTGCTGATGGCGTTTGTCCGGCGCAAAGGCAATGTCTATTACCTGGTGCACAACGTGCGCCGCCGCGGCAAGGTGAAGCAACTTCACCTGGCCAAGCTCGGCGAGCGCCCGCGCATCACCGACGAGGTGATCCACCAGGTCAACCGCGCCCATCCGCTGCTGGACCTCGATTGGTCCGAACTCCGCGAGCAGGTGAACGGCCGCGTGGAGTTATTCGACCCGAAATCCGCCTACGTACAGAAGCTGGTCACTGCCCTCCGCACGTTGAATCTGGATTTGGCCGATTTGTTTCCGCCTTTGCTCGACGTCTCCCAGTCGCCGGAGACCGGGCGGGAGATCATCACGCAGCTGCGATTGCTGCACTCGACCGTGCAGATCAAGCTGAACCAGTTCGATCTCTCGCCGTTCCGAGGCATGTCGGCCAGCCGGATGTTTCGCTAGGAGAACATGCAATGAGGGCACAAAGCAAACAACTCGATCCCACCCGACGCAGCATGCAGTCGCAGGAATTTGAGGGGGCGCTGCGTGGCAAGATTGTCGGCCAGGAAGAGGGCGTGCGGGCCCTGGTGGATCTGTACCAGGTGTTCTGCGCGGGAATGTGCCCGGCGGGACGGCCGGTGGGCAATCTGCTGTTCCTGGGCCCGACCGGCTCGGGCAAGACGCGCATCGTGGAGGCCGCGGCCGAAATCCTGTACAACGACCCGCGGGCAGTGATCAAGGTGGACTGCGCCGAGTTTCAGCACTCGCACGAGATCGCCAAGCTAATCGGCTCGCCGCCGGGCTACCTGGGGCACCGGGAGACGCACCCGCTGATCACGCAGGAGGCTTTGGCGCAGTACCACACCGAGAAGCTGAAGCTGTCGTTCTTGCTGTTCGACGAAATTGAGAAGGCGTCCGACGCGCTGTGGCAGTTGCTGCTGGGGATTCTGGACAAGGCCACGCTGACGCTGGGAGACAACCGGCGCGTGGACTTGTCGGCCACGATGATTTTCCTGACCTCGAA
>JBGPZW010000073.1:0-16610 GCA_041493955.1 Terriglobia bacterium
ATCCAGCGGGAGGGCGTGCCCCGAAGGTGTCCGGGCCAGAAACCTCTCGCTCCCGACCCACTTTACAGTTGCAGTTTGCATCAGGCCTCGCAGTTGGCGATAAAGATCTGAAGTTATCAGCCGAGGATGAAAAAGGGAAGCGCTGAAGAGTCAAGAAAAGGAACAGGGCTGCCGAGTGCCGCGCGCGCCCAACTAGCTGGCATTCGCCGGCGCCCGCTGGGATGACGTGGCGTCAACGATGGGATGGGGCAGTTGGCGCAGCGTCTGGACGAACAGCCGCACTAGTTCGGGATCAAACTGCGCTGCGCTGCAGCGCTCGAGTTCGGCGAAGGCCTGCTCGACGGTGCGCGCCTTCTTATAGGTGCGGTCGGATGTAATGGTGTCATAGGCGTCGGCGATAGCCAGAATGCGGGCACCTAGCGGAATCTGTTTGCCGGCGAGGCGGTCGGGATAGCCCGAGCCATCATAGAACTCGTGATGGTGCCTCACCATTTGCTGAACGCGGCCGAGGCATCGGAGCGACTCGAGAAGCCGCGCGCCGTACTGCACGTGCTGCTTCATGGTCTCCCACTCTTCGGGGTTGAGCGGTCCGCTCTTGTTCAGAACCGATTCCGGGATGCCGACCTTTCCGATGTCGTGGAGGATGCCAGCGAGGCGGATTTCCTCGATCTCCGCGTCACTGAGCCTCAGGGCCTCAGCCACCAGCACGGAGTAGGAGGAAACCTTTTGCGAGTGGCCCTGTGTGTAGGGGTCCTTAGCGTCGATGGCTAGAGCCAGCGAGGTGACCGTATCGAGGACTCCGGGCGGCAACGTAGCGATCCCGTCGCCGGAAACAGCCCCGTCGCCGCCGTTGCTGGAAGCGAGGCCCACAGCTCGCGCGGTGGATGTGCTTCCGTCCGGGCCCGCGCCGTCGGGCTGCACGGAGATCAGTGACTCAGTGAACTGCTCCAGGCGACGATAGATTTCCTCAAAGGTGTCCGGGCCGGTGGTGAACAGGCGCTTGAGCGTCACGCCGAGGTAGGCTTCCAGGACGTCCCGCTTCCATTTTTTGGCTTCGCCGGGATCGAAGTGGTCGGCAGTAGAAACGGTGTTACCACCCTGATGCTTGGAGAGATACATCGAGGCGTCCGCCACCTGAATCAGCTCTTGGGGGGTGGAACCGTGCACCGGGAAGCTGGCGATGCCGAAACTTCCCGTGATGTTCTTCTCGCGCAGCAGCGGGTCCGAGGCGATCCAGGCACGGAGTTTGGAGGCGAGTTGGCGGCCCTGCTCGATGTTGGTTTCCGGCATCAGGATGACGAACTCATCGCCGCCGTAGCGCGAGACCACGTCCGAGCGGCGGCAGTTCTGCTCCAGGATGTGGGCCACACGCTGCAGCACGAGGTCGCCTTCCAGGTGGCCATAGAAGTCGTTGACGAACTTGAAGCGGTCTAGGTCCATCAGTACCAGGCAGAACGATCGGCCCGCGCGCGTCGAGCGCTTCCATTCGGCCGAGAGCGCCTCCATGAAGAAGCGGTGCGTTTTGACGCCGGTCAGGCCGTCCGTGATGGCCTGCTCCTGCGCCTTCTGGAAAGTCAGGGCGTTGTGCAGGGCGCCGGAGATCAGGTCGGCCAACGTGCTCATCAGGAGGAGTTCCTCGTCGGAAAAATCGCACAGCTCCGAGGTCTCGATGTAGAGCACGCCGAGCAACTGATCCGCGTACACCATGGGCAGCGCGATGGCGGAAGCGGAATCGTCCAGAAGCGGGCGCCCCGGGGCATCGGCGGCACCGACGTCGCGGGCTACGGCCATCTTCCCGGAGCGCGCCACTCGGCCCACGATGCCCTCGCCCAGCGCGATTCGTTGTCTCAGGGCGCCGCGGCGCCGGCCCGCCTCGGCCTGGATCTCCACTTCCTTTGTGGAGTAGTCCAACAGGCCGATGCCGATGTGGTCGTAGCTCAGGCCGCCCTCGAGCTGCTCGGCGATCTTGGCCAGCATTTCGTCGGGGTTCAGTGTGGTGATGGCGTCACGGGAGATGTTGTTGAGCAGGGTGAGGTGCCGCGACTTGTTCTGCTCCCGGCGGAAGAGCCGGGCGTTTTCAATGGCGATGCAGGCTTCGCTGGCCAGCACGCGCATCAGCTCCAGGTGGCCTTCGTCGAAGAGGCGCTCTTGCACGCTGTGCACCGCCATGACGCCGATGGCGCGGTCGTTCAGGACCAAGGGCACGCCGCAGAAGCAGCCGGTCTGCTGCAGCGGCTGCAGATCCAGCTTGCGCGCTTCCTCGGTAAAATTCTCCCGGATCAGCAACGGTTGGCGCGTACGGATCAGATGCTCGGTCAGGTGGTTGCCAGCGGGGCGGACGCGCTTGGGCAGGCGCTGGTCATCGGTCACTTCGAGTTCGAAGCGGATTTCGTTGCGGGCGGGCTCGTGGAAGGCGATATAGAAATTCGATACGTCGAACAACCGTCGCATTTCGGCGAAGATTTTTTCAAACAGGGCGTCGCGCTCCAGCGTGGAGCTAAGCGCGCGGCCAATCTCGTTGAGGATGTGGAGTTCCTCGGAGCGCCGCGAAGTCTGCTGGATCAGGTAACTGTTCTCCACCGCCATGCCGATCTGGTGGCCCAGCGCCAGCAACAGGCGCAACTCGGCGGGAGTGAACCGCCGGTTGTCGGGCGTGCCCAGCAGCAGCACGCCGAAGGCCTGCGCCTTGGCCTGCAGGCTGATGCCGACGACGGTGCGCAGGTTCTGGTTTAAGGCCAGTTGCCGGAATTTGCGGAAGGCCTCCTCGCGTTCGAGCGCCACCCAGGCGGCGTCGCGCCCTAGGTCGCGGAACACCACTAGGCCCCCGAGTCGTGCCACCAGGCTCACCAGATGGTCATCGAGGCCCTCTTCCTGCGAGCCGGCGCAGAAGGTGTCGCTGAGCCCGGCGGCAACGACCGAGGTGGGACCCTCTGGGTCCCCGTGATGCAGGAACAGTGCACCGGCGGGGATGCGCACAACGCTCAGGACGCGGTCGAGCGCCTGAGACAGCATCTTCTGGATTTCACCCCCGACAAAGCTTGAGGTCGCTAGGTTCAGATTGGAGAGCGCCAGCATGTTGCGCTCGACGCGCCGCTTTTCTTCTTCATAGAGCGCCATCACCATCGCCACGGCGGCCATCAGCCGGGGGACGAGCGCTAGCATGCGGATCTCCAGTGGGGGATTGGAGCCGCGGTGGCTCCAGAAGCCCGCCGCGAGCAACGTCGCGCCCCAGACCAGAAAGGCCACGGCAAGCAGGATCTCTGCGAAGGTTTCCTGTTTGCGGCTCTCCTGCCACAAGAGCCAGGCGGTGCCGAAAAATACGATGGCCACACCGAGATAGAGCGGAACACTCACCCAACCCAGCTGATAGCTTACTACCCAAACGACAAATAACGCCGCCGCGGCCGCCAGGCGCCGCACCCAGGGGCTCGACTGCGCGTAGACCTGCGCGCTACAGAAAAACAGCAGCGCCCCCAGGGCCAGGACCCACTGGTTCAAAGCGTCCTGCCAGGGCGCCAGAGTGACCCAAGCTGCCAGCACCGGGCTCAGCCAGTACAACGCCACCAGGCTCCAGCCTGCCGTCCACAGAAGCAGGTAGAGTTGCCGTTTCAGTGTGTAGATGTAGGCGAAGAAGGCGGCGGTCAGCGCCGCTGTCGCCAGCAGCACCAGATCGATCACGGTATCGTGCGACACCACGTTAGTCGCACCATTCCGCCCGGGGAAGGTGGGAAGCACCGGAGCAGCTCGTGCAGGCGTTGGACGAGGAGGAAGGGAAGTTAGCGCTCATGGCTGGGAAACTGGCCACTCTCCCGCAGTGCCGGGGGCGTCTATTTTGGAGCAAAAACACCACTTCGAATGAATATCGCGAAGCGTTTGCGAATATAGCTGCGCATCCGGGCAGGGTCAAGGGTACGGGGGTACCACAGAGAGCACATCGCCTCCGGCCGCGCCCGGGCGCGCCGCTATTCTCCGATGCGGGCGGAATACTCGCCGGCTCGCCTTTACCGGGCGCTTCGGCTAAGATAAAAGTTCTTTGCATTCTTGACGGAGAGCCGTCCAAGTGAATGACAGAGCCTCCCAAGTCTTCTGAACCTGTCGCGGGCACGCCGCGCGTGCGCTTCGCGCCGTCGCCTACTGGCTACCTGCACGTGGGTGGTGCGCGCACGGCCCTGTTCAACTGGCTGTTCGCGCGGCATGAGCGCGGCACGTTCATCCTGCGCGTGGAAGACACCGACGTCGAACGCAATCGCCCGGAGCTGGTCGAGGGAATCCTGGACGGGCTGCGCTGGCTCGGCCTCGATTGGGATGAAGGTCCCTGCTTTCAGTCCCAGCGACTGCCCAGCTATCGCACCGCGGCGGAAGCACTGGTGGCCAGCGGCGCAGCGTATCTCTGCTATTGCCCGCCGGAGAAATACGGCGGCGGGGATGCTGCCGAGGAAGCCGGGGAAGTGGAGGAAGGGAAGGAAGAAAAGGACAAAAAGAGCGCCGGACCGCGGCGCATCACGCGCTGCCGTTGCCGCGAGAGCCAGCCTTCTTCGAGCACACAGAAGCCGGCCATCCGCTTCCGCGTGCCCCTGCCCGGCACCACCCAATTCGAGGACGCCGTCTTCGGCGAGCGCGAGGTGGCCAACGAAGAGATAGAAGATTTTGTCCTACTGCGCTCGCCGAAGACGGGTTCCGATGTCCCGCTGCCCACCTATCAGCTGGCCGCGGTAGTGGACGACATCGAGATGCGCATCACCCATGTGATCCGCGGCGCGGACCACCTCTCCAACACGCCCAAGCAGGTGCTGCTTTATCGCGCGCTGGGCGCGACGCCGCCGGTCTTTGCGCACGTGCCGCTGATCCTGGGCGCCGACCGCACGCGGCTCTCGAAGCGCCATGGCGCCACCAGCGTCGGCTCCTATGCGGACGAGGGTTTCTTGCCGGAGGCTTTCCGCAATTTCCTTGGTCTGCTGGGCTGGTCGCCCGGCAACGACACCGAATTCCTGCGCAGCGAGGAGATGATCCGCCGGTTTTCGCTGGTCGGCGTCAGCCGCACCAATGCGGTCTTCGATCGCGCCAAGCTCGAGTGGTTCAACACCCAATACCTGCAGAAGCTGCCGATCGAAGAGCTCTTGCCGCACGTACAGGCCCAGCTCACCCGCGCCGGGCTGTGGCAAACCGAATGGGGCGGGGCGAAGCGCGACTGGTTTGCGCGCGCCGTAGACCTGCTCCGGCCGCGCACGCGCCTCCTGCCCGATTTTTCCACCTGGGCGCGAGCGTTCTTCAGCGATACCTTTGACTACGATCCCGCGGCGTGCGAGAAGTTCTGGAAGGACGAGCGTCTGCCCGCGCTGCTGGGCCGGCTGGCCGATAACCTGGATGCGCTGCCCGGCTGGAACCACGATGCCTGCGACCGCGCGCTCCGCGCGCTCGCCGCAGCCGAGGGCGTGAAGCCGGGCCTGCTCATCAATGCGACCCGCGTGGCCATCGTCGGTCAAGCCGTGGCCCCGCCGCTGTTCGACACCATGGTCGTGCTCGGCAAGGAGCGCGTGGTCGGTCGCTTGCGCCGCGCGCTCCCGGCGCTGGGCCGTGGCGACGGCTCGGCCGCGGCTAGCCCCGCCGTGCGATAACCCTCACCCCCAAAGGCACCGTGGCCGCTGTCATGCTGCGCGAAGCGTCTCAGTTTTGCGATCCTTCGCGAGGTTTACCTGGTAGGCCGCCTGTCGCGCGCCTCTTCAGATGCGGAGCAAGTCCTAGCGAGCTGAGGTTGTTCTTCGCGCTGGCTTCGTCTTGAAGATCTCCGGAAAAGTGGGGTGGGATGGCGCGTCGGCGGCAGCGATCTGAAGATCAGCCGTCACCGATAGCTTTACCGGCGGCAGGCACGCCTCTTCGTTGCAGGCCTGGTAGCGAAGTGTAAACGGCAGCTGAAGCATGCCCAGTGGTGCGTCGGTCGCCGCCTGCAGCTTCATGCGCAGCGTGGCGCTGCCTTCATAAACGGACATATTGACCGACGAGAATTTGAACTTGCGCAGCACGCCGGGGGGATACGAGGTCGCCAGCGCGCGGAATCCGGGCGGTACTTCGGCCTCGAGCGAAGTGGGAATCAGATAGTCCTGCAGGACTTCGTGGGCGTTGATGTGGAAACCGGGCCGGATGTTCGCCACGACCGCGACCTCGAACCTGTGGCCCCGGGGCACCGGGGCGAGCGACACGTAGGCATGCGGCTCGACGATGCTGCTGGCCTTGGGCAACTGCGCCGCTGAAGCGGCGCGCCCGGTGGCTGCACGGATGCCGGGCGAGCTCCCAGGTGAGGCCACCAGCAGAAGACAAAGAAGATACGCAGGTACGCCGCGCATGGCCACTAGACCGCAACCGGGCTGCCGAGTTGCTGGGTGAGGATGCGGCCCATCAACTGATTGAGGTTTTCGCCGGTTTTTTCCAGCACAAAGGCGTTGGCTGCATCCGACCAGCCCAGCTTGAAGCTGGTGGCCAGCGCGGATATCCAGATCTGGCGCACCGGCGTGTTGGGGCTGATCACAAACCTGGCCTCTTCGAAGAGCACTTCCAGTTTCCCGCCCTCACCCTCGACTTCAAAGCCGTGCTCGTCGCCGAGTTCGAGCAGACGCCGGCGCAGCGTTTCGAGCGCAGCGTCAAATTTGTTCCGGAAATCTTGCTCATCCATAGGCATCTCAGGTTACTGCACTCTCGCGGCGAGAAGCAAGTTCGCGCCGATGAAACCAGGTCGCAGGTGGTGGCTTGTAGGTGGTAGGGTAAAGGCGGCGAGGGTGGCGTGAACCGGAGTGAGAAGAGCGAAGTAAACAGCTATCGCGACTTGGTGGTAAGGCAGCGGGCTAGGGAGCTTTGCGTCGCCAGGTATCTGGTTACGAAGCGTCTTCCGCCTAACGAGAACTGCGGATTGGTGAGCCAGATTCACCGGGCGGCCTTCTCTGTTCCAGCGAACATCGCGGAGGGGCATGGTCGGCGACATCTGGTGATTATCTGCACCATCTGCCTGTCCCCAACGGTTCCCTCCATGAGTTGGAAACGCATCCGCTCATCGCAGCACGCCTATCCTACCTGTCAACGAGCGATCTTGCCCCTGCCTTGAAGCTGACGGAAGAAGTGGGCCGCATGCTTACAGCCCTCACGCAGAAGCTTAGAACGAAGAGAGCCTAGCCCCCATCAGCCATAACCTATCCCCTACTCGTAACGCAGGGCCTCGACCGGGTCGAGGCGCGCGGCCTTGATGGCAGGATACATCCCGAAGAATAAGCCGACACCCATTGAAATCCCAATGCCCAGCACGATGGCCCACAGCGGCACGGCCGAGGGCAGCTTCGGAAGCAGAGTGTTAATGAGCAGGCTGATGCTGACGCCGAGCAGCACGCCGATCACGCCGCCCGCGCCGGTCAGCGTCATGGCTTCGGTGAGGAATTGCCAGATGACGTCGCGGCGGCGCGCGCCGATGGCCTTCCGCACGCCGATCTCCCGGGTGCGCTGGGTCACCGACATGAGCATGATGTTCATCACGCCCACGCCGCCGACCAGCAGCCCGATCGAGCTGATCACCGCAATCAGCAGGGCCACCGAGCCGGTGATCTGTCGGAACTCGTTGGCGATCTGCTCGGCGCTGGAGACGCCGAAGTTGTCCGGCTTGTCGTAGGGCACGTTCCGGCGGCGGCGCAGCACGCCGCGGACCTCGTCCTCGGCGGCCGCTTTCCGGCCGACATAGGCCAGCACGCCGATGAAGTGTTCATCGTCGCTTGGGTGGTGTTTGCGATAGGTGCGGTAGGGAACCTGGACTGTCTTGTCGGCCGACTCGTCCTTGAAGAATTGCCCCTTGCGCTTGGCCGCCATGCCGATCACTACATAGTTCACGCCGCCGACCAGGATAGACTTGTTCAGCGGGTCTTCGTCCGGGAAAAGCGCATTAGCCAGGTCGAAACCGATCACGGCGACATCGGCGCGATGCAGGTCCTCTGCGGCGGAGAAGAACCGGCCGCGGTCCATGTGCGTGCTGTAGACTTGTTCGGCTGCCGGAAGCGTACCCGCGTAGTCAACACCGGAGACTTCCTTGTTGCGGTAGCGCGCGGCGACCAGCCGCGGCTGAAAACTGAAGATGCGTGGGAAGACATCCGCCGTCACCGCCTTCACCGAGGGACACTGTTCCTGAATCGCGAGCGCATCCTCGAGGGTCAACGGTCTGCGTGTGCGCTCCTCTGCGGTCAGCCGGCCGGTGTGGATGCCCGGACTGAACTTGAAGACGAACAGTGTTTCGGTGCCGTAATCGTTGAGGAAGCCGCGCATGTCGCGGTCCAGTCCGACGAGTATGGAGGCCACGGAAATCACCGCGGTGACGCCGATGACCACGGCCAGTACGGTGAGGGAGGACTGCACCTTATGCTCGCGCAGGGTGGTCAGCGCCATCTTCGTGTTTTCGCCGAGATGAATCCGCATCGCTTGCTCCTCCGTGCCTCAGAGTTCCGTGCGCATCGCTTCGATCGGGTCCAGGCGCGCCGCCTTCTGTGCCGGATAGATACCGAAAAACAACCCAACAGCCGTGGACACGACCAACGCGGTGATCACCGCCGAAACCGGCACGGTCATCGGCACCGAAGTCGTCGCGCCCACCAGACCCGAGATCAGGTAGGCAACGGTGACCCCAATGGCGCCACCCACCCCGGCCATCACCGAGGCCTCCATCAGAAACTGGAGCAGGATGTCGCGTCGTCGGGCGCCGAGCGATTTGCGGATGCCAATCTCACGGGTGCGCTCGGTGACACTGGCCAGCATGACGTTCATAATGACCACGCCCCCGATCACCAGAAAGACCGATACCACTCCCACCGCGCTGGCCGCAATCGCGCCGGTGATCTGGTGCCACAGGTCCAGGAGCGACGCGGCGTCGCGGATGCCGAAGGCGTCCTCCTCGTTGGGCTGCAGATGGCGGCGCGCGCGCATCAGTACCCGCGCCTCTTCCTGTGTCCGCGCCATCCACTCCGGACCGCGCGCCTGGACATTGATGGAGAGGCTGCGGTTGGTGCCGTAAATTTTCAGAAATGTCTGGACCGGGATGTATGCAAAAGCATCCTGCGACCGGCCCAACACCGTGCCGATGGGCTTGGCTACACCCACGATCTGGAACGGCAGCCCGTCGATTTGGATGGTGCGCTCCAGTGGGTCAAGGGCCGGAAAGAGCTTGTCGGCAACCTCCGACCCAATCAGCGTCACCATGGCGCGGTGCTCGTTATCGGACTCCGAGATGTAGCGGCCGACCGCCGGCTCCTCGACGTCCATCTCGCCGATGCTGGCGGTGACTCCGCGGACATCGATGTCATCCAGGGACTGCGTGCCCGCGCGCACCTTGGCGAGGTTACGCACCTCGACGCCCATGCGCCGCGGGAGTCTCAGGTTATCCCGTAGAGCCTCATAGTCTTCCCAGGTGATGTTCTTATTCCGGCGCGTGGCTTTCACTAGTTGTTCGATCTCGGTGATCAGCGGGAAGCGGGCGATCAGGAAAACGTTGGAGCCCAGATTGGCCACGCGGTTGGCGATGTAGCGGTTCGTGCCTTCGATCAGCGCCACCACCACGATTAGCGTGGAAACCGACAGGATGATGCCCAGCAGCATCAGAAACGAGCGCAGCTTATGCGCGCGCAGCGTCTCCAGCGCCACGGCGACCGGCTCGCGAATGGGCACACCCCGATTCAAAGTTCCCTCACCCTAAAGTTAGATACGCAGTGGCCAAACGGAAGGTTTCCCGCCCCGGCGAAAATTCGAGGAAGCTGTCAGCGATCATCACTCAGCCCTCCGCATCCAGTGTGGTGGGAAAACATCGCGTGGGGGCTAGAGCTGGCCCTCGATGGCCTTTACCAGCTCGTCGTGATTCACCAGGCCGAGGATCGTTTTGACTTTCTTCCCGTCGCGGGAGATCAGCATGCTGGTGGGGAGTCCGATAAGCCCGCCGAACTTGTCGGCGATCTCGTCCGAGCCCAACAGGATGGGATAATTCATCGCCGTCGGCTGGCCGTTCACGTCGAAGCGCTCTTTGGTCACAAACGGCTCGACTGCTGTCTTGCCCTCGTCGTCCATGGCCACGCCCAGCACGGTGAACCCGCGCGGACCGTATTGCTGCTGGAACTCGATCAGCCATGGGATTTCGATCCGGCACGGCCCGCACCAGGTGGCCCAGAAATTCACCAGCACCACCTTGCCCTTGTACTGCGCCAGGTTGACCTCGTTGCCCTGGAGATCCTTGAGGACCACGTCCGGCGCAGCCGCCGTGGCCGCCTTGGCTGTGGGTCGGGCGCCCATGCGCATTTTGCTGTCGGCCCAGAACATCAGCGCCAACATCACTGCGAGCGTGACACCGATCAGAAGCGCCTTCTTCATGATTCCGGACTCCCTTTGCTGCCTAAGGTATATGAAGCCGCTACCATGCAAAACGATTCAGAAATGCCAGTTTACCGGAAAGCCAGGTCAGCCGATTGACGAACACCAGACCGCCCACGAACAGCAGCAACACGCCGCTGGAGATCTCGACCGCATGCAGGTGCCGCCGGAAGCGCTGATAGAAGTGCAGGAAACGGCTGATGCCCAGCGCGGTCAGCAAGAACGGGATGGCGAGTCCGGCCGAATAGACTGCGAGCAGGAACACTCCGCGGGCGATGGTCTCGCTGGTGGCGGCAATGGCGAGCACGCCGGCCAGGATCGGCCCGATGCAGGGCGTCCAGCCGAATGCGAACGCGAAGCCCATCAGGAACCCGCTGGCAATGCCGGGGCTCCTACCCAGGTCGCGAAAATGCACGTCGCGGTTCAGCAAGCCCGTGAGAAACGGGCCCAGGAGAAAGATCAACGCCACCGAAACTACATGCGCGCGGCTGAAGCCGAGAATCAGGCCGAGCGCCAACAACGCGGCCCCGACCGCCAGGCCCACGCGAATGGAAATGTATTTTAGCCAGCCAACCAGGTGCAGGCCGAATAGCACGATCACGGCTCCGGCCAGGGGCGCAAGCACGTTCCGGTTGTGCACCAGGAACCGGCCGACGGCGCTGGCCGAGGCGCCGAAGGCGGTGAATACCACCGAGAACCCC
This sequence comes from Terriglobia bacterium, assembly GCA_041493955.1. GTDB lineage: Bacteria > Acidobacteriota > Terriglobia > Acidiferrales > UBA7541 > QHYU01. Next base: position 11,079 of record JBGPZW010000073.1, read on the forward strand.
GCGACAAACGCCAGGGACGACCCCAGCAGGCTGCTGCGAGGCTGCTGGCCCTGCCGGAGCTGTTCCACGCCGATTCCCGACAGCATGGAGATATAGCCGGGGACCAGGGGCAACACGCACGGCGACAGAAACGACACCAGCCCGGCCAGGAACGCAGCGAGGATTCCTACTTCCACGAAGTCTTCCTTCTGAGCAGCTCCTACTTGGATGCCTGGTACGCCGCAAAGGCTTTGCGTCAGCTGTCCATTCTCCCATATTCGACTCGCTCGCGCAGCTTCGGTGAGCGCCGGGAGAATAAGTCCCGCTACCCCGTCGGACGGAGAGCCCCGTCAGCTTTCCATGCAGGATAAGCACGCCAGGTGCAACAAGAACCATGCGCCGCAACGGCAGTCGACGTAACGTCGCATAGGCCCCCGCCTCTGCCAAGTCATTCAAGAGTGACCTCTTGCAGCCACTCCCCATTGCGCCGGCGAACGGCATACCAGGTGCCATTCCACGAGCGTGTGCGGTTTTCCTTTCACGCGGCTGGGCAAGGAGGGGGACCGCCCGGGAGGCGAGCATGACACCGAACCAGATTACAACGCTGCGCGTGGCGCTGGCGTTTGCTGCCGTGGCGCTTTTCGGCCACCGCGCCTGGGCGAACCTCACCGCGCTCGCGTTGATCGTCCTAGCCATCGCACTGGATGCCGTGGACGGCTACCTAGCACGGCGGAAGAACCTCGCCACGCCGCTCGGGGCGCAACTCGATATCCTGGGCGACCGCATAATTGAAAATCTCTTCTTCACTTTTTTTGCGGTCACTGGCCTGGTCTCCCTCTGGGTGCCCGTGGTGTTTTTTGTGCGCGGGACGCTGACCGATTTCATTCGCAGCCTCGCCGCCCGCTCCGGGCGAGTCGGTTTTGGAAAGAACGGGATGCTCGAAACCTGGTGGGGCCGCGCGCTGGTGGCCTCGCGCAGCAGCCGAGCCGCCTACGCCGTGCTGAAGTGCACTTGCTTCTGCTGGCTCGGTCTGGAATTGACCTGGGCGCGCGGCGGGGCCGCCGCCCTGGGTCTCACATCAGGCTCTGGAGACGCGCTGCTTCAATTCGGCGCGCAGATCCTGGTCGGCGCGACGGTAGCGTATTGCCTAGTGCGGGCGCTGCCGGTGGTCTGGGAGGGGCAGCACTACCTGGTTGCGCTCGCTCACCCCGCCCCGCGCCCCGCCAGAGCGCCGGCGCGAATCCGCCTTCCGCAGCCTCGCGAAGCCCGGGTGGGATCGGTCCCCTGAGGGGAGTCGCACGACCATGATCATCGCGGCATTCTTTGATCTCGACGGCACGCTGCTTGGCCCGCCTTCGCTCGAGCGGCGATTCCTGCGCTATATGCGCTGGCGGGGCGAGCTCACCGCTGCGCATGGAGCGCAATGGCTGCTCGAATTCTCGCGGAGGGTTTGGAGCGACCCGTTCGGTGCCGCGCACGGCAACAAAGCGCACCTCGCCGGTGTGCGCGCGGCCACCATCGAAACATTCCGGGCCTCACTCTCCCGCCATCCCTTGGCATTCTTTCCGGAGGCGCTCGTGCGCCAGGAATGGCACAGGGCGCAGGGACACAAGGTCTTCCTGGTGAGTGGGACCTTGCAATTGCTCGCGGAAGTGGTTTGCCTTCAACTGCCGGTCGAGGTGACGCCGTGCGCCACCGAACTCGAAATCGTCCAGGGCCGCTGGACCGGCAAAGTGCTGGGCGAACCCGTCTGCGGGCCGGGGAAAGCCCACGTAGTAGCTCGCCTGGCTTCCGCCCAGAGGCTCGATCTGGGCAGCAGCTTTGTCTACGGCAACAGTTGGGGTGACCGCTCGATGCTCGAATCCGTCGGCCACCCGGCCGCCGTTAATCCCTCTGCGCTGCTCGAGCGCCTGGCTCACCAGCGAGGCTGGCCGATTGTGCGCTGGCGGGGAAAACAGTTGCCCCAGGCGCACGGTGGCGCTAAGGCGGAGACTCCCAGGCCCAGCCAGGAAGAATTCCAATCCTGTTCAAAGCGATGTGATCTCTGGATCGGAGAGTGACCCGTGAAACCGGCGCACAAGATGGACACGCTGGAGCGCTCCGAAGTGACGATGTTTCTGCCGTGGCGCGGCCCCGCACCTTACCCCGCGTGTCATAGCCGGGCCATCGGGTGCTACCTGGCAGCCGCCCTGACGTGGTTGCGCGAAGCCGGCGCGGTCTGCGGAGCATTTGAGTGGGTGGCGCTGGGCTATCTGGGCGTCTCGGGCGCCTTGATCGCCATTTTTCAGAGCCATCTGCCCAGGGCGTGGGGCTATCTGGCGGTGCAAACAGGCGTTGCCATGTTGATCCTCGCGCTCAGCCGGGCGGCAGGTATTTCCGCTGCGCGAGTTGCCGGGGACGGGAGGCCTGCGAGGGCAATCACTTTCCTGCGGAATTGGTATCCTCAGGCATTCTTCCTCTTCTGCTTTGAAGAACTGCACTATCTGGTGCATCTGATCTTCCCTGCGTGGTTTGACCGCTGGCTGATTGCATTTGATCACTGGCTGGTAGGCCTGCACCCCACGGTGTGGCTCGAACAGTTTGCCTGCCCCGCGCTCAACGAATTCATGCAAATGGCCTATATCACTTATTTCTTCTACCTGACGATCCTGGGAGCCATCCTGTACAAGCGAGATGAGCAGTGCGCCTTCTGGGCGGTCATGACGTGTTCGAGTGCGGCCTACTCGATCGGCTACGTGATCTCCATCCTGTTTCCCATTGAGAGTCCCTACCATTCGCTGGCCGCGTTGCAGCGGGTCGAGCTAGCCGGCGGGTTCTTCACCTCGTTGATCGGGCTAGTCGAGCGGTTCGGCCGGGTCCACGGCGCCGCGTTTCCCTCGGCGCACGTCTCGGGATCCTTCGTCGCGTTGCTGGGTGCGTGGCGCTATCGGCGCTGGCTTTTCTATGTTTTCCTGCCGTTCTTTGTGGTCATGCTGGTGTCTACGGTCTATGGGCGCTACCACTACATCGCCGATGTGCTCGGGGGCCTGGTGGTCGGCGGGGTCGGTTTCTGGCTGGGTCACCGCTTGATGCGGCTCCGCGGCGCCTGCCCCGCCGCACCCTTCCGCGCGGCGCTGTAGGGCGCTGCTTTCTGCGCTCCCGCTGCTTCGATCAGGTCCCCTGAGGATGCTGCGTGTGCCATTCGGTGGCGCGTTCGTAGGCGCCGGCGATGCGCAGCAACCTAGCCTCGCCCCAGATCGGGCCGATGAGTTGCAGTCCAATCGGCAACCGTTCCCGCGTAAACCCGCAGGGAATCGAGATCGCTGGCACGCCCGCGAAATTTGCCGGCCGGTTCAGCCGTAGCAGCGCGCTGCGCACGGGCTCTTCCTCGGCACCGATCTTTACAAGGGCGGCGTCGATCGGTGTGGCAGCAATGGGCGTGGTCGGCACGAGGAGCGCATCCACATGCACAAAGGCAGCGGCAAAATCCTCGCGCACGCTCCTGCGCGCGTCGAGCCCCGCCAAGTAATCGGTTGCGCGCACCTCGGCGCCTGCCTCGAGCCGCCTGCGGACGTCTTCGCCGTAGTCCGCGGCACGCGCGGGGAACCAGCCCTGGCTTTCGTGGAAGTGGCGCGCCTCGGCGAGCGCGATGTGGTTGCCGGCGTCACCCGAGGCTGCCACCCGCGGCAGCGAAACTTCATCCATTGTCGCGCCCAGTCGCTCGAACTCCCGCACCGCTTGCTCAATCGCGCGGCGGATTTCGTCATCCACGCGATCAAAGAAATAGTCACGGGGCCAGCCCAGACGGAATCGGCGAAGCGGCTTGCGCAGCTCCCGCCCGTAGTCCGGCACAGGCTGCGCGGTGGTATTTGCATCGTGTGGGTCGCGTCCAGCAATCACGCGGAGCAGAATGGCCGCATCGGCCACGGTGCGCGCGAGCGGGCCGACGTGGTCGAGGCTTACCGACAGCGGCACGACGCCGTGGCAGCTCACGCGCCCGAAAGTCGGTTTGAGCCCCACGATGCCGCAGAGCGCCGCGGGAATGCGGATCGAGCCTCCCGTATCGCTGCCCACCGACGCCATGCACAGACCCGCGGCAATCGCTGCGGCCGAACCGCCGCTCGAACCGCCCGGAATACGCGCGAGGTCCCAGGGATTGCGCGTGGGACCGAAGTGGGGATTGTTCGTCGTGACACCGTAGGCGAACTCGTGCAGATTCGTTTTCCCGAGCAGAATCGCGCCGGCCCGACGCAGGCGCCGGGCGACGGTGGCCTCTTCAGCGGGCACGAAGTCGCGGAGAATCTTCGACCCCGCGGTGGTACGGACGCCGCGCGTCCAAATGTTGTCCTTGAGCGAAATGGGGATGCCGTGGAGGGGCCCGCGATACCGGCCCCGTGCTCCTGAGATTTCTTTCTCCGTGCGACGTGCTTCCACAAGGGCGCGCTCGGCGGTGACCGTCAGGAAAGCGTTCAGGCGCGGGTTCTGCTGCTCGATGCGGCGCAGCAGCGTCTCGACCAGCTCGACCGGGGAGACCTTTTTCTTCTCGACTAGCGGCGCTAGTTTCTCGATGGGCCAGAATGTGAAATCATGATTCATCAGAGCATCAAGCAGAGAAAATCTTTCAGCCGGTCATCCCGAGCGCCGCGAGGAATCTCTCCACAGGGATTCCCCGCTTCGTCCGGAATGCCAGCCCGATCCGACCGCCCTCAGAAGATTTTTTCTTCGCGGCGCAGGTTTCCAAAGGTGCCGATATTGGCGATGATCAGCGCCACTCGGAACTGGTTTTCGCTGCGCACCGTGCCGAGCGCCAGCCGGCGGTATTCAAAGGCGATGCCGCAGCAGGAGCCGTTGTAGCTCAACTGAATCAACTGGTTTTGCAGGAATTGCTGGCGGATGTCGTAGCTGAAACCGAACGAGGCGTTCCACCCGCGGCGGTTCATGTCGCCGTAGCCCACCAGGGCGCGAATCTGATTGGACTTGGGTTGCAGCACTGGCGTGGATTGAAGAGCGAAGTGAGCCAGGGTGACAAAGAACTCGCGGTACGGCCGCACCTTCACCAGTGTGCCCGCGCTGGTCAGTTTGCCGCGCAGCGTGTCGTAGTCCAGGCGGAACTCCGCGTCGTACCGGCCGCCTGGGGTGACACGGATGTCGCTGACGATGGGTGAAAAGTGGCGCGGAGCGTCGGCGAAGGCGAACGGAGTAACTGAGTCCAGCGCCTGGAAGACGTTGCGCTGCCCGCGCACCAGCGCGCCGCCGAAGGTGGGATCGAAGTAGTATTTCTGCGCCACGCGCCAGGTGATCAGCTCCTCGGCCGGGCTCTCGCCCGCCCGGTGGTAGAGCCGCTGCGTAATGCCGTACTCGAATTCATTGGTGTCGGTCAGCGTGTCGTTTTCGTCGAAACGGATGAATCGGCCGAAGCGGTTCACGCCGTTCACAAACCGGTAGACCGATTGCGGCTCGATCGTGTGCTTCCATTTCGCCGCCGGGCGTTCCCAGACGCGCGCGAGCGACGGGGGGCGCAGGTCCACGGTGACTTCGGCGGTGGTGCGGCGGACCGAATCGCCCGCAATGGTG
>JBGPZW010000007.1:0-41115 GCA_041493955.1 Terriglobia bacterium
CGATTCGCCCCGGCGCCAACATCGAGCTCGAGCTGGGGCTTGATTCGATGGAGCGTATCGAGCTGCTGACCGAATTGCAGGCTCTGTTCGGCACGCGCGTTCCCGACGAGGTCGCGCACAACATCTATACCGTGCGAGAGCTGGTCGAGGCCGTGTTGCCCCCTGCCGCCGGAGGCGCCGCTGCGCCACGCTTCGCCGCGGGCTCGGTCAACGGCGACGCCTGGGCCAAGCTCCTGGCCGCGACGCCGGAAGACGACCCCGAACTCAACGCGCTGCTCGAGCCCCGGCCGGTCTTCGGCGCAGTGATGTTCGTGCTCCTGAAATTGTTCTACCTGTTCGGGCGCGTGGCGTTCCGGCTCCGCGTCGCCGGCCGCGAAAACCTGCCGCAGCGGGGTCCCTTTCTACTTTGCCCCAACCATCAGAGCTATCTCGATGCCTTTTTCCTGGCCAGCGCGCTGCCCCGTCGCGTGGTGCGCAACCTGTTCTTTGTGGGCGCGAGCGAATACTTCGTCAACCCGTTGGCGCGCTGGTTCGCGCGGAAGATCAACCTCGTCCCGGTGGACCCGGACGTGAACCTGCTGCGCGCCATGCAGGCGGGAGCCTTCGGGCTGCGCCACGGCAAGGTGTTGGTGCTGTTCCCTGAAGGAGAACGCTCGATTGACGGCGCGCCCAAGAAATTCAAGAAGGGCGCGCCGATTCTCTCCCTGCACCTGCGCGCGCCGATCGTGCCTGTGGCGCTTGACGGCGTATACGACGTCTGGCCGCGCGGCTACGCGCCGCGCCTGCGAGCGCTGCTGCCCGGCGGCCCGGGGCGGATTTCCATGAGCATCGGCGCCGTTCTGGCGCCACCGGGGGCGCTGCCGGCCGATGTGTCGCTCTCACAGGCCGAATCGCGCTACGCCGAAGCTGCCGAGCGCCTGCGCGACGTGATTCTGCAAATGTGGCGCGGCCTGCGCCCATCCAGCCCTGCGCCGTCTGCCACCGCAACAAAATAGTTTGCGGCTGCGCGGAGTCGTGGCACCATCTTCTTCCCTGAATTTCTGAAAGAAGATTCTCTTGGTGTGCGGGGCCATCTATTCCTGAGCAGGCTGTGGGTTCGGGGCCAGTGTCAGAAGTGAATTATGGTTCGGTTCTGAGGGGTTGCAGCAGCGATGGGCGTGGCGCACAAAACTCGGCTCAGATTGCTTACGACGGCTGGTCTGCTGGCCGTCCTGCTGGGAGCGTTCGCCGCCGCAGCCCCGCGCGTGAGCGCGCAGCAGCCGCGGGCTGAGCACCCCCAGGTGCCGCAAAGCGTGCCTCCGCAGACAAGCGATTCCCCGGACGAAGATCCCAACGACATCCCTACGATCTTCTTCCACGGCTACGATAAGGAAGGCAGCCGGCTGTGGCTCTCCGGGCAAGTCAACGTCATCTTCCAGTGGCACCGCAGTTTCCACGCGCCTTACACCGGCGCGAACAGCCTGTTGCCCAAATTCGAGCACGGCACCTCCTACGTGATGACGCTCTACACAGGCTACCGGCTGGGGCGGAACACCGGCATCCTGTTTGACCTGGAGAGCGCCGCCGGGCACGCCATCAGCAAGGCGTTTGGCCTGGCGGGCTTCACGAACCTGGATGTGGTGCGCAACCCCACGCTGGGCGCGAAACCCTACATGGCTCGCCTGATGATTCACCAGATCATCCCGCTCAGCCGCAAGCGCGTGGCGGCGACCCGCGGCCCGCTTTCTCTGGCCACGGAGCTGCCGGCGCGGAGGCTGGAGGTGCGTTTCGGCAAGTTCGGAATGGCTGATTTCTTCGACGTCAACTCGATCGGCAGCGACAGCCATTTGCAATTCCTGAACTGGGCGGTGGACAACAACGCCGGCTACGACTACGCCGCCGACACCCGCGGCTACACCTGGGGCGCCTTGGTCGAATACCAGGAGCGGCACTGGGGCCTGCGGTTCGCCGAGACCCTGATGCCCAAGATCGCCAACGGCATTCACCTCGACGCCGACCTGCGTCGGGCGCATTCGGAGAATGTTGAGTTCGAGTTGCGCGGCTCGCTGCTGCCCCGCCGCGAGGGCACGCTGCGCCTGCTCGGCTATGCCAACCACGGGAACATGGGTAGCTACCGTGATGCCATCAACGCATTCCTGGCCGGGCGCACGCCACTGCCCGACGTCACCGCGCACCCGCGGCAGACCCGCCTGAAGTATGGCTTTGGCGCGAATTTCGAGCAGCCCTTCAGCGACTGGTTCGGGGTCTTCGGCCGGTTCGGCTGGAACGAAGGAAAGTTTGAATCATTTGCCTACACGGAAGTGAACCAGACGGTCACCTTCGGCGCCGGAGCGAGCGGCCGGCGGTGGCACCGCAAGTTCGACCGCGCCGGAGTGGCGGTGGCGTCCAATGCCCTCTCCGGTGACCACCGCCGCTACCTGGCGCTGGGCGGCCAGGGTTTCCTATTGGGCGACGGCCGGCTGAACTACGGGCGCGAGCTCATTCTCGAGGGTTACTATACGTACCGCATCTATCGCGGCGTCTTTGCTTCCCTGGTGCTGCAGCACATTCACAATCCCGGCTACAACCGCGACCGCGGCCCGGTGCTGGTGCCGGCCCTGCGCCTGCACGCGGATCTTTGAGCCTGGCCCCGAGCGGCGGGCCAGAGCGCGAACTGAGCCAAGGAGTCATCCGATGTTTCAGAGCGATCTACTGGCCGGGCGCGTCATTCTGCTGACCGGCGGGGGAACCGGCCTGGGGCGCGCCATGGCGCTGCGGCTGGCCGAACTGGGCGCGAAGATGTTCCTCGTCGCGCGGCGCGAGGAGCCGCTGGCAGAGACGGCGGAGAAGATCCGCGGTGCGGGCGGCCAGTGCGGGCACGCGGTCTGCGACGTGCGCGATCCGGCCGCCGTCGAAGCCAGCGTTGCCGCCGCCGAAAAACAGTTTGGCCGCGTGGACACGCTGATCAACAACGCCGCCGGCAACTTTATCGCGCGGACGGAAACACTCTCCCCCAACGCCTTTGCCTCCGTGGTGGGCATCGTGCTCCACGGCACGTTTCACTGCACGCTGGCGCTGGGCCGGCGGTGGATCGCGGCGAAACAGCCTGGCACGGTACTGAACATTGTCACCACCTACGCCTCGTCGGGCGCCGGCTCCGGCTACGTGGTGCCTTCGGCTTGCGCCAAAGCAGGCGTGCTGGCCATGACCCGCTCACTGGCGGTGGAGTGGGCGCGCTACAACATCCGGTTGAACGCCATCGCTCCGGGGCCGTTTCCCACCGAGGGCGCGTGGTCGCGTCTGATGCCTTCAAAGGATTACGAGGAGCGCGCCCGGAACTACCACCCCATGAAGCGCTTCGGGCGGCACGACGAGCTCGCCAACCTGGCCGCCTACTTGCTCAGCGAGCAGGCCGGCTACGTCAACGGCGAGTGCGTGGTGATTGATGGCGGGCTCTGGCTGCGCGGCGCCGGCGAGTTCAACGACCTGGTGGAGCTCCCCGATTCGCTCTGGGAAGCCATGGAGCAGGCGCGGAAACGCCGCTAGCAGGCTCGCGGGCAAGCCCGCTGGACGGAAAAAGACGACAAACGTACGCGGCGGCCTGGTACCGCGGGAAACCTAACAGTAACCCCCCACCTGACGGGTCCGCGGAAACGCATGCTAAAATTTGGTGATTATGCGATCGGCGCTCCTTCCAGCTATGGAGCAGAGCAGACCATGACGAAACGACATTCGCAGCAGATAGCCCGGGGTACCGGCCGGCGAGTGCGCCGTCGTGCAGGCTTTTCCTTGATCGAGGTCATAGTTGTCGTCGCCATCATTCTGATCATCGCGGCCATTGCCATCCCCAGCCTATTGCGAGCGAAGATCTCTGCCAACGAAGCGGCCGCCGTGCACGGCCTACGGACCATCACCACGGCCCAGGTGACCTACGACTCCACCTATCAGCTGGGTTACGCGGCCAACCTGAATTCGCTCGGGCCGCCGCCGAAGGGCAGCCAGGCTTCGGCTTCTCACTCCGACCTGATCGACGAAGTGCTGGCCAGCAGCATCCGCAACGGCTACAGCTTCGTTTACGTGGCCATCGACAATGGCGGCCTCGGTAAGCCCGACCAGTTCACCGTCAACGCCAACCCGATCAGCCCCGGCCAGACCGGCGACCGCTACTTCTACGTGGACCAGACCAACGTCATCCGCTGGAAGCTGGCAGGGCCGGCCGACTCCACCTCCACTCCCGTGCCGCAGTAGAGAACGCGCCCTAACGCACCGCCGTTAGTGACTTGCTGGCGGCTTCACACGTCGAGAAAAACCTGCGCGCGCCAGCCCTCCGGCGTTTGTTCCACGCGGAGCTGGTGATAGGTCACGGCCTTGATGTAGGTGCCGGCGCGGTGGCGCGCGCGGTCGAATTTCTCACCATAGGCAATCCCGCGGATGTGGCCCGGCGCGCGAGCGGTCACTTCCACGCGGCAAAAGACGAGTTGCTCGGCGTCGGCCACGGCGAGAATTTCCGCGAGCCACGCGAAGAGCAGCGCTTCGGGGTCCGTGGCGCGGGCTTCCACCTGCCGCCGCTCACGCTCCTCGACTCCGGCCGGGTCGCAGGCCAGAGACAGCATGGCCAGCGCGGCGTTGCTGAACAACTCCTCCGGGGTATCACCGTAGGCTAAAAAGCCCACGTCGGCAGGATGTTCGAGGATCTCCCAGGGCACGCGCACGGCGCGATTCTACATCTTCACGTTCTTTCAGTGTCCCCAATAGCCGACGCGTGGACACTTCCTCCCCGGGTTCGCGGTGCCCCCGGATGGCCGCCCTTAGTCCTGCGGCTTCGTTTTGGCCGGGGCTTCCGTTGGGAAGTGCTTCAGGTACCATCGGATCGAGCGCTCAATACTGTCCGCAACGTGTTTAGGCTCGCGCAGGCCGTGGCCCTCGCGCGGATATCGCACCATGACGGTTTCGACGCCGACATCCTTGAGCGCAATGTAAAATTGCTCGGCTTCGGCGATGGGCACGTCACTGTCGTTCTCGCCGTGCAGGAGCATCACCGGCGTTTTCGCTTTGGCGACGTGCTTCAGCGCGGAGCGTTCCCAGAGCACGTCCATCAGGCTTCCCTGGTGCGGCAGGAGGCCGAATTCCATCTGCTCATACTGGTTGTAGTAGGTCATGTAGTTGTAGCTGATCAGGTTGGAGATGCCCGCAATCGAGACCGCCGCCTTGAAAAGGCTGGTTTGAGTCACGAGCCAGTTAGTGAGCTGGCCGCCGTAGCTGACGCCCTCGACTCCTAGGCGTTCGCGATCAATCCAGAGGTAGCGCCGGAGCGCCGCACTCACCCCATACAGCACGTCCTGGGCCTCGTTGCCGTTCTGGTCGCCAAAGACCGCGTCGGTGAACGCCTGGCCGTAGCCGGTGGACCCGCGGAAATTCACGATCAGGGTGGCCCAGCCGCGCGCGGCATAGACCTGATTCTTAAGATTGAACGCGGGCCCTTGCTGGCCATGCGGCCCACCGTGGATGTTCACGATCAGCGGATGTTTCGAGCCCGCCGTCATGCCCAGTGGCCTGGTTAGAAACGCTTCCACCTCGTATTTGTTGTCGTTGCTGATGAAGGTGAACGACTCTACCTCGGCAATCTGCTTGCCCGTGAGCACCGCGGCATTTAGGTCGGTCAGCTTGCGGGCGGGCGCATGGTCGCTCTTAAGATAAAGCTGCGCCGTATCGCTGGGGCCGGCGAAGGCGTAGGCCACTGTGGCGGGTTTCGTCACCGACCAGGCCCAGCCGGCACCGGGGCCGCTAACGATTGTCTCCGCCGGGCCGCCGGCGACCGGCAGCCGCACCAGACGCACGCTGCCGCGCTCCTGCACGGTGAAGTACACCGCGCTGCCATCCGGCGCCCATTCCGGCGCGCCCTGGCGGTTGTCGATCTGCCCGCCCAGCTCGCGGCGGCTGCTCCCGTCGGCGTTCATCAGCCAGACGTGCGTATCCTCCATCGTCGTTTCGAGATCGGTGAGGCCCCGCTTGGTCGCCTGATACACGATGGTTTTCCCATCGGGCGACCAGCGCGGGCGGTACTCCGCGTTTTCGGTGGCGGTGAGCCGCCGGATGCTGCCGTCGGAGACCTTCAGCGTGAAGATGTCGTAGTTGAAGAACTGGTCCTCGTTCGGCTCGCGATTGGAGACGAAGAGGATCTCCTCGCCGTTCGGCGACCAATCAATCGAGTGCTCATAATGGGTGCCCGAGGTGAGCTGTCGCACTTGGCCGCTCTCCAGCTCGACGACAAAGATGTGCAGCCGCCGGTTGTCGTTGAAATGGCTCTGGCCCTCGCTGTAATCGGGCTTGTAGAGATAGCGCGTGATCACCATGGGATCGCCGGTGGCCTCCTCGGTTTCGGGCCCCGGGGTGGAGGAAATGAAGGCGATGCGTTTCGCGTCCGGCGACCAGGCCAGGCTCTTGCCGGCAGATGGCAGCGGGCTGTTGGTCCCTGTGACCGTCGCCAGGAAGCGCGTGCCGGAGCCATCAGGGCGCGCGATGAGCAAGCCCCACTTGTCCCCCGAGCTCCCTTCGTAGGCGATCCACCGGCTGTCGGGAGACCATGCCGGCGCGGCCGAGGAATCTTTCTCGCCGCCGAGGCGAACCGATTTCCCCTCCGCCAGATTCATGATCCACAACTGCTGGTAAGGCCGGCCTGGGCGGTCGTAGCTCTCGACGGCGTAGGCCAGCCGCTTGCCGTCGGGGGCAAACTGGACGTCCACGACGGTGCGGAGCTTGAACACATCGCTGCTCTCAAGGCCGCGCGTCTGCGCGTTGGCCAGCACCGTTGCGGCAGCCGCCAGCACCACCGCCGCCATGAAACTCCTCAAACGATAGATCCGCACGGATGCCTCCCTGTAAAGCCGGGCCATCATACACGCCGACGGTCGCACTTCTAGTGAGCAGCCTGCTCCGGTGTTGGCAGCTCCCGGCCATGTACTCCTGCCCGCACTTTGAATACGTGTTGGCCTTCGGCTTCTTCCGGGGCGGGTTGCTCACCGGCCGGCCCTGACACGGCATTCGGTGCGCCTTCAACTCGTCGGGCGCGCCTTGACCCTGCCGAGAGCCATCTGCTAGCGTAAGGGATTCCTCGCGCGTGGTGCGGCTTCGCTCACCACAAGCAGGAAGGCTGGTATGGAGACCATCAGGATCACTCTACCCGACGGCTCGGTTCAGCAGGTGCCCCGCGGCACCACCGCGGCGGAGATTGCCCGCAAGATTTCGCCGCGCCTGGCCGAGGAGGCGCTGGTGGCACGCGTCAGCCCCGCACTGGGCAGCGCCGACGGCGAGGAGCTGGTGGACCTGCGCCGCCCGCTCGAGCAGGACAGCAAGCTGGTCATCCTGACGCCGAAAGATCCGCCGGCGCTCGAAGTCTTCCGCCACTCAGCGGCGCACCTGCTCGCCGCCGCGGTGCTCGAGCTGTTTCCCGACGTGAAGCTGGGCATCGGCCCGCCGATCGAATACGGCTTCTTCTACGAGTTCCTGCGCGGCCAGCCCTTCACCCCCGAGGATCTCGCGCGCATCGAGGCCAAGATGCGCGAGCTGGCCGCGCAGAACATTCCCAACGAGCGCAAGCTGCTGCCCAAGGCCGAGGCGCTCGAGCTCTACCGCAAGTGGGGCCAGGGCTTCAAATGCGAGCTGGTGGAGGAGAAGGCCAGCGAGCCGATGGTGTCGTTCTACGCCACCGGAAAATTCATCGACTTCTGCCGCGGGCCGCACATCCCTTCGACCGGGCGCATCCGCGCGTTCAAGCTGATGAACGTCGCCGGCGCTTACTGGAAGGGCCAAGAAGGCAACCCGCAGATGCAGCGCATCTACGGCGCCTGCTTCTACACTCAGGCGGAGCTCGACGCCTACCTGCACAAGCTCGAGGAGGCCAAGCGGCGCGACCACCGGCGGCTCGGGCCGGAGCTCGACCTGTTCAGTATTCAGGAAGAGGCCGGGCCGGGGCTGATCTTCTGGCACCCCAAGGGCGGCCTGGTGCGCAAGCTGATGGAAGACTGGCTGCGCGACGAGCTGCTCCGCCGCGGCTACGATCTCGTATTCACCCCGCACATCATGCGCCTCGACCTCTGGAAGACCAGCGGCCACACCAATTTTTATCGCGAGAACATGTTCGGCCCGATGGAGGTGGAAAAGGCCGAATACCAGCTCAAACCCATGAATTGTCCCGGGCACATCCTGATCTACAAAAACCGCCTGCGCAGCTACCGCGAGCTGCCCGTACGCCTGGCCGAGCTGGGCACGGTCTATCGCTATGAGCGCAGCGGCGTGCTCCACGGGCTGCTACGCGTCCGCGGCTTCACCCAGGACGACGCGCACATCTTCTGCACCCCTGAGCAGATCGAAAGCGAAATCGAGGCCTGCGTGGATTTCGCCTTCGCCGTGCTGCGCACCTTCGGGTTCGAGCGCTACGAGGTGGAGCTCTCCGCCCGCGACCCCGCCCACCCGGAAAACTATGCAGGAACGGTCGAAGACTGGACCCGGGCTGAAGGCGCGCTGATCCATACGCTCGAGCGCATGAAGATCCCCTACAAGAGAATGGAGGGCGAGGCGGTCTTCTATGGCCCAAAGATTGACGTCAAGCTGGTGGACGCCATCGGCCGGCCCTGGCAGCTCACCACCGTGCAGTTCGACTTCAACCTGCCGCTGCGCTTTGGCCTCGAATATGTCGGCGAGGACGGCGGCCGCCACCAGCCGCTGATGGTGCATCGCGCGCTGTGGGGCTCGATCGAGCGCTTCTTCGGCGTGCTTATCGAGCACTACACCGGAGCGTTCCCCGTGTGGCTCGCTCCGGTACAGGCCGAGGTGTTGCCGGTGAGCGAGAAGTCTTCCGCGTACGCTCAGCAGGTGACTCAGAGACTCGTCGCGGGGGGCTTCCGCGCGCACCTCGATGACCGCAACGAAAAGCTCCAGGCCAAGATTCGCGACGCGCAACTTCAGAAGGTGCCGTACATGCTGGTCGTCGGCGGCAAGGAAGCCGAGGCCGGCACCGTCTCGGTGCGCCACCGCAGCAAGGGCGACCTCGGGCCTCAGCCCCTGGCCGATTTCCTCGCAGCGCTGCGCCGTGAAGCGGATTCTCGCGCCTCTACCTGATCTCCCCCGGGTTTTTTCCCGCGCATTTTGGACGGCGGGAGGCGTGGCCTTCTGCGCTGGAATTAGGCCGTTCGGTAGTGTTGCAAGCGGTGAGCCATGCTATACTTTCGAGCCCGTCCCTTGCGCCGGGCCTGACTGAAGGCTCGCGGCCGATCCGGGACGGTGAAATTTTTCCCCCGGGGGCAGTTTGCCGGGGAGAGCTGCGCAAATCGTGGAGGTGGGTTTATCGCCGAAAGAAGCTTCCGGCAGAACGACCGTATCCGGGTGAACGAGCGCATCCGGGCGCGGGAGATTCGAGTCATTGACGAAGAGGGTGGCCAGCTCGGCGTAATGCAGCCGTTTGAGGCGATCAAGATCGCTCGCGAGCGGGGCATGGATCTGGTGGAGATTTCACCGACGGCCGACCCGCCGGTCTGCAAGATCACCGACTACGGGAAATACCTCTATCAGGAAAACAAGAAGAAGCACGAGCAGCGGCGCTCGCACAAGACCACGCAGCTCAAGGAAGTAAAGTTCCGGCCCGCCACCGCCGAGCACGACTTCCAGGTGCGCAAGAACCAGATCATTCGCTTCCTGGGCGAGGGCCATAAGGTCAAGGCCATGATCTTCCACCGCGGGCGCGAGATGGCCCACCAGGAAGTGGGCCGCGCCAAGATGGAGCGGCTGCTCAAGGAAATCGCCGAACACGCGCAGGTGGAACTCGGCCCGCGCATGGAAGCCAACATTCTGATGGCGCTGCTCGCGCCCAAGAAGGGAGTCCCGCGGACGGCCTTGAGCGGGGGAACCAGTGGCTAAAAAGCAAAAACGCAAGACGCACCGCGGCGCTGCCAAGCGCTTCAAGGTGACCGCGACCGGCAAGATCCTGCGCGGTCATTCCGGCAAGCGGCACTTGATGGGCACCAAGGCACCCAAGCGCATGCGCCACCTGAAGAAACTCACTCAGGTGCACGCCGCGGACGCGGCCAACGTCCGCAAGATGTTGCCGTACGCGTAGGAGTGTTTTGTAGCGCCAGCGAGCCGCGGGCGTTACGAGGTTTATGCTGTGCCAGGCAGCGCGCAACGGGTGCCTGCCGGCCGGCGGGCTCCTCCCTCGACCCAAGTGGGGGCCGGGGCCGCAAGAAAAGATCACACCGGAGACAAACCCGTTCGAGTTCGCTTCGGCCGCCCGGTCTCAGCCGGTGCCGAGCGGCCTCTTCCCGCGTTTGTCTCCCCACAGGAGAAAAAGCCATGCCCAGAGTCAAACGCGGTACCAAGCGCCGCGCGCGCCGGAAAAAGTACCTCAAGCGCACCAAGGGGTTTTTCCTCACCAAGAGCAAGCTCTACCAGTCCGCCCAGGAAGCCGTGGGCCGCGCCGAGCGTTATAGCTACCGCGACCGCCGCAACCGCAAGCGCGATTTCCGCCAGTTGTGGATCCAGCGCGTGGGCGCCGCGGCGCGAGCGCACGGCCTCTCCTACAGCCAGTTTATCCACGGGCTGAAGACCGCCAAGGTGGAAATCGACCGCAAGATGCTGGCGGATATGGCCGTGAAGGACGCCGTCGGTTTCGCGCAGCTCGCGCAGACGGCGAAGTCCGCCCTCAGCCCATCGGCGTAGAGGCGGTGCTTCGGAATGGCGTAAATTGGTGTAATCTTTGGCGTTTCCCGGGTTTCGCAGGGGCGTCGAGCCATACGCCCCTACGGCCCGACCGCGCAGGTTCATGACGACGAAGACGATCAGCATCACGCAGACCCTGGATAAGCTGGGTATCGCCCAGGCAGCGCAGGCCGCCCCGCTGTTTGCCGCGCTGCGCGTGGAGTTCGACAACGACGCCGAGGCCGCGCAGGATGCAGCGGCCTGGAAAGCGTTTCGTGACCTGTGGCTCGGACGCAAGTCCGGCGTGCTCACGCAAATCACTGAAAACTGGCTCAAACCAGCGCCGCCGGAGCTGAAGCGCGCCGTCGGACAGGCGCTCAATGAGTTGCGCGCGCACGTGGAGACGGTCGTCGAGGCGCGGCGCGCGGCCATCGAAGAAAGCACCGAGCAGGCCGTGTCCGCGCGCGAGCGCATGGACCTGTCGCTGCCGGGATTCGAGCGGCCCATCGGCTCGCGCCACTTGATTAGCCAAACCTTCGAGGAGATCGAGCGCATTTTCCTCTCGCTCGGCTACACCGTGGTGGAAGGCCCGGAGATCGAGACGCCCTACTACAACTTCGAGGCGCTCAACATCCCCGAGCACCACCCCGCGCGCGACACCATGGACACCTTCTACCTGGACCTGCCTGCGGGCGTGACGCCGCGCCTGCTGCGCACGCATACCTCGCCCATGCAGGTGCACACCATGGAGGCGCAGAAGCCGCCGGTGCGCATCATCGTGCCGGGCAAGGTCTATCGCCGCGACAACCCCGACTCCACGCACTCGTTCATGTTCCACCAGGTTGAAGGCCTGGCCGTGGACACCGATATCACCTTCTGCGAATTCAAAGGTACGGTGGAATACTTCGTGCGCGAGTTCTTCGGGCCCACGGTGAAAACGCGCATGCGCCCGAGCTATTTCCCGTTCACCGAGCCCTCGGCGGAAGTGGATGCCACCTGTCACGTCTGCGGCGGCAGCGGCTGCCGCACGTGCAAGTTTTCCGGCTGGATCGAATTGTTCGGCGCGGGCATGGTGGACCCGGCCGTGTACGGCTTTGTGAACTACGACGCCAAACGGCTGAGCGGCTTCGCCTTCGGCCTGGGCGTGGACCGCTTTGCCATGCTCAAGTACGGTATCAATGACATCCAGCTTTTCTTCCAGAACGATGTGCGCTTCCTGCGCCAGTTCCCGTAACGTGTGCCAGCGGAAAACCGGATGACCATCATGACCATCGCCAATCCTGCTGAGTCCGTGGTCGGGCCGCATCGCGCCGGCCTACGCCGGCGCATCTTCGCCTGGATGATGTCGAAGGGCAACGCGAAGTACGAGCGCGCCGTGGCCGAGCGGAAGCGCGCGCTGCTCGGCGCGCTGACGGGCACGGTGGTGGAGATCGGACCTGGCGCTGGGGCCAATCTAGGCTACTTCGTGCCGGGCATCCGCTGGATCGGCATGGAGCCGAATCCCTTCATGCACGCTTATCTCAAACAGGAAGCGGAAAGGCACGGCCTCGAGGTGGACCTGCGCCAGGGCAGCGCCGAGCAACTTGACATCGAGGACTCGGGCGCGGATGCCGTGGTGAGCACGCTGGTGCTCTGCTCGGTGCCGGATCCCGCGGGCGTCCTGAAGGAGATCCGGCGTGTGCTGAAGCCCGGCGGGCGCTTTGTTTTCATCGAACACGTGGCCGCGCCCCGGGGATCCTGGCTGCGGCGCCTGCAGCGCGCCTTGCGGCCGCTCTCGAAAGCGTTTGCCGACGGCTGTCATCCAGACCGCGAAACCTGGCGGGCCATCCAGGACGCGGGCTTTGCCCGGGTGGACCTGGAACACTTCCGCGCTCCGGCTCCGATCATTTCGCCGCACATTGCCGGCGTGGCCATCAAGGAAGCAGCGTAGTTGGCGATGAAACTTCTCTACAACTGGATGAAAGAATTCGTGGACCTCGCGGCGCCCGCCGAAGAGGTGCGCGCGAGGCTCTCGCTCGCAGGAATTGCCATTGATGCGCTCGAGGATTCGCCGGCTGGTCCGCTGCTCGACGCCGATCTGACCACGAATCGCCCCGACTGCCTGGGTCACTACGGCGTGGCCCGCGAGGTGGCGGCGCTTTACCGGCTGCGGCTGAAGCCGGTCGAGGCGAGGTTCAAGGAGTCCGCGCAAAAGGCGGCGGACTTCACGCGGGTCGAGATCGAATGCCCCGAGCTGTGCGGGCGCTACACGGCGCG
This sequence comes from Terriglobia bacterium, assembly GCA_041493955.1. Taxonomy (GTDB): domain Bacteria; phylum Acidobacteriota; class Terriglobia; order Acidiferrales; family UBA7541; genus QHYU01. Next base: position 12,925 of record JBGPZW010000007.1, read on the forward strand.
GGTCATCCGGGGGGTGAAAGTGGCGCCGTCGCCCGACTGGCTGCGGCAGCGGCTCGAGGCACTCGGGCAGACCTCGATCAACAACGTGGTTGATGCCACCAACTACGTCCTGCTCGAGCTCGGCCACCCGCTCCATGCCTTCGACCTCAATCAGCTCACCGAACGGCGCATCGTGGTCCGCAGGGCGCATCCGGGCGAGAAGATGAAAACGCTCGATGGCTTCGAGCGCGCGCTCAGCCCGGAGATGTGTTTGATCGCAGACGCCGCGCGCGCCGTGGCGGTCGGCGGCGTGATGGGCGGGGCCGAATCCGAGATCAGCTTCGAGAGCCGCGACGTCCTGCTTGAATCCGCCTGGTTTGACCCCATCTCCATCCGCCGCACCTCCAAGGCACTGAACTTGCGCACCGAGGCCTCTATGCGTTTTGAGCGCGGCGCGGACCCGGAGATGGCCGAGCTGGCTTCGCGGCGCTGCGCCGCGTTGATCCAGCAGCTTGCCGGCGGGGAGATTCTCACCGGCGTGGTGGCCCTTTACCCCGGGCGGCTCTCCGAACGAAAGATCGAGTTCACGCGCAAGGAACTTCTCCGCGTGATGGGCGCTGACGTGCCCGACAAGGAGATTGAAGGCATCCTGAGCGCGCTGGGGTTTGCGCCGCAGCGCCACGACGCGACGCGCGGCAGCGCCGGCTCGCTGATGGCCGCCTGGGGGTGCCGTTTGCCCTCCTGGCGGCAGGACGTTTCGCGCGAGATCGACCTGGTCGAAGAGGTGGCGCGGCACCACGGCTTCGACAAGTTCCCCGCGCGGCTGCCCGCAGCCAAGCAGCCCGCCGCGCGCCTGCCCTACGCCGAGGCCGAGGACCGCCTGCGCGAGCGGTTGATCGGCCTGGGCTACCGCGAGATCGTTACGATTCCGCACGTCGATCCCGAAAAAGACGCTCTGTTTCGCGCCGCCGGCGTAACCCCGGCGCGGATGACCAATCCTCTGGCCGAGGACGCCTCCGTGCTGCGCACCACGGGGGCGGTCACCATGGCCGCGGCGCTCGAATGGAACCTGAATCGCGGCCAGCGCAACCTGCGGCTGTTTGAGATCGGACGGACGTACCGGCTCAACGGCACCGAGCCGGTGGAAACCCGCGTCCTCACGCTGGGTCTGAGCGGGCTGGCGCGCGAGAAGAGTATCCACGAGGAGGCGCGCGCACAGAGTTTCGCCGACCTGAAGGGCGATCTCGACCTGATTGCCCTGCTGGCCGACGGTTTGCGCTGGGAAGCGGGCGGGCCGGGGTGGCTGCATCCAGCGCGCGCGGCGAAATTCCGTTTGGCTCATCCCGCTGAAACTGCCATGGGAGCTGATCTGGGCTACGCCGGACAACTCGCACGCCGAGTCGCCGAGCGCCTCAAGCTCCGGCAGGACGTCTTGCTGGCCGAGCTGCACCTCGCTCCGCTTTATGACGCCTACGAAGCGGCGCGCGCCCGACGACGCTATGAACCGCTCAGCCGCTTCCCGGCGGTCGAGCGCGACTTCTCGCTCATCCTCGCTGACGGCACGCGCTTTGCCCAGGTGGTCGAGGCCATCCGCGCCCTGGGCATCGCCGAAGCGTCCACGATTGAGGCCGTGGACCTGTTCCGGGGCGGACAGATCCCCGCAGGAAAATTCTCCCTGCTCGTGCGCGTCACGTTCCAGAGCGCCGACCTGACGCTGACCGAAGCGCAGCTCACCGGCTTCACCGCGCGCATTGTCGCTGCCCTCGAGCAACAGCTCGGCGCCATCCTCCGCGCCACCTGATCTCTTCCGCGCGCCGGCGCTCTCGCGTACCCCCCGCCTCAGCGGCGCTCTTGCAGCCCACCTGACCCCACCGCGCAGATCAGAGACTATCCCATTGAATTAACGGTTGGAATCGGCTTAAATAGCACCGTGCCGGTCAATGAGGTTTCTATGAAGCATGCTCCTTTGCTTAAGCCACGTGACGCCGCGCAGATCCTCGGCATCAGCTATCCGACTCTCAAACAGTGGATCTACAAAGGCAAACTCTATTCGTTGAAGACGCCCGGCGGCCATCATCGAGTCCCGGAATCGGAAATCGACCGCTTCCTCCACCTCGTTCCCGCGCGCCTGGATGTGGCCGAGCGGCGGCGCAGCTTCCGCCGCATCAGCGGCCGCAATCAGTTGGTGGGCCGCGTCGTGGACATCAAGACCAGCGGGTTCCTCGCCCAAGTGACGCTTTCCATCGGCGACCAGCGCATCATCTCGATCATCACCGCCGACGCCGTACGCGAGATGCGGCTGAAGAAAGGTGATGTGGCCGCCGCCCTGGTCAAGTCCACCGAGGTGATGATCCTCCGCGTCTGAGCCCTCCTCCTGGGTCAGGTTAGGCGGATTGGGATCGGCAAAAGCGGAGGATTCCACTCGGTTGATATGTGATTTTAGTCGAATTGACATGTAGCTACGAGCCGTATTAGGTTCTTTCTCATACCCATACAGGAACCTCCGGCCGGGCTGTGCAGCGCGGGGTGGTTCTTCGCCGGGGCCGCCATCTGGTGGCGCGAGAGAATCTTTCTTGCTCTGCCAGAGCCGGACGGGGAGAAATCATGATGAGCTCAGCGAGGCGTAAAACAGCTATGCTGATCGGTCTGCTGGCCGCAGTGGGGTTCTGCGCGCTGTCGTCCGCCGCACGGCCGAGCAAGAAAAGCAAGAAGCCCGTTGCGGGACAGGCAACACAGGAAGAGATCCGGGCGCTGCGCGAAATCGTCGCTGCGCAACAAGAGCAGATCGACATCATGCGCGGGGCGATGCAACGATTGATCGACGCGGTCCAGGGTCCGCATTCCCCGGCCCCCACCATCCAGGCTCCCGGGATTGCCAGCCAAGCGCGATCCTCAGTGACCCGCACGGGGGAAGTCGCGACGGGAACCCAATCCGGCTGGAACGGCGAGCACTTTTTCCTCCAGAGCTCAGATGGCAGCTTCCGGTTGGAGCCCTTGGGCTATGTGCAGCTTGACTATCGGAGCTACAGGGGAAGCGGCATCCCACCGGACACGTTGGCGATCCGGCGCGGCCGATTCGGATTTCAGGGCAATCTCGGCAAGAATTACCAAATCACACTCCTGGCCGATTTTGCAGACCGCAACAGAACACTGGTCCGCGAGTTTGCGTTCAACGTCAACTTTCTGGAGGCGCTGCAGTTCAAATTTGGCCAGTTCAAAGAGCCGTTCAGCCAGGAAGGGCTCTGGTCCGCTGTGTACATGGATTTCGTGGAGCGTGCGCCCGTAAATAACCTGGTTCCGGCGTACAGCCCCGGTTTCCAAATCCACGGCGATTTCCTGCGCGGCGCCATCCAGTACCAGGCCGGGGCGTTCAACGGCAAGAGCTTTCTCAACCTCAACGACACCAGTACTCCGGAAGGCGTCTTCCGGCTTCGCTTCTATCCTTGGCGGAACGGCTCGAACACGTGGATCAAGGGTTTGGGGTTTGGCGGGGCCTTCACCGACGGCCTGACTCAGAACGGCACAAGCTTCGTGGGGAGCATGCCCACGCGGACATTCACTTTTTTCAAGGCCGAGCCCGTCAATGGCGGTGTTCTGCGCGCCAACGGGGAACTCGTCTGGGTTAAAGGCCCGGCTTCGATCCGCGCTGAATATGTGCAAACCAACCAGGACCGCACAGGCCTAGGCCCTTCCAAGACAAGCCTGCCGGGCGTAGTCGGCAAGAGCTATTACGTGACGGCGACCTACCTCCTGACAGGCGAAGACCGCCCAGAGAATGGCCAGCCGGTTCCACGGCATGCGTTCCTGAGCAAAGATGGGCACGGCGCTGGGGCGTGGGAACTCAAATTCCGCTACTCGAAGCTGCGGATGGACGACCGGACACTGCGCAGTGGCGCGGACCAGATCTCGACGGGGGTCAACTGGTATCCCACGCCGTTCGTGCGATACATGATTGATTTCAACGTCGAGCGGCTGAGGAATCCTGTCGCCAGTCCGGCGTCCCTCCTGCCGCAGACTTTTCTTTCCGTTCTGCACCGGGTTCAGTTCCGGTTCTAGGCGCTGGGAGGCGATTGCAGGGAGATTCGAGGACGGGTGACTCCCATGAGGAAAATGTTACTGGCTCTGCCCCTTATCTGGTTTTCAATCCCTGCCGCGTCCGCTGAGGAGATCTTTGTTGCTGCTGCGGCGGACTTGAGTTTCGTCTTCCCGGAGCTGGCGGCGGGCTTCGAGAAGGAATCGGGGCACCGGCTCAGGCTGAGCTTTGGCTCATCGGGAAATCTGTTTTCACAGATCGAGAATGGTGCGCCCTTTGACCTGTACTTTTCGGCCGATAGCGAATACCCGCGGCGGCTCGAGGCCACCGGCCAGGTCGAACCCGGAACTCTCTATCCCTACGCCCTGGGCCGGATGGTGCTGTGGGTGCCGAGCGGCTCGCGCCTGGACGTAGGCCGCGGCCTGGGGGTGCTGCTTGATCCCGCGGTGGGCAAGATCGCCATCGCCAATCCCCGCCATGCCCCCTATGGCCGCGCGGCAGTGGCGGCGCTGGAGCACGCGCGACTTTACGCCGGGGTGCAAAGCAAGCTGGTATTTGGCGAGAACATCTCGCAAGCCGCTCAATTCGTCGAGTCCGGCAACGCCGACGTCGGTATCCTCGCGCTCTCGCTGGTCGTCGCTCCCGCGATGAAGCACAAAGGCAGATACTTCGAGATCCCGCCCGGTGACTATCCGCCCCTCGAGCAGGCCTGCGTCTTGCTGAAATCTTCGCAGCACAAACCGGCGGCACGATTGTTTCTTGAGTATTTGCGCACGCCGGAAACAATCGCCCTGCTTACACGCTACGGCTTCACGCCGCCTCGGGACGCGGCCGGCACGGCACAACCCGTGCGCGAGACGGCCCCGCCACGGGAGAAACCATGAACTGGGAAGCGATTGCTCTCAGCGCAAAACTCGCGTTGATCGTCTGCATGATTCTGCTGGTTCTGGGGATGCCGATCGCGCACTGGTTGGCGCGGTCGCGCTGGCGCTGGAAATTTCTGGTCGAATCGGTCGTCGCGCTGCCGCTGGTTCTGCCGCCCACGGTGCTGGGCTTCTATGTCCTGGTGGCGGTCGGCCCGCACAGCCCGCTGGGCCGGTTGTATCAGTCCTGGTCCAGGCACGGCCTCGCGTTCACTTTCCAGGGCCTGGTCGCAGCCTCGGTGCTCTACAGCCTGCCATTTGCCGTTCAGCCGATGGCGGCGGCGTTCGGGCAGGTGGACCCGCGGCTTCTCGACGCCTCGTCCATCCTCGGGGTCTCGCGGCTCCGGACGTTCTTCCGCGTGATGCTGCCGCTCTCGATCCCGGGCGTGATCACCGCAGCCGTGCTGAGCTTCGCGCACACTCTGGGCGAATTCGGCGTTGTGCTGATGGTCGGCGGAAACATTCCCGGGGTGACGCGCACGGTTTCGATCGCCATCTATGACGATGTGCAGGCCTTCAGCTACGCTTCGGCCAATCGGACCGCGCTGGCGCTCCTGTTGTTTTCTTTCCTGGTGCTCTCGATCGTGTACGGGGTGAACCGGAGGGCCTGGGCGGCCTGGCCCTCGAGGTGACGCGCCGGAGCGCGACTCCGGGCGTGCAATTCCAATGGCCACGATGATGAACAGCCTGGCGCGGGAAGGAAACCTTTCGGTCCGCGTGGAGAAGGAATTCTCCTCGCGCGGCGCCGAAACGTTTTCCCTGCAAGTGGACTTGGCTGCCCCGCCGGGCATCACCATTCTGTTTGGTCCGTCCGGCGCCGGCAAGACGACACTGCTCGAGTGCATCGCCGGGCTGATGCGGCCCGCTGCCGGGCGGATCGCCGCGGGCGAGCGCGTGCTGTTCGACGCCATGCAGAAGATCGATGTGCCGGTCCGTCGCCGCCGCGTGGGCTACGTCTTCCAGACACTGGCGCTCTTTCCGCATCTGAGCGCCGCGCAGAACGTCACCTACGGCCTGTCGCACCTCGGCGCCGGGGAGCGACGGGAGCAAGCACTGGCGATCCTCGACTCGTTCCACATCGCGCACCTGGCCGGGCGCAAGCCGGGGGAGATCTCCGGCGGCGAGCGCCAGCGGGTGGCGCTGGCGCGGTCGCTCGTTACCGACCCGTGCGCGCTATTGCTCGACGAGCCGCTCGCAGCGCTCGACCCGGCCACGAAATCGCGAATCATCGGCGACCTGCGCGCCTGGAACCGGGCGCACGGTATCCCGGTTCTTTACGTCACGCACAGCCGCGAGGAGGTGTTCGCGCTGGGCGAGCGCGTGATCGCACTCGAGCACGGAAAAATTCTGGCGCAGGGCACGCCACAGCAGGTGCTTCAGGCGCCGCGTCACGAACTGCTCGCGCAGCTCGCCGGATTCGAGAACATTTTTGACGCCGCCGTGACGGCAGTGCATGAAGACCTCGGCACAATGACCTGCCGGATTGCGGGCAGCGCGGTGGAACTCGAAGTGCCGCTGGCTCGCGTCGCGCCGGGCTCCCCGGTGAGGATCGCCGTGCGCGCCGGCGACATCCTGCTCGCCACCGAGGCGCCCCGCGCGCTCAGCGCGCGCAACATCCTGCCCGGCGCGCTGCGCTCGCTGGCCCAGAAAGATATCGCCGTGATTGCCACAGTCGACTGCGGGGCAGGCTTCGACGTGCAACTGACGACGGGTGCGGCGAAGCAGCTCGGTTTGCAGGTGGGGCAACCGGTGTGGCTGGTCCTAAAGACTCACTCCTGCCACCTTCTGGAACCTTCTACAGACTAGAAGCTGTTTTCAAGACTGGGTATAAGCCCAGCTCTCCGCGAGCTGCATTCTCGGCCTAGTGGCTTGCATCTGGAAATCGATGTGCGTTCACGTCGGCTTCCGGGGTGTGTTAGGATCCCCTTGCATCGGAGAAATTTTGCGGAGGGCAAATGAGTCATTGTGAAGGTGTCTCTCGCCGGCGCTTTCTCGTATCCACATCGTGTTTCGGGGCGGCTTACGCCGTCGCCCGGATGCTTCCCTTGTCCGCTCTTGCGGAATCTCTGGCACAAGACCCCCGCGTGTCGCCATCGCCCCTGGTGGACAAAGGTTTTGCTTCGACCCGAAAGATTGGCACCGGTGTTTACGCCACGGTCTCCGATTTTTCGAAAGGCCCGCAGACCCTATGCAATGGTGGGTTTCTCGTCGGCCGCGACGCTGCCTTTTTGATCGAGGGATTTCACACGCCCGCTGGCGCCGCCTTCCAGATGGACGCTTTGCGGATGGTCAGCCCCGTGCCTGTGCGTGCCGCGCTCGATACGCACTATCATTTCGACCACTCGATGGGGAATGCTTTTTACGGCGCGCACAACATCCCCGTGTGGGCCCATTCGAAAGCCGCATCCCGCATCGTGGAAAGCTATGCGAGTCTGCAGGGGCTCGATCGCGCGACGTTTCTGGCTAGCTCTGAGCAGCGGGTGCGCGACGCCCGCACCGACACGGGACGCCAGCATGCGCAGTCTGATCTGAATGCCACAAGCATCGTCTTCGACTCAACTAACGCCACGGTGCTGGCCCTGCCTAACCATCCGCTTGACCCGGCAAAACTTCCCGTGACGCTTGACCTCGGCGGTCTCTCCGCGCTCCTGGAAACCTACCCGGGCCATTCGGGAACTGACGTCATCGTGCGCATCCCCGACCAGAACATCGTGTTCACCGGTGACCTGCTGTTCAACGCCTGGTATCCCGTCAGCTTCGACGCCTCCATTTCCGCTTGGCGTAAGACGCTGGCCCAATTTGCTTCCCTCGGCAAGGACGCCCTCTTCGTTCCCGGCCATGGCCAGCTTTGCGGGCAGGAAGGAATTGCTCTTTCCCGCACCATCTTCGACGATTTGGCCGAACACGCCGAGAGGATGTACAAGGCCGGCGTGCCGGCTGCTCAAGCTATCGAGCGCTACACGGTTCCCGAGAAATTCAAGAATATGCCCATCTTTGCCTGGGGGTTCACCGTCGGCGCCACCATCACAAAGCTCTACGGCGAGTGGAAAACCGATTGAGATACTCCCCAGAAGGCCGCCTCACTCGGACACAGGCAGAATTACAGGCCTGGGGTTTTCCGGCCTTGTCTCCCGCGGCGCGCTGCCGCAAAATGGGCCGAACCCAGCCGGGAGCGTGGCGCGTGGCCAAACGGACCAAAGTCGAGATTTACAACCAGACCTATCAAATTGGCGGGGAGCTGGAGGAAGCCTACGTAGCGGAGCTGGCCGCGTACGTGGACGCGAAGATGTGCGCGGTGGCGGCAGCTACGCAGACGGTGGACTCACTCAAGGTGGCGGTCCTGGCGGCGCTCGCCATCGCCGATGAGCTGCACTCGGCGCAGCGGGAACAGGCCGAACTGCAAGCGCCGCTGCGCGAGCGCGCCGAGCGCTGCCTGACACTGGTCGAGCGCGCGCTCAAGCAATCCGCCTAGCGCGGCGGCCTGACGGTTTCTCCGCCGGGGTCCTGGAGGATCTCGCCGCGCTCCACCGCGGCCGCGCGTGCGCCCTCGAGCTGCTTCGCATCCCGCCCGTGGTGAACCACCAGGTGCACGAGGAACATCAGCACCAGCACGCAGCCGAAGGTGCAGACAATCGTGGCCCCGGTGGGCAGGTCCAGCACCACCGATAAATAGACTCCCAGCGCGGAAACCAGCGTGCCCATCGTCCAGCCGATGGCCAGCCGCGGTCCGATGCGGTCGGCAAACAGCATGGCCCCCACCGACGGCACGATCAGGTAGCAGAACACCAGCAGCACGCCGGCAATGGCCACCGACGAGGTGACCACAAACCCGAACGAAGCGTAAAACAGGAAATCCCACAGGCGAATGGAGACTCCTTGTGCCTCGGCGCCCCGTGGGTTCATGGAGATCAGCAGAAATTTTCGCCGGAAGATGTAGTGAAACAGGCCAATGCCGCCGTAGAGCAGCGCCGTGCGCTGCGCCTCCGGCCAAGAGACGGCCAGGATGTTGCCCACCAGCATGTCTTTCAAGTGTTCGGTTTCGCCGGTGGCTTTGCTCATGGCCAGGATGGCCGCGGCGGAGGCCACTGCATAGGCGATGCCGATGAAGGCTTCTTGCGGGATGTGGCCGCGCCGCGTGCGCGCCAACGAAAAGATCGCCGCGCCCAGGAACGTGAAGCCCAGGCTGATCCAGTAAGCGCCGCCACCGTGGGGGCTGATGCCCACCAGGATGGCGATGGTGGCGCCGAGCGCGGCGATCTGGGCCAGCGCCAGGTCCACGAAGATGACGCCGCGCTCAACCACGTGCACGCCCAGATAGGCGTGGATGCCGGTGAGAATCAGGCTGGCCACAAACGGCGCCAGCAGGAACGGTAAAATCTCCATCCGGCCTCCTCCGAAAACCTCGCTGCTTCTTCCGGCCTAGCGTGCCGCCTGAAATGCCCTGGTCAACAGCGCTATATCGTAATCGAACAGTTTGAAATAGTCGGTAACATCTTTTTCCCCGCCAACCGAGGGCATCAGGACGACCACCTGCGCGCCGGTCTCCCGCGCCACAGCGTTCGGCGTTTTCAAATCAAAATACGGCTCCACCAGGATTACCTTCACGTTCTCGCGCTTCATCATCTGAATCAACTCGACGGTGTGCGCGGGGCTGGGCGGGATGCCGGGCCGCGGCTCGACGTATCCGACCACGTCCAGGCCGAACCGTTTGGCGAAATTCGGCCAGGAGCGGTGGTAGGTGACCGCCTTGCGCCCGCGAAAGGCCTTGCCCGCCTCATCCCACTTTTTCTGCTCCTGTTGCAGGCGCTGGCTGAAGGCCTGGTAGCGTTGCTCGAAGTAGACGGCATCGCCGGGCCGCATGTCCGCGAGCTTCTGCTGGATGCCGCGAGCGATGCGCAGGCCGTTGTCCGGATCAAGCCAGTAGTGCGGATTGCCCAGCGGGTGGACGTCGCCCATTGCCCGGGTCACCTGCACCGTGGGGATCTCCAGGATCTCGGCGAACTGCGAGGCGTCGAGATAGCCCGGTGCGGCAGGCTGGATGCGAGGATTGCCGCTCTGGGTGATCAGCGGTGGCAGCCAGCCGATCTCCAGTTGCAGCCCGACGACGATGAGCAGGTCCGCGTGCTTCAGCTTGAGCAGGAAGCTCGGCTTGGCCTCGACGAAGTGCGGATCCTGGTAGCCGCGGGCGATTGATTCGACTTCGACGCGGTCGCCGCCAATCTCCTGCGCCAGTGAAGCCAGGTCGGTGGTAGCGGTGACGATGAAGAGCTTGCCGGCGGCCCGGGTCGGCGCAGGAATAATCCCGGCGAGCAACAGCGCGGCCGCGCAGAACACGATCATACGCGAACGACTTGAAGTGCGTGTCATAAGGGCTCCTAGAACGGATGGGCGCCGTGCGCCCCCAGCACAAACAGGAATTGGAAGCGCAACTCGTTGGCGTCGCGCCCCTCGGCATAGCGCGTGAAGCGGTATTGCCCGCGGAGCTGGCTGAACTCCGAGGGCCAATAGGTCAATAGCGCGGAGAAGCCGGTATCGATCAGGTTGGCCTGACGCGCGCGGTCGGAGCGGTCGTAGCGCCCGCCCACGGTCCAGCGCCGGTTCAATCGGTACTCGGCGGAGGTGAAGAAGCCAAAGGCGCGTTGCGTTTCGGGCAGCAGCGCGCCGAAAAGTTGGTCGCGATTGCTCCACACGATTTCGGCGCGGGCCAGGAAGGAGTGATAGATGGCGCGGCGCAGCGGCTTCCAGCGCAGTGTGGCATCGATGCCGTAGAGTTGCGTGTGGAAGTGGGAGCCCACGTCGTTGTGGCCGCGGGCGTAGGAGAACCCCAAGTCCACGTTGGTGGACTCGCTCAGGTCGCGGTAGCCGCGCAGGTGGCCGACGTAGCTGACGTCCTTCCTCTGGCTGGAGGTGAATATGTCCGCGGAATCGCCGCGATAAACCTGCCCGGTGGCCTCGAGAAAGAGTCCCTTGGGCGCGGGCAGGATGCGAGTGATCGAAAACCCGGCGTCGTTGATGCCGTCCTCGCCACCGATCAGGTTTTCGGTCACCAGCGGCCGGTCGGTCCAATCGAGCGCGTGGTTGTGAATCGTGTTGACCTTGCCGAAGGCGGCGCGCATCTTGCCCACCTTGGCCACGAATCCGCCCGGCAGCGAGGTGAAGGTTAGATAGCCCTCTTCCACGTTGACGCCCGTCTCGCCGAAGGAGATGAAGAAGTCACCGCGGGCGTAAGGGTCAATGATCGCCTGTAAGCCCACCTCGGATTCGTGCAGCTCCAGCCCGGGGACCCGGCGCACGGTGTTGCGTCCCGCGGCGCCGAGGAAATCGCCGATCACGCTGATGTCCGGATTGAGCACCTTGGCCGCGCCGCCCCCCGCCCCGCCGAAAACCTGTACGCTCTGCGGATCGCCGCTGGCCGCAGCCAAGGTGGACGTCGGCGGAGCCGCCGGGGCGAGCCCGGCTGCCGGGGTTGCCGCGCCCCTTGCGGAAGCGAGGACCAGCCGCGAGCCGCCGGCCTGTCCGGCACCTCCCGGGGCCCGCGCGGCCTTCAGCGCCTCTCTAAGCAGGCCGAGCTCATCTTCGAGTGCGCGTACACGCTCTTCGAGCGCGGCAAGACGCTCTTCCTTTGCCGTAGCGGCGGGGTTCTGCTGTTGCGCGCTCAGCACGCCGGGCAAAACCAAAAGCATGCAGCCAAGAACCACAAGTCTCTTCATGGCAAGACACCTCGATAGGATTCTGAAAAAGTGCCGAACCGAAGGGGTAGTTTACGCCAGGGGCGGGGCGCGGGGGGCGCTGGCTTCGGTGCGCTGGTTTTTCTCGCTGGCCTGCGGCGGGTCCGCGTCGAGCGGCATTGCCCGCACGCTCATGGCAAGGCCTGGGCTCGGGGAAACAACGGCCCAGACTCCGGCGATGCAGACCTGGCAGGTGTGCCCGGAGGCCTGCGCGGGGCTGGCCTCCACCCACACATGTACCTGAGCGGCCAGCAGAACAACCAAGACCGCGAGGGCCCACAACCGCGTTGGTATCCGCAACATGCTTACCGTGATAAGACCGAGACTAAGGGAGATATGGTTGCTTCGTCAAGCCCGGCGATTTTGCCTGCTTAGCAACGCCTCCAGCCGCGTGGCAGGAAAGGGCACAGGGCCTTTGCCGCGGCCGCCGGCAGGACTACAATGGGGACGGGAGCGGCCTGCGAAGCAGGTGTTGGCGCGACGATCTTTTGAACCAACACTGAATCTCAGGGGCGCCCGGGTCAGCCTGCCCTTGCGCATGGCCTGTCCCGATCCCGATTCCCGAGCCCGCACCAGCGCGGGCTCGGGAGCCGCGGTCGGGGCAGGAAAGCCTTAAAGCAGGCGCAGGGCGCCCACCATACTGAAGAGGTTCAGGATCTAGCTCCACACGGCCAAGTGGACCGCTCCTTTTTTGTTTTTTGCCGGGACGTCGGACGCTGAAATCGGCCTTGCATTCTTGCGCCTCCAGCCTCTAACCTCGTTCCTCCCGCATGCGCATCTTGTTCATCGGCGACATCGTGGGCTCGCCCGGGCGGAAGATCGTTACCGAGCGGCTGGCGGATATCGTCGCGCACCAAAAGATTGATCTGGTCATCGCTAACGGAGAAAACGCGGCCTCAGGGTTCGGCATCACGCCGCGGCTGGTCGAGGAACTGCTGGCCGCCGGCATTGAAGTGGTCTCCGGCGGCAACCACATGTTTGATCGCAAGGAGATTCTGGGCTACTTCCCGCACGAACCGCGCCTGCTGCGCCCGGCCAACTATCCCAATGGCTCGCCGGGCAGCGGGCTTTACATCGGCACGGCCCGCAACGGCGCGGGCTACGCGGTGCTAAACGTTCAGGGCCGCGTCTTCATGCCCTCGCTCGAGTGCCCATTCCGCACCGCCGACCGGGAGCTGGCGCGTATCCCGCCGGAGATCAAAGTGGTGTTGGTGGACATGCACGCTGAAACCACCAGTGAGAAGGAGGCCATGGGCTGGTATCTGGACGGCCGGGTCACGGCAGTGGTCGGCACGCACACCCACGTGCCGACCGCCGACGAGCAGGTGCTGCCCCAGGGCACCGCCTACATCACCGATGTCGGCATGACCGGCCCGCACGATTCGGTGATCGGAATGGATAAGGCCACAATCCTGCAGCGGTTCCTCGACGCGCTGCCCGCGCGGTTCGAGGTCGCCAGCGGCGACGTCCAGATGAACTGCGTCCTGCTCGACGCGGATGAGTCCGGCGGGCTGGCCGAGAATGGCCGGGCCCGCGCCCGCTCCATCGAGCGCTTGCGCTTCCGCATCGACTAGGCCCTTCGGTCCCTCCCGGGTGGGGTCCCCTCGGGGTGTCCCTCCGAGCGCACTCGTCCCGAGAGAAGTCGGGGGAGCGAGGAATCCCTCTGCAGGGGCGCAGCAAGCAGTGCCCTTACTCGCGCCTTCGCCTCGGGGCCTGGCCTGGCACCCCCGACAGCATCCTTGCGTCTGTGTATAATCGCTGACCTATGCTTCGCCGGACTGGGATCGTCCTCCTCGGGGCCTTCTGGGTGGGGCTGTCCTTCGCTTCGCCTGCGGGCGGGCAGGTGCAACACGAGTTGCTCGCCCGGCGGCGCATTCTCCCCGATGTGGGCCCCGGCTTTCGCGCCCTCAAGCGCGACGCTGCCGGGCGCTACTGCGTCCTGACTGCGCCGGGCGGGCTCCGGCTGTATGACGCCGCCGGAAAGCGCGTGGGCCCGATTGCCCCGGCCGGCTCGCCAGCCGCAGCGCTGGTCTATGGCGACGACCTCGACGTCGATGCCGCGGGCCGGCTCTACGTCGCTGACCGCGGCGCGAACGCCGTCAAGGTATTCAACCCGGACGGCTCGCTGGCGCTTGCCATTCCCATCACCGCACCGACTTCCGTGGCCGTGCTCTCCGAGGGCGAGATCGCCGTAGCCAGCCTGAAATCCACCCGTCTGGTCAGCGTGTTTGCGGGGCCGGGAAAGGGCCCGGCGGACACCGGCAAAGCGGCGCGGAATGGCGTCGCCCCGGGCAAGGTGGTTCGCGAGTTCGGCGACCCGACCGAAATCGCCGAGCGCAGCGAACTCAATCGCTTTCTGAACGTCGGTCGGCTGGCGGCCGATCCGGCCGGCCATATCTACTATGCGTTTTCTTACCTGCCCGAACCCACCGTGCGGAAGTACGACCGCAACGGCTACGCCGCCTTTGAGCTCACCCTGACCGCGCTAGAATTCCAGCCCACCGCGCAGGCGGCCCGGCGCGAGATTGCCAAGCAGGAGCGCGGCGGCACGCCCACTCTGAAACCGATCGTCACCGCTGTGGGCGTGGATCCTGCGACGCAGGAGATCTGGGTCGCGCTCGGTGGCTTGCTCCTGCATTTCGACCGCGAGGGCAATCGCCTCAGCACCTACCGCACGTTGACTCCCGAGGGCGCGCGCCTGGAGGCCACCTCGATCCTGGTCGAGTCCGACCGGCTGCTGCTCGGCTCCGACCCACTCGGCATCTACGATTTCCCCCGCCCGGACAAAACCCACCCCTAGTGTTTGGGTTGACCCGGGATACCGTGCTACGCCAGGCCTGCGCTGTATCCCTTGTTGTGTAATACACATCGATGGCCACTTGTTTCTGTTATTCATCCTGTGACGGACTGCGGCCGAGTGTCGCAAACTCGTTTAGCCGCGCGTACAGAGCGCGAAATCGTGCACAATTCTTGTGCAATTGTGTGCTGTGGAAAAACTGTGCAAGCTCTGTGTGAAACCCTCGGGGTCCCACATAGTTTTCTCTTGCCCCGCGGTGTCCATTCGTGGAGAATCCCCGGCGTCCCTTAGAGGGGGATCGTTAGTCGGCACGCCTTGGAGCGCTGTGGTCGGAACCAGGGGGACACTTCAAGCGGTTCCAAACTACGGCCTCCATCCCGGAACTTAGCTAGCGCGGCTGTCCCGCCCGCGAGGCTGGATTTCCACAGTATTTCCACAGTTGTGGAAATAGTTGACGGTGCAGGTGTTTCGGCGTTTCGCGAGGGCCATCGAGTCATGAACACGTGGGACAAAATCCTGGTGCACATGGAGCGCCGCGTCAACCCCCACAGCTTTGCCACCTGGTTTCGCCCCACCAAGCAGGAAGACGCCGTAAACGGCAAACTGGTGGTGCGCGTGCCCACGCGGCTCTTCCGCAAGCGCCTGACGGAAACCTATGGCGAGCTGCTGCAGGCCGTGCTGGTGGAGGTGGGCCTGCCCGATACGCGGCTGGAATTTGTGTGCGTCGAGCCGGAGGCCGCCCCGAACGGCGGAGCCCCGGCCGGGCCCGCCGTCAAGCAGGCACGGCTCGACTTCGAGTCGGTGGACCATCAACTCAACCCGCGTTACACCTTCGAGTCGTTTGTCGTGGGCGCCTCGAACCAGTTTGCCCACGCCGCCTCGCAGGCTGTCGCCGAGCAGCCCTCGAAGGCCTACAACCCCCTATTCCTCTATGGCGGAGTGGGCATGGGCAAGACCCACCTGATGCAGGCCATCGGCCACGCCATCAAGAAGCGTACCCCGGCCACGCGGCTCACTTACGTCAGCGCGGAGAAGTTCACCAACGAGGTGATCAATTCGTTGCGTTTCGACCGCATGATCAGCTTCCGCGACCGCTTCCGCACCGTGGACGTTCTGCTGGTGGACGACATCCAGTTCATCGCCGGCAAGGAGCGCACCCAGGAGGAGTTCTTCCACACTTTCAACGCGCTCTACGACCTGCAGCGGCAGATCGTTGTCTCCTCGGACTGCCCGCCCAAGGAGATTTCCGCCATCGAGGAGCGGCTACGCTCGCGCTTCGAGTGGGGCTTGATCGCCGATATCGCCCCGCCGGATCTGGAAACCAAGATCGCCATCCTGCAGAAAAAAGCGGAAACCGAGCGGGTGCAGATCCCCGACGAAGTGGCCGAATTCATTGCGCGCTCGATCAAGTCGAACGTGCGCGAGCTGGAAGGCGCGCTCACCCGCCTGGTGGCCTTCGCCTCGCTCACCGGCGCCGCCATATCGCTGGCCACCGCGCAGCAGGTGCTCAAGAACATCATCGCCACGCAGGAGAAAAAGGTGACCATCGAGTTGATCCAGAAACGCGTCGGCGAGCAGTTTGGCCTACGCGACCAGGACCTCAAGGTCCGCAGCAACTCCAAGGCCATCGCCTTCCCTCGCCAGATCGCCATGTATCTGGTCAAGCAGCTCACCGCGGCGTCGCTACCGGAGATCGGGCGCCAGTTTGGCGGCAAGCACCACACCACCGTCCTGCACTCGATCAACAAGATCGACGCCCTGCGTCGCAGCGACAAGGAACTCAACCGCACCATCAACCGGCTGCTTGATTCCTTTGTTTAGCGGCGTGCTGTGCCGCCGCGCTCGTGTGCGAAACCTGTGCAAGTCGCTGTGCACGAGCTGTGTGTTTCGGTGGAGAAACGGCGTGGTTTGCAGCGGCACAGGAAGTTTTCCGCGTTTTCCGCGATCGCACCAAGAAGGGTTGCACAAGCCAACTCCTGTGCTGCCGCAGGGCTCGCCGGGTTTTCCTCGTTTCCACAGGCCCGGCGGCTACTACGGTCTTTATCCTGATTTAGAAAGGGAGTAGAGTAGCCATTCGGAACCGCCGAACGGCCCAGTGGAAAACCCCGGCAAAAAGTGAGGATGCCCCGCAATGGAATTCAGCGTAAAGAAGTTTGACCTATTTGAAGAGCTCTCCCTGACGCAAGGGGTCGTCGAGCGCAAGACGACGATTCCCATCCTGTCGAACCTGCTCTTTGAGGCTAAGGACGGCCGCCTGACCATCACCGCCACCGACCTCGAGCTGAGCATTCGCACCTCTTGCGAAGCCAAGGTGAAGAACGACGGCGCCGGGACCATCCCGGCCAAGAAACTGCTCGAACTGGTGCGGCTCCTGCCCGAGGGAGAAATCCGCTTCAAGTTGCTCGAGAACCATTGGGTCGAGATTCTCTGCGAGCGCAAGAAATACAAGATGGTGGGCATGGCGCGGGACAATTTCCCCGCCATCCCTGCTTTCCCGCACCCGCTGGTGAAGATCCCGGCGAAGATCCTTTCCGCGCTGATCACCCGCACTGCTTTTGCCATCTCCACAGAGGAGTCGCGCTACACGCTCAACGGCGGCCTGCTCATCCTGAAGCCCGAAACCCTCACCATGGTGGCTACCGACGGGCACCGCCTGGCCGTCGCCGAGACCGACCATAAATTCGAGGGCTTGACCAATGAAGCGCGCGTGCTTGTCCCGAAAAAGGCCATGGTTGAGGTCCAACGGCTGGCAGCGGACGCCGGCGAGGACGGCCAGATCGAATTCGCGCGCGACGACAACCACCTGTTCTTCCAGATCGGCCCGCGCCTGCTCATCTCCCGCATGCTCACCGGGCAGTTCCCCAATTATGAAGCCGTGCTGCCGCGCGAGAACAACAAGGCCGTGGTCCTCGAGCGCAACGAGCTGAACGACGCCGTGCGCCGCGTCTCCCAACTCGCCGACCAGCGCTCTCATGCGGTAAAGTTCGCCGTCGCCAAGGAGGGCGTAGAGATTTCCGCCTCGAGCCCCGAGTATGGCGAGGCCAAGGAGACCATCGAGAAGGAGTACAAAGGCGAGCCGCTTGCGATCGGCTTCAATGCGCAGTACCTGCTCGATTTTCTGGCCGCCGCGGCCGAAGGCCCGGTCAGCCTCGAGCTCAAGGACGAACAGTCCGCCGGGCAGATGCGCCCGCTCGCCGATGAGCAATACCGCTACCGCTACGTCATCATGCCCATGCGGATTTAGGGCCGGTGCGCTAGGCGGCGGGCCGCCGGCAAGCACCGCCCAGCGCCTAAAAGATAACTTCTTAAATACAAAATAATCTTATAGACATAGCCAAATTTGCGCTTGTCGCGCCCGCTGGCTTGGTCGAGGCGAGCGCCCCAGAACTCCACGGTAATCCATTGACAACAGGACAGATATATTCCTGTCCGCGAACGCAAAATGCCTTGTGAAACGCGCCCCGTTCGGGTAGAATTTTCGGGTCTGAATGGAGTTCAGGTTTCCTCCAGAACGGCACGTCGGCCAGGCTAGGAGCGACCCCGGCAGGCTTGTTCACGTCCGAGCAAGCGGGGCCCGCGGGCCTGGAAGAAAGCAGCCTTCGCCGCGTCCCACCCCGGTTCACCGGGGAGGGGGACGGGATGGAGCAGAAACCCTTCGAGTCCCGGCGTTTTTTCTAGCCGGGGCCACAGGGTAAGGCGACTGTCGGCCCTTTCCCCGTGACAGCCTTCCCTTTCTCAGGCAGAGACCGCAGGAGACGCACAGAGCATGGATGAGAAAGAGCCTGTAGTCGTCAAAGGGGCGGGCCACCGGTACGACGCCACCTCCATCAAGGTGCTGGGCGATCTGGAGGCTGTCCGCAAGCGTCCGGCGATGTACATCGGCTCGACCGGCGAGCAGGGTTTGCACCACCTGGTCTGGGAAGTGGTGGACAACTCGGTGGACGAGGCCCTGGCGGGCTACTGCGATGAGATCAACGTGGCCGTGCACGAGGACAACAGCGTCACGGTGATCGACAACGGCCGCGGCATCCCCGTGGACATGCACGCCACGGAGAAAAAGCCCGCCGCCGAAGTCGTGATGACCGTATTGCACGCCGGCGGCAAGTTCGACACCGAAAGCTACAAAGTTTCCGGCGGGCTGCACGGCGTAGGCGTCTCGGTCGTCAACGCGCTCTCGGACTGGCTCAATCTGGAAATCTGCCGCGACGGCCAGGTCTGGGAGCAGACCTATGCCTGCGGTGTGCCCAAGGGCAAGCTGAAGGTCACCGGCAAGACCCGGAAGACCGGTACCCAGGTGACCTTTCATCCCGACCCGAAAATCTTCGATAAGATCACCTACAGCTACGACCTGCTGGCGCAGCGCCTGCGCGAGCTGGCCTTCCTCAACAAGGGCCTGAAGATCACCCTCACCGACGAGCGCAGCGACAAATCCACCGAGTTCCGCTTCACCGGCGGGATCGTCGAATTCATCAAACATCTCAACAAGGGCAAACAGGTCCTGCACGATTCGCCCATCTACATGGAAGGCAAGCGCGACACCGTGGAGATGGAGATCGCGCTGCAGTACAACGACAGCTACACGGAAAACGTCTTCGCCTTCGCCAACACCATCAACACCGTGGATGGCGGCACGCATCTTTCCGGCTTCCGCTCGGCGCTCACGCGCTCGATCAACAATTTTGCCTCGTCCACCGGCATGCTGAAAGAGCAGAAGGACGAAGTCTCCATCACCGGCGACGACGTGCGCGAGGGCCTGGTCGCGGTGGTCTCGGTCAAGCTGCCGCAGCCGCAGTTCGAGGGGCAGACGAAAGGCAAGCTGAACAGCGACATCAAGGGCCAGGTCGAGCAACTGGTGAACGAGCGCCTGGGCGACTACTTCGACAAGCATTCGACCGTGGCTCGCCGCATCATCGGCAAATGCATTGACGCCGCGCGCGCCCGTGAGGCTGCGCGCAAGGCCCGCGAGCTCACCCGGCGCAAATCGGCCATGGATTCGAGCGGCCTGCCCGGCAAGCTGTCCGACTGCCAGGAGCGCGACCCGGCGCGCTGCGAACTGTTCATCGTCGAGGGCGAATCGGCCGGAGGCTCGGCCAAGATGGGCCGCGACCGCCGCTACCAGGCCATCCTCCCGCTCAAAGGCAAGATCCTCAACGTGGAAAAGGCGCGCTACGACAAGATGCTCGGCCACGAGGAGATCCGCGCCATCATCACCGCGCTCGGCACCGGCATCGGCAAGGACGACTTCGACGCCAGCAAGCTCCGCTATCACAAGCTGATCCTGATGACCGACGCGGACGTGGACGGCAGCCACATCCGCACGCTCCTGCTCACTTTTTTCTTCCGCCACATGAAGGAGTTGATCGAGCGCGGCCACGTGTATATCGCCCAGCCGCCGCTCTATCGCGTCAAGCGCGGGAAGATGGACCGCTACATCCGCGACGAGCGCGAGTTCTCCCGCGAACTGATGAAGCGCGCCACCGAGGACCACGTCGTCAAAGCCAAGGACGGCCAGACGCTCGAGGGCGCCAGCCTGACGCAGTTCCTCCTGAACGTGCAGGAGTACGAGCAGGTGGCCGCGAAGCTCACCCGGCGCCTCGGGCAACCCGTGCTCGCCGAGCTCCTGGCGCACAGCGACCTCGAGAAGAAAACCGACTTCGCCGACAAGAAGGCGCTCGAAAAACTCCTCAAGGCCATGGAGAAAGAGAAACTGAAGGGCGAGGGGAAAACCGTTTTTGACGAGGAGCACAGCCTCTACGAGATTGTGCTGACCGGCGCAACGGGCGGCGGCCAGCGCCGGATCAACTGGGCGCTCGCGTCCACGCCCGAATACAAGCGCCTGCGCGCGCTCACCCATGCCATCGCCGAGGTGGACCGGCCGCCGTTCAGCGTCACGCGCAACGGCGACAAGGTGGTCAAGGAGCGCGCCACCGACGTCCTGGCCTACGTGCTCGAAGACGCGAAAAAAGAGTTCACCATCACGCGGTTCAAGGGCTTGGGCGAAATGAATCCCGCGCAGCTCTGGGAAACCACCATGAACGCCGAGACCCGCACGCTGCTGCAGGTGAAGCTCGAAGATGTGGTCGCGGCTGAGAAAATGTTCACGACGCTCATGGGCGAAAACGTCGAGGAGCGGCGCAAGTTCATCGAAGAAAACGCGCTCGAGGTCGTCAACCTCGACATCTAGTGGCGGGCGGCGAGGGGCACGTATGGAGATTTCCGGTAAGGTCGCCATTATCACTGGCGCGGGTGGCGGCGGTTCGGGGCGGGCGATTGCGCAGCGGTTGGTCCGAGAGGGCGCTTCCGTTGTCGTCTCCGATATCGACGAGCGCGGCGGTCGCGAAACACTTCGCCGTATCGAGGCGGCGCAGGGCCGTGTCGTTTTTGTTCGCGCCGACGTTAGCATCCAGGCAGACGTGCGCGCGCTCATCGCCACGGCTGAGAAAACCTTTGGTGGCGCGGACATCTTGGTGAACAACGCAGGCCCCTACTACCCGGAACCGCTGGGCCACTGGCTGGAGACCGTTCAGGCCAACTTGCTCGGGACCATGTACGGAACCCTCCACGGCATCGAAGCCATGCGCCGCCGCGGCGGCGGTGCCATCGTGAACATTGGCTCGACGTCATCGCTCGGCCACGGTCGAAAGCACTCACCCGCCCCGGCCTACGACGCGGCGAAGGCCGGCGTTATCCGGCTCACCACGGGTCTGGGCTGGCTGCGCGAACGGGAAAACATCCGCGTCAACTGCCTCGTGCCCGACTGGGTCGCGACCGAGGAGGTCAAGGCCTACTGGGACACGCTGACGCCGCAGCAGCGCAAGGAGCAGGGCGTTCCAGACGTCTTGACCCCGGTTGAGGAAATCGCCGACGCCGTTGTCGAGCTCATTACCGACGAAACGTTGGCCGGTCGTGTGATGATTTTGTGGTCGGGCCAGCCGCGGCGGGTGATTCCGGTCGGCGATCCCGGCTACGCGGCCCTGGAGTAGAGACTCGGGAACAGGGCGGGTGATGTACCAGCTCACTTGGAAAATTCTGCCGAGGCTGCAGGGGCTTTCCTGCTCGGAGTTTCGCGCGACGCCCACCAGCGCGCCCAACAACGAGCAGGGTGTGGCGCTGGAATTCGGTTCGGACGCCGAGCGCGACGCCTTTCTGCGGCGGCTCGAGGAGCACTTCGGCCCGCAGCGCTTCTCGAACAACGCGGCTGCGTTTGAAGCGGTAAAGAGCTACGTCGTGGAATGGGCCGCGGGACGCCAGGGGGCCCGGGGAGCGTAGAGGGTGTCATTCCGAGGCCCGGCTCGGCCGGGCCGAAGAATGCCTCCGGAGAGATATCTCTCCCGTCAACGCGGTGTCGGCATGACGAGGCGAGAAGCCGCGCGAGCGTAGCGGCGCCCCTCAGGGCGCCAAGGGCAGCGGGCTGAAGCCCCGCCACTGCACAGTCGTACACAGCAGGCAGAGCTGAGGGAGAAGCATGGCGGACGAGACCCCAAAGTCGTTGCTGGTGCCGGTGGATATCGAAGTCGAGATGCGCAAGTCGTATCTCGACTACGCCATGAGCGTGATCGTGGCTCGCGCGCTCCCCGACGTGCGCGACGGCCTCAAGCCGGTGCAGCGCCGCATTCTTGTGGCCATGAACGACCTGGGCCTGGCTTCGAACCGCGGTTTTCGCAAATGCGCCAAGATCTGCGGCGACACCTCCGGCAACTATCACCCACACGGCGAAGCAGTGATCTATCCCGCGCTGGTGCGCCTGGCGCAGGACTTCAACATGCGCTACCCGCTGATCGACGGCCAGGGCAACTTCGGCTCGGTGGACGGCGACCCGCCGGCGGCGATGCGCTACACCGAGGCGCGCCTGGCCCAGATCGCCGAGGAAATTCTCGCCGACCTCGAGAAGGAAACCGTTGATTTCGTTCCCAACTTCGACCAGACGCGCGAAGAGCCCGTGGTCCTGCCCTCGCGCACTCCCAACCTGCTGGTCAACGGCGCCTCGGGCATCGCCGTAGGCATGGCCACCAACATCCCGCCGCACAACCTGAAGGAAGTGGTGGACGCGGCGGTCCTGCTGATTGAAAAGCCAGAGAGCGCGCTCAAGGACGCAATGAAGCTAGTGCCCGGGCCGGACTTCCCCACGGGCGGCTACATCTCCGACCGCGCCGGCATCGAGCAAGCCTACAAGACCGGCCGCGGCACCTTCCAGATGCGCGCCAAGGCCGCCATCGAGCAGGTGGGCAAGGACCGCGAGAACATCGTCATCACCGAAATCCCCTACCAGGTGAACAAGGCCAGGCTGATCGAGCGCATCGCCGACCTGGTGCAGAACAAGAAGATCGACGGCATCTCCGACGTCCGCGATGAATCCGACCGTGACGGTATGCGCATCGTCATCGAGGTCAAGCGCGGCGAGGAGTCCAAGCTCATCCTCAACCACCTCTACAAGCAGACGCAGATGCAGGAGTCGTTCGGGATGATCCTGCTGGCGATCGTGGGCGGGCAGCCGCGCGAGCTGGGCCTGCTGCCGCTTCTGCGCCTGTTCATCGACCACCGCGTCGAGGTCGTGCGCCGTCGCTCGCAATTCGAGCTGCGCAAGGCCGAAGAGCGCGAGCACATCCTGCTCGGTTTCAAGAAGGCGCTCGAACACCTCGACGAACTCATCAAGCTCATCCGCCGCAGCAAGTCGCCCAAGGAAGCCAAAGACGGTTTGATGGCCACCTGGAAGTTCTCCGACCGCCAGGCCCAGGCCATCCTCGACCTGCAACTCCATCGCCTGACCCAGATGGAGCGCGAGAAGATCCTCGAAGAGCTGAAGCAGATCCAGGCGCGCATCGCCGAGCTGAAGGAAATCCTGGGCAGCGAGAAGAAACTGAAGAGCGTGATCATCGCCGAGTTGCGCGAGGTGCAAAAGGCCTACGGCGACGACCGGCGCACGCAGATCGTGGACACGGTCGAGGAGATTAAGCTCGAAGACCTGATCGCCGATGTGGACATGGCCATCACCGTCAGCCACGCCGGCTACATCAAGCGCACCGCTGTGGACGTCTATCGCCACCAGTCGCGCGGCGGCAAGGGCCGCATCGGCGCCCGGACCCGCGAGGAAGACTTCGTCGAATACCTGTTCATCGCCTCAGCGCACAGCTACATCCTGCTGTTTACCTCCAAGGGCCGCGTGTACTGGCTCAAGGCGTATGAGATTCCCGAGGCCGCCGCGGCCACGCGCGGCAAGGCCATCACCAGCCTGGTGAAATTCCAGGAGGGCGAGACGCTGATGGCGGTGGTCCCCGCGCGCAACCTCGAAGAGCCCGGACGCTTCGTCTTCCTCGCCACCAAGTACGGCACGGTGAAGAAGAGCGAGCTGGTCGAGTTCAGCAACCCGCGCGCGACCGGCATCATCGCCATAAACCTCGAGTCCGACGACGAGCTGATCGGCGCCAAGCTCACCGACGGCAAGCAGATGATGTTCCTGGCCAGCCACGAGGGCCAGTCCATCCTCTTCCGCGAGAGCGAAGTCCGCGCCATGGGCCGCCAGGCCGGCGGCGTGATCGGCATGGACCTGGCCAAGGGCGACTACGTGGTGAGCATGGATGCGGTGCAGCCCGATTTCGAGATCATCCGCAAGGAGCACAAGAAGGAGACCGAGAATCTCGACGAGCTGGAGAACGAGGTCATCAAGGATTCGCTCACCTCGCTCATGCTCACCGTCTCCGAGAAGGGCTACGGCAAGCGCACACCGCTGGCCGAGTATCGCATCACCTCGCGCGGCGGCAAGGGAGTCATCAACCTCAAGACCACCGACCGCAATGGCAGGGTGGTGGGCGCGCTCCAGGTCACCGAAGAATCTGACGTGATGATCATCACCGAGCACGGCAAGGTGATCCGCGTCCACGCCAACGAAATCCGCGAGGCTGGCCGCTCCACCCAAGGCGTCCGCCTGCTGCGCTTGGATGAGGGCGACTCCATCGCCGCCGCCGCCGGCATCCTCGAAGAAGAAAACGGCGAAAAAGAACCCGCCAAGAGTTAGCTTACACGTAGTTCTAGCCGGGTTGTTCAGCAGCGGCCGGAACTTATCCCGAGCGAAGCGAGGGAGGCCGCCGGCCGTATGGGCTTTGTAACGCCAGCGGCCCGCTGGCGTTTCTGAAAACCGCCAGCAGGATGCCGGCGCTACGTCAGAAACGCCTGGGCACGCTTCGGCAGGGCCTACAACGGCACGTCCTTGATGTGCGTGGCGATGAACCATTGGTTGCCAAACGGGTCCTGGACGCCCGCGCTGTGATCCCCGTAGGGCTGGTCCGCCGGCTCTTGAATCGAGGTAGCGCCCGCACGAACCGCGCGCGCGTAGAGAGCGTCCGTATCATTCACGTACAGGTGCAGCACGCACGGCATGGGCTGATACTCGCCGTGGGCCTCGCCCATCTCTAGGATCGAATCGCCGATTCTGACCTTGGCATGCACGATGGTGCCGTCCGGCGACGTGTCTCGGAGGACCGCCTCCGCACCGAAGGCGTGCTCCAGGAACTCGATCATTTGGGCGGCCCCGCGAGGATGCAGATAGGGCGTCACGCTGCGAAGGCCCTCCGGGATGGGTCGCGCCCCCTTGTGCGTGGCGATGTACCAGTGGTTGCCGAGCGGGTCCTTCACGCCCGCTTCGCGGTCCCCGTAGGGTTGGTCCACTGGCCCCTGCATCGAGGCCGCACCGGCGCGGACCGCGCGCTCGTACACAGCGTCCACATCGTCCACGTAGAGATGAATCGTGGCGGGCATCGGCGGATGCTCAGCGGTCGCGTCGGCCAGCTCAATCATTGAGTCGTTAATCCTGACCTCGCCGTGCATGATGGCGCCGTCCGGCCGTTTCGCGCGGAATACTTCCGTGGCGCCGAAGGCCTGCTTCACGAATTC
Organism: Terriglobia bacterium; assembly: GCA_041493955.1. Lineage (GTDB taxonomy): Bacteria > Acidobacteriota > Terriglobia > Acidiferrales > UBA7541 > QHYU01. Next base: position 38,272 of record JBGPZW010000007.1, read on the forward strand.
GATCAATTGGGCCGCCCCCGGAACGATGAGATACGGCGTGAGCGTGTGAAAACCTTCCCGAATTGGTTTGACTCCCGTTGTCGCCATTGCTGCTCTCCTTTCCAGATCAGTCTTGAGACGCGCTCGGAAATCCTCGCGGGGAAGATCGCACAGGTCCGCGGCGATGTGCAACAGCGGCGCGAGCGTAGAATCAGCGTGCGGCAGCGCGGAATCCGGATGGGCGAGGATCGCCTCCACGAATTCATCGAGTTGCACGCTCAGGCCTTGCTTAGCCATTTGCTTCACCCACCCGCGCCCGCAGATTCTGAAGGCCGCGGAACTGAAGCTGCTTCACGGCCCCTTCGGTGCGTCCGAGTTCCTGCGCGATTTCGCGGATGCTTTTCTCCTCGGCGAAGCGCATCTCGATGACGCGGCGCTGGTCTGCGGGAAGCCCCTTGACGAGCCGGAAGAGTCGCGCGCGCTGTTCGATTTCTTCGAGGTCAATCTCGCTGGCCTCCACCGGAGCATCCCGCGTCGGATTCCCGCGCTCCCGAGCGGCTCGCTGCCAACGATCGGCGAGGGCATTCGCAGCAATCCGAAGAAGCCACGCCGCAAAAGGAACTCCGCGCCACTCGAAGCGCCCGAGATTGGCGAGCGCCTGATGGAATACCTCTGAGGTAAGGTCCTGCGCTTCCTCGCGGTTGCCGACGCGCCGCACGATGAACGCGTACACGCGCTCAAAATTGTGCTCGTATAGCTCAGCGAAACGGCGTGTGTCTCGCTGCGCCGCCTCGATCAGAAGCCGCTCGTCAGCTTCCTTCTTCACAGCCTTCAACCGGTTCTCCGCGGGACGTGTTCTCCATAACATAAACTGCCGGCACGGCGAAAGGTTACGGTGGAAGATTGCTGGACGGGAGGGCGGGTTATCATTCTGAGTTCCGCGGCGGGAGTTGTGCTGTGCGCCGCCGAAAGGCTCGCGGTAAACTCCGTAAGGAGTCTCTCAGAGGAATCCCTCGCCCCGACTTCCTCGGGGCTCGGGATGACAGAGGCAATCTTTCGGACTGCGAAAACTGGCGGCGAATCCGGGCGTGGAGGACGACATGGCGCAAAAGATGAGCTACGTGATCAAGTTCGTGGCCAACATGGACCGCGCGGTGAGCTTCTATCGCGACACCCTCGGCCTGCCGCTCAAGTTCCAGTCGCCCGGCTGGAGCGAGTTCCTCACCGGCGAAACCACCCTGGCCCTGCACGCCGCCGATTCCGACCACCCGGCGGGAGCCATCCGGCTCGGCTTCCAGGTGCCCGACCTGCAGGCTTTCTACAAGGAGATGAGCACCAAGGGCATCGAGTTCACCAGGCCCCCCACGATGCAGTTCGGCGTGTTGCTGGCGGAGTTCCTCGATTCCGAAGGCGCCGAGGTCAGCGTCACCGGCGAACAGACACAAACCACCTGGCCGGGGAAGTAGGCAACTCCTCAGCCCACTGTCCACGCGAATGGTTTCATGCCGAGGCCGCCGTGGCGGGCGAGGCAGCTCTCCCTCCGGAGGGATTCTGCGCGTTCGTGTCGCGGTGCCCTTTGGCGCGCCATCTCTGACTTAGGTTTCCGGTGGGCCCAGGTAGTAACCCGGACGCGCGCGCACGTTCAGCCCGGGGCGCTTCACTTCCACTTTGATCTCGTGGTAGCCGACGGGCTCGGTGCCGCTGGGGCGGTAGCTGAGGGTGTACTGCGCATGGAGCTCGCCGCCGATCTGATCAATGGCCTTCTCGATGGAGCGGTCACGGAAGGTGTTGAGGTGCATTCCGCCGGTGGCTGTGCTCGCGACCTCGAGCGCGTGCTCGTGCACGGCGTTCCCGGCGTGCTGCACGATCCAGACCGCCAGAGCCATCAGGTCGATGTTGCCGTAGCGCTGCTGTTCGGTGGTCGGGGTCTGCGGCGTGCCGGGCTGCGGCGGCAGGGGAAAGGTGCCCGGCGGCGAGATCTGCGGCGGCCCTGACTGCTTGGGCGGCGCGCGCAGCTCGGCGGCGGTGGTTGAAAGCCCCACGGTGTAGATGGTGACGTTGGCGAGCTGGGCTTCGCGCAGCACCTGGCCCAGTTTGTTCTCGCTGCCGGTGTCCACGGCCTCTGAAACGGCGAGAATCACGCGCCGGCGTTCCGGCGGCGCGTTGCGCAGCAGCCCGACGGCATCCGAAAGCGCGTCGTAGAGCCGCGCGCCAGAAGTGCCCTCGCGCAGCCTGGCCAGGGTCTTCTCGATCTTGTCGGCATCGCGGGTGAAGGGCAGCAGCCGCTCGATCGTGTCGTCAAAGCCCAGCACGGCAGCTTCGCCGGTCTGCCCCAGCACGGTTTGGGTGAAAACAATTCCGGTGCGGCGCACGGCGGGCAGCAGCGCCTCAACACGCGAGCTGGTCTCGAGCAGGATCACGACCGAGAGCGGCTCGCCGCCCAGATCGAAATGCTCGATGCGCTGCTCGACGCCGTTATCGAAGACGCGGAAGTCGCGCGGGGCCAGATCCAACACCATTTCGCCGGCGGCGTCGCGCACCGTCACCGGCGTGTTCACTAAGTCCACCCTCACGCGGATGTCCGCTTTTTCCTTGGTTTGCTTTGGCGGGACTTGCTGGATGGGCACGCCCGGCTTGGGTGGCAGGGGGCCCGCCGGGGCCTGCGCCCGCGCTGCGCTCCCCCCGAGCCACAGACCCGCCAGCAGCGGCAGAAGCAGAGAACCAGCGAGTTTTCCAGCGCGCGTCATTTGTCCGAACTCTCCCCCCGTTTTCCAGTTTACTTGATTCGACGCCGATTCGGCGCCAGGCGTTGCCGGGAGAGGGTTTCGCTTGCGTCGCATGCGCCCGGGAAGGCTGGTGTTTCCG
>JBGPZW010000200.1:0-4847 GCA_041493955.1 Terriglobia bacterium
CCAAGCAGCGAGCCTCGACAACTTCGCTGGTGTCTCGTGTCTCGAGATGCGCACCTACATGGTGAACACACTGTTGCGGGACACCGACGCGGTGAGCATGAGCCATTCGCTCGAGGTGCGGGTGCCGCTGCTGGACCATCGCCTGGTGGAGTACGTCGCGCAACTCCCTGAATCGGCCAAGCGGCGCCGAGGCGTGCCCAAGGCGCTGCTGGTCGAGGCGCTGGGCGACCTGCTGCCCGGCGAGGTGGTGGCGCAACGCAAACGCACTTTCACCTTTCCCTGGGAGCGCTGGCTGCGTGGCGCATTGGGTCAGCGTGTGGCAGCAGGCCTGGCGGATTTGACGCCGGCGTTGCAACCGGTTTTGAATAATGAGGCCGTAAGAGCGGTATGGCATGATTTCTTGGCCGGGCGGACGAGCTGGTCGCGTCCCTGGAGCCTGTACGTGCTGGGCGAGTGGTGCCGGCGAAACCTCGACGCCGGCGAGAGCCAAACACTGCAGCCTGCCGTCGCAGCACCACTCGGGCACGCTTCTGCGGCCGCGGGTCGTTTGGACTGACTCGCAATACTTTTGAAGTGGGGGAGCTTCCCTGCATGCAGATCCTGGGTATCAACGCGTACCACGGCAATGCCTCGGCTGCAATTGTTTCCGATGGCCGCCTGGTGGCTGCCGTGGAGGAGGAACGCTTCAACCGCGTGAAGTATGCGGCCGGCTTTCCGACGCAAGCCATCCGTTATTGCCTGGCAGAGGCGGGCATACGGCTCGAGGAAGTGGACCACATCGCCATCCCGCGCAATCCCTGGGCGCGCATCGGCACCAAGCTTCTCTATGCGATGCGGATGCCCCACTTTGCCCGGGAACGTGCGAAGGTCATGGCGAAATTTACCGGCATCCGGGAGGCGCTGGCGCAGGCGTTTGAGCTGGACCCACAACGCATCCGCGCGCGTTTCCATCGCGTCGAGCATCATCAGGCGCATCTGGCCAGCACTTTCTTCGTGTCGCCCTTTGAGCAGGCCGCGGTGCTCTCGGCCGACGGCCTGGGCGACTTTGCCAGCACCATGTGGGCGACCGGCGAAGGCCAGCACCTGCGCGTTCACGATGCCATCGCGTTTCCGCATTCGCTGGGGATGTACTACACCGCGATGACGCAGTACTTGGGCTTCTGGAAATTCGGCGACGAGTACAAGGTGATGGGCCTGGCAGCCTACGGCGAGCCGGCCTACCTCGACGAGTTTCGCCGCATCGTGCGCAGCAACGGGAAGCTCGGCTTCCGCCTGGGCCTCGAATACTTCCTGCACCACCGCACCGGCCCGGACATGACCTGGCGCGAGGCAGACAAAACACCCGAGCTCGGACGGATGTTCTCCGACCATCTGGAGAAGCGGCTCGGGCCGACCCGCGCAGCCGAGGCGCTGGTCGAGCCCCGACACAAGAATTTCGCCGCGACCATGCAGGCACGGCTCGAAGAGGTGCTCTTCGAGCTCCTTAATGCGCTCCATCAGCGGACGGGGCAGAAGGCCGTGTGCCTGGCGGGGGGCGTGGCCTTCAACTGCGTGGCCAACGGCAAAATCTTCGACCGCACGCCCTTCGAGCGGGTGTACGTCCAGCCTGCTGCTGGCGACGCCGGTCTGGCCATTGGGGCTGCGTATTACGTCTATCACCAGCTGCTCGGTTACCCGCGGTCGTTTGTCATGGAGCATTCTTACTGGGGGCCGGGCTACTCGCAGGAGCAGATTCGCGCCGCGGTGGAGCGAAGCCGGCTGTTGGGCTCCGGATTTGAGGTCGAGGAACTGCCGCAGGAGGAAGTCGCCCGGGCGGCGGCGCAGCAGGTTGCCGACGGCAAAATCCTGGGGTGGTTCCAGGGACGCGCGGAATGGGGGCCGCGGGCGCTAGGCAATCGCAGCATCGTCGCAGACCCGCGACGCGCGGAGATGAAAGACATCCTCAACCGCCGGATCAAGCACCGCGAGATCTTTCGTCCCTTTGCCCCTTCTATCTTGGAGGAGGCCACCGGCGAGTATTTTGAGAAGGCCTACCCTTCGCCGTTCATGACCCTGGCCTACGTAGTGCGGCCGGAAAAACGCAAAGACATTCCCGCGCCGACACACGTGGACGGCACCGGGCGTTTGCAAACCGTCAGCCGCGCGGCCAACCCGCGCTACTGGCGTCTGATCCGCGAGTTTGGTAACCTGACCGGCGTACCTGTGGTGTTGAACACTTCGTTCAACGACAACGAACCGATCGTCTGTCGGCCTGAAGAAGCCATCGAGTGCTTTCTGCGAACGAAGATGGACGCGCTTGTGCTGGGCAACACCTTCATTCGCAAGCCGGCCGTAGCGGTCGAAGACGAGGATTCGCGTCGTTGACCCGACCGCGTGGGGAAGACAGCCGATCCGCACGTTCGTTGTTCCACGGGCTGCTCGAAACGCACCGAGTCAGGTGACGCACGAGATTACAGGGTTGCCTTTGCCGACTGGTCCTCCCCGGGTGCTGGCGTGCATATTCTTCTCCTGAATGAATACTACCCGCCGGACACCTCTGCCACCGCGAAGATGGCGGCGATGGTGGTGGAAGCCCTGGCCGAACGGCACCAGGTCACGGTTCTGTGTGGGCGCCCTTCGTACGATCCTTCCGAGCGCCATTCCTATTACTTTCTGCGCCGCGAAGTGCGCGGCAACATCACGGTAGAGCGCGTGGGCTCGACCATCTATCCGCGTATCCGCATGCGCGGCCGCGTCAGCAACTACCTGAGCTATGTTTGCCTCGCGGTGCCGCGGGCTCTGGCTATCCGTGCCGACGTCATCCTGGCCATGACCGATCCGCCCTTTGCGGGGATTGCGGGGGCGATGGTGGCCAAACTCACCGGGCGGCCCTTTGTTTACAACATCCGTGACATGTATCCGGACATGGCCCTGGGTGGCGGGATTGTCCGCCCGAGCCGCTGGGTGGCTGCCTGGGAAGAGCTGCACCGCCGTGCACTGCGGTGCGCCGCGCGGGTCATCGTCCTTGGAGAAGATATGCGCGACCGCGTCGTCGCTAAGGGTGTGGACCCGGCGCGCGTGGTGATTGTTCGCGACGGCGTGCCGCTGCCGGATGCCGTGCCCCCAGTGACCGATCCCGTGGCCCAAGAAGTTCGCTGCGGCTTTCCTTTCGTACTGCTGCACGCGGGCAATCTGGGCTTCTATGGCGCTTGGGACACCCTGACGCGCGCAGCGCGGTTGCTGGAACACGACGGGGTCGGGCTGATCTTCGTGGGTGACGGGGCTGTGCGGTCGCAGATCGAAGACTCCGCTCGAGGATGCTCCTCGGTGCGATTTCTACCCTTCCGGCCGCCGCAGGAGATTCCCAGCGTGCTGGCGGCCGGGGATCTGCACGTGGTGACGGTGAAGCGGGGTCTGGAAGGTGTGGTGGTACCGAGCAAGCTCTACCCGATCCTGGCGGCGGGGCGGCCGGTGCTGGCCGTGGCGCCCGAGGAGAGCGACGTGGTGCGCATTGTGCGCCGCACCGGCTGCGGTGTTGCCGCCGATCCCGACGATCCGGCCGGTGTGGCCGAGGTGGTCCGCGCACTGGTTCGTGACCCTGAACAGATTGCACGCATGGGCCGCCGGGCCAGAGAGGTCGCGGGATCCTATGATAGAGTGACGCAGTTAAGAATTTTTACGGAAACCATGGAGGAGGTTGGCAAGCAGTGAATCCCGGGGGAACCATATGGACTCATCGGAAGGTGCTGGTCACCGGCGGAGCTTCCTTTATTGGCTCGACTCTGGTGGACCGGCTGATCGAACGCGGCGCCACGGTGCGCGTCGTGGACGATCTCACCAGCGGGCGGCTGGAGAACATTCGGACTCATCTGGCCAACGGGCATCTGGATTTCTTGCAGGCCGATCTGCGCGAGCCGGACATCACGCGCGCAGCCATGGAGGGTATCGACACGGTCTTCCACCTGGCCGCCGACCACGGCGGGCGTGGCTATGTGGATCTTCATCAGGCCGGGCCGGCCTCCAACTTCCTTCTTGACGGCTTGGTATTTGCCGAGGCGCTGAAGGCCAAGGTCAACCGGGTCGTTTTCGCGTCGTCGGGCTGCGTCTATCCGAATTTCCTGCAGTCCGACGTGAACAAGGAAATCTATCTGACCGAGGACCTGACCAGAGGTCCCAACGATGCCGACAACATGTACGGCTGGGCCAAACTGATGGCCGAGTTCACCCTGCTGGCTTACGCGCGGGAACACGGGCTGAGGACAGCGTCCTGCCGCTATTTCACCGTGTACGGCCCGCGCGGGGTGGAAAACCATGCGGTGATTGCCATGATCGCGCGGGCCTTTGTGGGACAAAACCCGTTTGAGGTCTGGGGCGACGGCACGCAGATTCGCAACTGGACGTATATCGATGACATCGTTTCGGGCACCATCCTGGCGGCGGAAAACATTGACGACGGCACGCCCGTCAACTTGGGCACGATGGAACGGGTGCGTGTCAGCGATGCGGTGAAGATGGTGATGGAGTACACCGGCCACAAGGCTCAGATCAAGCTGCTCCCGAATATGCCCACCGGCCCGCTCAACCGCGTGGCTGACAACTCCCTGGCCAAGAAGCTGCTGGGCTGGGAGCCGCAGGTGCCGTTCAAAGAAGGCTTGCGCCGCACCATCGACTGGTATTACAAGACGAAGGACCGCGAGCAAGTCAAAAGGATTCTGGACAAGATGCTGACAGAGCGCTGAAGTAAGCTTCCACGGAGAGTCCCGTGCCACCGGTCCTGATCGCTTTCACCGTAGCTTTGCTGGCCTCCCTCAGTTTGACCGTTCCCGTCCGCGCCCTGGCTCTGCGCGTGGGTATGGTGGATAATCCCG
>JBGPZW010000131.1:0-9502 GCA_041493955.1 Terriglobia bacterium
CTGATGGGCAGCCCATTCTGCTGTGAGATGGGCGGTGACGGCAAAATGCACAGGACGCCGGCGCTCATGAGCCAGCATCACGAAAACGAATAGCACTTTGAACGAGAGCGTCGGAACCATGAAGAAGTCAGCGGCAACGAGGCTCTTTACATGATTTTCGAGAAAGGTGCGCCAAGTCTGCGAGGGCGGCTTTCGATCTCGGACCATGTACTTTGCAACTGTGGCTTGTGAAACTTCGATTCCGAGCTTCAACAATTCCCCATGAATGCGCGGAGCGCCCCAGCGAGGGTTGGCCAGACTCATCCTGCGGATTAGGTTGCGGACTTCCGGTGTGATCGACGGCCGCCCATCTCGGTTCCGGCTCTTCCATCTCCAATAGAGATGGAATCCCTTACGGTGCCAGGCGATTACAGTTTCGGGCTTGACGATCAGAAGTGCTGAACGCCAGTCGGCCCACAGCCGGGAGAGCCAAACCCATAGAATTCGATCCGGCCCCGAGAGCTTGAGCCGATGGCTGCCGTGGGAACGCTGCAGGACCAGGAGCTGATGCCGGAGCGCTAGGATTTCGCTGAGAAGGGCGGCGCGTGTGCCAAGACAACTTCGCAGAGTGCGGATTAAGGAGAACAGAACTGTGAACATGGCTTCGGGAGCCTACCTGCCTCGGCCTCACAAGTTCAACTTTCTCGATGTGAACGGGGTTCTTGATAGGGACAGGGTGGCCACAATTCTGGGCACAGTGCAGATCAGACAGAAACGCCCCAGTCTGCTGTAAAGATGCTACGAAGTTGAAGCAACAGGAGATGAATGGTCGGGGCGAGAGGATTTGAACCTCCGACCCCCTGGTCCCGAACCAGGTGCTCTACCAGGCTGAGCCACGCCCCGACCGGGGGCGCTCGGGCAGAAACTGGAGACCCGAGCGAATCATCAGATTAGCACAGCTCACGCGTGGCGGCCAGTTGCGCCCGCAACTGGGAGAGCCTACTCACATCTTGCCCCCTGTCGAAGTTGAAGTGTTTGAGTACGAGACGGAGGGGGGAGCTGCTCGCCCGGCTGGGGGAGAGCCGGTCGACGGACGTAATTCCGATCTGTTGCGTGAGATGAATGACGCCTATAACCATCGCCTACGGTTGGTCCTCTTCGCCTGCCGCGCGGGGATCAAGCCTGCGGCGCGCACATAGCTCCGCCGCTCCCAGCAGCAGGGACCGTCGGGGTTGCTGGAGAAGTCGCGAGCCTCACAGCACCAGCCGCGCAAGACCGCCGCGGAGATCGAGCAGCAGGTCGTGGCCCCACGCTGGCAGTTGCCCACCTTCGGGGCGCGTCGAATCACTCGCGGGCTCGACCCGCCGCCCAATCATCGCGCGCTGGAGCGCATCTGGCGGGGCGAAGGTCTGATCCGCAAACGGCCGCGCAAGTATCAGCGCATGCAAAACCTGCCCGAGGGGGTGCAAGTGAGGCATCGTCGCGGGCCTTAAGCTTGACAACCCGACAGGGCTTCGCCAGTATTTCGAAAGGGGTGAAGGACAAAGATTCGTGTCATCCGAGGTGGGGGATGGCGAGTCTCTCCCTGCGTGTAAGTCGCGGTCTCTGGGTCGAACTTACGTCCGGATCGGAACAAAATGCCAGATTGGCCCCTTCCAAACGCGGACGAACTCAAGCGCGTCGAGGATTATTTCCAGTCGAAATCAGACTACTGGAAGGAAGTCTATGAAGACGCGCATCTGGACGGTGTCGTGTACCATGACCGGATGGCGCTCACGCTCGAGTGGGTGGACGCGCTGGGGTTTCCCGCTGGCGTGCGAGTCTTGGAGGAAGGTTGTGGCGCGGGCCTGACCACCGTAGCACTGGCGGGGCGAGGTTTTCGCGTGGATGCCATGGACACCGCCGAGGCCATGCTCAACCTGACGCAGGCGCGCGCCAGGAATAGTGGAGTTGAGGCTCAGGTCACCACGCACCAGGGCGACGCTCACCAACTGGACTTTGAAGAGGCCAGATTCTCCCTGGTGTGTGGTCTCGGGCTCCTGCCCTGGTTGCCTCGGCCGGGCGTCGCGGTCCGGGAAATGACTCGAGTGCTGAAGCCGGGAGGATACGTTTTGATCAGCTCGGACAATCGCTGGTGCCTGAATCATCTCCTCGACCCTAGCCTCAGTCAGGCACTCTCCCTACCGCGCCGGGCACTGCGCAAGCTCCGCCACATACTCTTTCATCGGCCCGTGGGGACAGGGACGGGCACGGACACGGGTTTCGGAGCAGTGGCGCACCGGTATTCCATTAGCGAAGTGGACGATTGGGTGAGCGCCGCGGGCCTGCGAAAGCTCCGCAGCACGACCGTGGGGTTTGGTCCCTTCACGCTCTTTGAAAAGCGAATCCTTCCGGATGCAACCGGTATTCGGCTACATCGCTGGCTGCAGCGGCTGGCCCTTCGCAATTGCGCAGGGATCCGTTCGGCGGGATGGCATTATATTGTGCTCGCACAAAAGCCTGGCGCCGAACGTCCGCCGGATTAGTCTGGGCGTTCTACAGACACCTTTTCAGCGCGTCAGGGCAGGAGCAGCAATAGCAGCGCGCAAGAAGGCAGCGAAGAAGAGAAAGCTGTCCACCTGGGACTATGTGAAACTCATCGGCATGCCGCAGTTGCCGGCATGCGCGAGCCTGTTTGACCCGGGCTACGAGCCGGTGAGACTGGAAAGTCATCCAGCGCAAGGTCTCCTACGAGGTCTATTTTGAAGACCTCGATGCTGCGCAGGCAGCTCGCGCGCACATTCCCGCTGACGGCTCCCGATTTGGTCTTTGGACTGGCCTGCGCAGGCTGCGTGCTGAACCCGAAGAGCCGGCGAGGTCGCGAGTGAGCTGCCGGGCAGACGCATTGAAGGCGGAGAGCTGACCATGGCCGGTTGGAAAGATCATCTCTATAGCATCAGCCCCGTTTGGGTGCAGCAGATCGGTGTGAACGCGTTCGGTTGGTACTGGGCGCGGCGCCGGCTCGGGCCGGCGTTTGAAGCCGGCTGGCGAGCCTACGTCGAACGCGAAGCGTGGTCCACCGAGCGCCTGCGCGAATTCGTGGACCAGCGCCTGCGCGAACAAGTGCGGCGCGCCTATCGCGAAGTACCTCACTATCGCGAGGCGTTTCGCCGCCACGGCGTTTTGGAAAGCCTCGTGGACCACTTCACGGTGGACGATCTACCACAGCTTCCGCTGCTCGAGAAGGCCGCCGTGCGCGCAAACCCCGCGCTACTGCTGACTGAACGCGCGGTGAAGGACCCGCCGGCGTCATTCGCTACCAGCGGCACCACCGGCACGCCCATCCGCGTGTTCTGGGATGTCCCCACGCAGCAGGAAAACATTGCTGTGCGCGAGGCGCGGTCCTTCCGCTGGGCCGGCGTCAGCTATCGCGAGTCGCGCTCGACGATCGGTGGCCGGCTGGTCGTGCCCAGGGCGGTCAGTCAGCCACCGTTTTGGCGCTATAACCGCTGGGAGCGCCAGGTGTATTTTTCGGCCTTCCACATTAGCCCGGTGAACATTCCCGACTACGTGTACGCGCTGAACCACTTCCGCCCGGTCACGATGACCGGCTATGCCTCGGCGAATTTCTTTCTCGCGCGTCTAATCGGAGAAATGGGACTCGAAGTCCACAGCCCCCGCACGATCATTACCGGCAGCGAGCGCCTGGAGCCGGAAATGCGCGCGGTGATGGAACGCGTCTTCCGCACGCGCGCCTATGAAGAATATGGGAGCGTGGAGAACTGTTCGCTCGCCACCGAATGCGAGCGCGGCCGGCTGCACGTGCATCTCGATTTCGGGTACATGGAGATCTTGCGCAGCGACGGAACCCCTGCCGCGCCGGGCGAAGTGGGCGAAGTCGTGGTGACCGGCTTCGCGAACAAAAACCAAATCTTCCTTCGTTACCGTATCGGCGATCTGGCCTCTTGGGCCACGGAGCCCTGCGCCTGTGGACGGCAGACCCTTCCTGTGATTGGCGAGCTCGTCGGGCGGCAGGAAGATACTGTGGTCGGCCCCGACGGTCGCGAGATGGTGCGCTTCCACGGACTCTTCATTGACCTGCCCGGTGTTGCAGAAGGCCAGGTGGTGCAAGAGGAACTCGACCGGTTCGTGCTGCACCTTGTACCCACCCCAAGCTACAGCGGCCACGAGCCCGATGAGATCCGGGCGCGCATGCGCACGCGCCTCGGCCCTGACATTTCAGTGGACGTCCGAAAGATACAGGCCATTCCGCGGGAAGTCAACGGAAAATTCCGCGCCGTCATCAGCCGCGTCAAGCGCAAACACGCTGAGCGCGCCGATCTCGCAGTCGATCAGCTTGCGGGCACCTGAAATCTCCCCAGATTCAACTGAGAATTAGCAGGCCCGCCGAACCGTTTCTCGCGGTGCGGCGGTGTGTGGGGAGCCCTAACCAGATTACCGCGCCCGAATCAACGTCATGTCAACGCGCTACTTTTGTTGGAGACAGTTAGTTGAGGTACTCTAGCCCAACAAACGCAGGAAAAAAAACGGCAGGGCCGACCACCACAGGCTGAAATCTCCACTTTCTGCTGGTACAGAAAAGCAGGGCGAGTTAGCACGAACCGTCAGCCACGACAACGTGGTGCAATGGGAGGGGCGTCGCTTCCAGATCGCTTCGCAACCCCATCCCTTCAGCTTCGCCGGCGCTCGGGTGCAGGCTCAAGAAAATATCGTCGGCCAAGTGACCGCCATCTACTATGAAGAAACCGAACTGAACTTCACCGGGACTATGATAGTTTCATTCTGCTGTTCGGGTGATGTTTTCACAGTGCTACAACAGGGTCGACGTTTTCCCAGATCCACTCCTGTGGGTACCACCAATTCGACTGCCCTGAGGACACCTGCATGGAGATGCGCAACAGCCAGGTGAGCAGCAGAAATGCCCTTATCTGCTGGAAGCTCAAGCCGAAACCCATTCCTTCTAAGTAACAATCCACTAACCGGCCGTCCTCTCGATTCAACCCTTCTTGCAGCATTCGACGAATCACATCGGAGGCGCGTACCTTTTTGGATTCAGCATGACCGGACAAGAGCATGTTCAGCAGATCGACAAGCGGCAGCGAGCCGGGCCGTCCAAAGTCCCAATCGATCACGCCGGTAAGACGCTGAGCTTTTTGATCAAAAAGAAGATTGCCCGGCCAATAGTCACCGTGACTGAATACAAATGGCAGCGAGAGTCCGATTAGCTCTTGCGTTAAGTCATTTCGGATGCGAGCAGCATTGACGCCTGCGCGCTGCTCCGTGATTCGCAGCCCAGGCTCTAGCAGAGGCAAGACTGCCTCGTTCCAGGTCGCCTCATCCAGCCTCGCCGGGGTTCGGGTGGCTGAGTGGAGCCGGAGAATGAAAGTCAGCCCGAGCTGTTTCCACGCGGCAGCCTGAATGCCAGGCCGCAGGAATCGTAGGCCCGAGAAGCCGGGGAGCGCCCCCTGGACGTAGTAGGGAACGTTGCGAAACTCCCCCCGGAGCAAGGGCTCGGGGATCTCCGGCCAATCTCCAGAGAGAAGAAGCAGCTTGCGCAGCGAGAGTAAGGTTTCGTGGTCCTGACTGGTTCGGATGTTTGACGACGCACCCGTTGGTATTTTGAGGATGAGCTTGGGGTAATTTGGCGCGGTGTTTAGCTCACAGGCAATCACCTCGCGCGCAGTCACCCGAAATTTTGTGCACTCGGTGCGTTGGCTGCCCTCACCGTGGAGCTTGCTTGCTACTTCCTTGGCGAGCGACTCAAGGAAAGAGGGTTGCGGCTCGCCCCGGTCGGCGATCCAGAGGAAACTCGTGGCCAGGAAAGGCGCCAGCAAAGCTCTAGCTTTCAGCCGAACGGCCTCGAATCGAGTAGATCCCCGTTCAGCAAAATAGCGCTCCACGGTCTCCTTCTTCGTCGGATCTAGAATCGCATCGAAGGACCGAAAATCCGGCACCGGGATATAGGCCTTCTTCGATGGGAAGCCAGCCGAGCCGAGCAGGCGTTTGTAACCCCAGAATGAATAGGTGTGTGTACGGTACGGTTTGTGGGTCCGTTTCTTCGCGTAGAGATCCGCTGCCGCTCGGGGAAGCAGAGTGATAAAAGGAAGTTTGTGGTGATCATCTCGTTTACCCTGCAAGTATCGCAAGCTCCAACGGTTCCGAGCGGCGAGCAGCAACTGCCCCTCCGGGGAAAGGACACGCGCGACTTCACGCAAAAACTCTCGTTGAAGTGTGATGGGCGACCCCGACTTGAAGACGGAAGTCAACGCCAGAACGCCGCTGAGTACGACTAGGTCGAATTCCTGCTCGGCGAAAGGAAGCGGGGATGTGTCCCCGGCACAGAGCAATTGAACGTTTGAAACGCCATCCTGCACCGCTCTCACCTTGAGAAACCGCAGCCGTTCCGGGTCCAAGTCGCAGGCCACTACAGAGGCGACGTAGGGAGCCAGGCCGAAGGTGATCGCTCCCCATCCACATCCGAGATCCAGCACCCGCCAGCGTGGCTGCAAATTCAGAAGTGGCCACCAGGCCGCCCGGCAGGGCCTTGCGACATATTCCAGCAAGGCCGACAGCTTCGAGGACTTTTGCACCGTGCCCACCAACGCCTCCCGCCACGGCGTCCGCTCGCACTCCTGCAGGAGGTCGCACATCTCCCCTTGACTGATCTCGCCGAAATCATATCGGCGGGGTTCGGACAAACAGGGGATGCCGTAGGGGGCGGGGAATTCACGCGCACATCCGGTACACTTGCAGGATGTGGCCAGCATTTCCAGCCGGCTGCGGCAGGACGAGCAGTACAGATTTACGCTCGCGTTTCCGTCTGCGGGACGATTTGTTTTCGCTACGTCGGCCTGGCGCATATCAAGTTTAAAGCGAAGATGAGAATCGAAATCGTTGTCCTAAAGACCGTGCGAACGAGCTGTGCTGCCATGCCGAGCAAATGCCTGGCAGCAGTTTGGCGGGAGCTTCGGCCAGGCTCCGGCCGTTCCCAGGACGATGATGAGCACAGTGCCATGACGAAAACCGCCGAGCCTGAGTGACGGATTCCAACGTCACTCAATGGGAGAGCGTATCCCAGCCGCTCTCTTCTCTCAAGCTCAGATCGCCCATGGCCACCGTTGGCCTGCATCCCTTCAAAACTCCCCGCACCCTAAGTCGAGATTGTCAGCGGCCGCGACGCACGCAGCCCCGAACCAAATAAGTGTCAGACAGCAAAGTGCTCCCCACCTTGAGCCTCTCTGGGACGACTGCCAACCAACAGGGTCGCGGGAACTCGGAACGGACTAAAGCGCGAGTGAGGCGAAACCGGGAGGAGCACGACCCTGAGGGGGGCGGTTGTGACCCGGCTGGGAAGAGATTGTTTCCTCGGAAACGAGTTGGCGGACAACGACTCCCGTGGGGGAAAACAGGGCTAGCCGAACGCCATCATCAAACGGCGCAACGTGTTTCTCGGGGTCCGGGTCGCTCTGCGAGCCCTTCCAGATTTGCACTACCCGGCGCGTAGAACGTAGGTCCTCGGCTAATGCAGGAACAGCCTGCAAATCATCGGTGAGAGAAACAGCAAAGAATAACAGCATCAGCGCGCAGACCAAGCCCACCGCACTGCGGAGGCACACCCGGCGGAATTTCCGTCTCCATAGCGCGTGGGACCATTCAGACCACCACAAGCCCAAGCTAACCAACGCTATGAGCAGCCAGACGATATTTAGAGAAAGCTCCATCAACCTGCTTCAGCCAGGATTTCCGATTTCAACTCTGTCTTTCTGCAAGACCATACCGTTGCCACCCTCTCGTGTCAAACTCCGATCGCCATGGCCGCGGTTGGGGGCATTCGTGGCTCGTTTGGCCGTTTCGCTGACTGGTCTGCTTCTCGCCTCCAACCAGCCTCCCCGCGAGCACATGTCCGCACGGGGAACTGGCTCCCCGGCGTGAAACTCGACCTTGGCCACTACCCGACGCGGCGTCCTCCAAATGGCCGCCTGGTAGAGAAAACCCTCATGGAACGCGAATAGGTAAGAGAGCTCAAGGTGCTGCAGCGCGGCGTTCGATTCCTCGGTTTGTGCCGACGGGCAACACATCGCAGTAGACTTATTTCGAATCCGTCACGGCAGAGTGGTGTTCCGAGCTGGGTTTCCTTGCGGTGATCGCCAACGACCGTTCGTGCATATTCAGCTTTATGCCGGGTTCGTTCTCGGGAACAAAAATTTCAGTATGTATGTCTGTCCATCCCCCACTCCGCAGCAGGTCTCCGTACTCGTCCGCGCTTCGGATGTGGACGGGCATGCCCACTTCATCCACCTCACCGAAAGAGTCGGGGTTGTCCTTGTGAAGGCAGAGGACCACGAACAATCGGCCCCCTGGAGCAAGCACCCGAAACAACTCTTGCAGAACTCTATCCTGGTGTTGGAAGAAGTAGAAGGCCTCGACGCTCAGCGCCTTGTTGAATGAATTGTCCGGGCAAGGAATGTGCTCGGCGGGACCGCAGACGAAAGTCATGTTCTTGTATCCAGCGCTCTTGGCTCGAGCATTTTGTAACATTCCGTCGGCGATATCGACGCCCACGATATGACCACTATCGCCCAAGCGGTCGGCCATGAGGCGGCAGGCCATCGCCTCGCCGCAACCCAGGTCGAGGATCCGGTCGCCGGGTGACAGGTCCATTTTCTTCAGCATCTTCTCGATGATTCCCAGATGCTGAGACTCCAACTCGTGTCCCAGGCCCCATCTGGCCCAGCGGTTGTACTTCCTTCGGAGCAGCCAGTCCCACTGGCGCGTCAAGACTGCCCCGCGGAGCTCCAAGGCAGAGCGAAGCTTACCGAGAGAATGGCGGAGCGAATGATGCAGCTTTTTCATCATGATTGCCTCGCAAGGGCAAACTCTAATCTAGCATAGCGAAACCGCAAGAGACCTGCCTCCTTCGGCCAAGCTTTCCTCACATATATTGCTGTCTACAGTAATTACCTATATTATATATCATGAATATTATTCCTGTTCAAACGCATATGTCAACCGACTGTACTCGTCCACATGATTAGTGACACGCGGACGCCTTTCGTTGGGATTGCCAGTGCTGTAGGAATTCGAGCGGCGTGCGGTAGTCCAATGCCTGGTGAGGGCGGACGGTGTTGTAGATCCCTTCCCAGTTTCGGAGTTGGCGGTTGAGCGCCGGCACGCTCCAGGATTCGGGCGTCACTTCGTAAAACTCTTCGTTGTGGGTGCGATGAGACCGTTCGACGTGGCCGTTGAGCTTGGGCGAACGTGGCGGAAGGACGAAGAGGGGCAAGCCGCGTTGCTGGCAAGCCAGCTCGAATTCGGCAGCGAATTCGCTGCCGCCATCCACCTGCAGAGCGGCGATCGGGAACGGCATGCGATCGACCAGGGTGTCAAGGAAATGTGCAGCCGCGAGCGAAGTGGCGCGTTGGTGCACTTCGAGCACATCCCAACGAGAGATCATGTCGCGAGCCGAGAAGTGTTTCAGCACGACTCCGCGCGCCGGGCGCAGTTCTTTGGTGTCGACTTGGAC
>JBGPZW010000209.1:0-3977 GCA_041493955.1 Terriglobia bacterium
GCCGTTGAACGGCTGCATCGGCAAAATGATACGCGCCCGTTGTGCGCATTGTCAACAAATCGGGGCGATTTGACGGCTCAGGACCGCACGCGGCCGGCCTGGCGAACTTCTTTGCGGTAGTCGGGTGCGACCATCTCGACAGTGCGGCACATCTCGTAGAGGCGCGAGCGAATGCGCTGCCCGATTCGGTCGGTAAGCGCGTCCTCGCCTGCCACGGCGACGGCCTGGCCGGAGGGCAGGCGCGCCGAGCGCGGCGGCTCGGCCGTCGAATCGAGATAGTTGGTAGTGAGCAGCGTGGCGCGCTTTTCATTGTAGCGTGTATTGAGGAGGTGCCCGACAGTTTCGAGCGCCCAGGCCGAAGGCTTGCTCGCGCCCAGATCATCGAGGAGCAGCAACTCGGTCTTCAGCACGGGCTCAAGTACGCTCATCTCGGTGGCCTGACTGACCGGGTTGTAGCTGGCCTGAATCTCCTTGAGCAGCTCGCGGTAGTCGTAGAACAGGCCGTCGTGGCCGCGCAGGACCAATTGCTTGAGCGCGGCCACGGCCAAGTGCGTCTTGCCGGCACCGCAAGGGCCCATCAGGAGCAGTCCGGCGTCGGTGCCGGCCGGATAGTCGCGCGCAAAACTTTCCACCACGAGCTTGGCCTGCTCAAGGCTGCGGTTCCAGGCCACCTCCTCGGGCGAACTTTCATAGACGTTGGTCTCAAAGTTGTCGAAATCGCAGTGCTCGTAGCGGCGCGGGATGCGCGTGCGAGAGAGCAGGCGGGCGTCGCGGTCATCAGCCGTGCAGTCGCAGGGCACCGCAACGATGTTGGCCAGCGGACCAAACGGCTTCGCCTTTTCGCGCGCGGCCGCGGCCGCTGTCCCGGAGCCACCGACAACCACCGCGCCTTCGGCAGCGCGCTTCTCTGGCGGGCGCTCGACGACCTTCCAACCCGTCCCGCCGCAGTGTGGGCAATCTGCCTGTGCCATAGGGAAAGAATAGGCGCGCGCCGCGACGCGCGCAAGCCTAAGCTCGTCGGCCGGGTGTGGAAACTCTCGCGTGCTGTGGAAACTCGCCGCCAGGATGCCGGCGCAACAGGAAACACGGTACGGGACAGAAACCGCTTTCTGTGCTGGGTGCCCAGAGCGGAGGACGGAAGGCCGAGTGCTGATGGCTGAGACTTGGCTACTGAGAACTGACGACTGCTACTTGTGCACGCGGACGGCGCGCGGCGGGCCGACGCGCACGATAGCCTCGCGAGCGGGGCGCTGCTGCGCGGTGGCGAGCCCGCGCGACAGCTCCTCCTGCACGAAGCCCATAAACTCCTCGACCTGGCGCTGCATCTCGGCCATCTTCTCGCGCATGTTGAGGATGATCTCGATGCCGGCCAGGTTCACGCCCATCTCGCGCGTCAGATTAAGGATCACCTCGAGGCGCTCAAGGTCGCTGTCGGCGTAGAGGCGCGTGTTACCTTGCGAGCGCGAAGGTTTCAGCAAACCCACGCGCTCGTAGAGGCGCAGAGTCTGCGGATGAACCTTGTAGAGCGTGGCGACGGCGCTGATCATGTAGCCGGCGCGCGCTTTCTTTTTTCCTCGGGCAGCCATGGAAACCTCGCTTTACACGCCGGCGCGGGCGAACAGATCTTTGCGCGGATCTTCAGGCGCGAGCTTGCCGAGCTCACGCAGCAGGTTGCGCACGCGCTCGTCCACCGGCTTGGGCACGACCACCTGCACCTCGACGTACTGGTCGCCGCGCTGCCCGGGCTTGCGCGCCAGCGGCACACCCTTCTCGCGCAGGCGGAACTTCTGCCCGCTGTTGGTGCCCGGCGGGATGCGCAGCAGCGAGCGGCCGTCCATGGTGGGCACCTCGATCTTGGCGCCCAGCGTGGCCTCGGTCACGCTGATGGGCACCACGGTATGGAGGTCGTCGCCGCGACGCTCGAAGAACGGATGCGGCTGCACGTCGGTGATGATGTAGAGATCGCCCGGCGCGCCGCCCAGCGTGCCCGCATTGCCACGGCCGGGCACGCGCACGCGCGAGCCGGTCTGCACGCCGGCGGGGATGCGCACGTCAATCGTTTCGACGCGGCGCACGCGCCCTTCGCCGCCGCAGGCGCGGCAGAGGGTGCGCAGCCGCCCCGAGCCGCCACAGCGCGTGCAGGTGATGTTGAAACGCATCCGGCCGCTGGTTTGCGTGACGTGGCCCGTGCCACCGCACGCCGCGCACGCCTGCGGCGCGCCGCCCGCGCTGCCGACGCCGCGGCATTCGCCGCAAAGGTCCAGCCGCGTGATGCTCAGCTTCTTTACCGTGCCGCGCACCGCTTCCCAAAAACCGATCGCGATCTGGTACTCGAGGTCCGAGCCCGGCTCTGACCCCATGGCCTCGGCCGGCGTTCCCATGCCGCCACGGAACAACTGGCCGAACAGATCGCGGAAGCTCGTGCCGCCAGCGCCGCCGAAATCGAAGCCGCCGAAATCAACATGCACTTCGCCGGGCGCTCCGGCTCCGGGCGGCGGCCCGCCCTGGTAGCCCTCAGCGTAGAAGCCGAACTGGTCGTACATCTGGCGCTTCTTGGAGTCGGAGAGAACCTCGTAGGCTTCCTGCATCTGCTTGAATTTTTCTTCGGCAGACTTGTCGCCGGGATTCAGGTCAGGATGGTACTTGCGCGCGAGCTTGCGATAGGCCTGGCGGATCTCTTTGAGCGTGGATTTGCGGGGCACGCCCAGCAGGCCGTAGTAGTCGCGCTTGGTTGTGGCCGGCATCAGTTGTCTTGGCTTGCGTATCGCCGGCGTCTCGCCGGCGCCTTCTCTAAGCCGTCAGCGGGACGCCGGCAGTACGTGGCTACAGCCTGGACCAGCGGGCGTTTAGCTCCGCCAGTTCGTGCTGCTCGCGCGCCATCTCTTGGTGGCGGCGACGCCGTTCCTCATCGAGACGCCCGCCGAGCGCGGCCTCTTTCTGGTTGGCGCGCTCGATCCACTTGTCGATCCAGCCCATCTTCTGCTCGACGCTCGCGCCGTCGGAGCGGAAGCGCAGCAACCCGCCGCTCATCTCCACCGAGCGCGGGGGGAACTCCGGAGGAGAACCTTGCTGCGTATCGTAGAACAGGCGCTTCCAGTCCGCGCTGGGCGCTTCGCTGAGCGCCACTTGGACCAGGAAGAAGTCCTCGCGCAGCTTCTGTGTCGCCTGCGGCGGCCCTGCGCGCTTGATGCCTTCGGCTGTGGTCAAGGGTCGCTCCTGGCGCTTCGCCGCTCCATCCGGGTCTGTGCAGGGGCGGGCTTCAGCCTGCCACGATCTTCTATGGCGCCCCGAAGGGCGCCACTACACCTGCGGCGTCAGTTGGGCTTCTTCGATTCGTCCACGTCCACGTACTCGGCGTCAATCACGTCGCCCTGCCCCGGAGCCTTGCCGCCATCGGCGGGTGGCTTCCCCTCGCCAGCCTGACCGCCCGCCGCGCCGGCAGCCCCGGCGGAACGGTAAAGCACCTCGGCGATCTTGTGTGTGGCGTGCTCGAGTTGCTCGGTGGCGGACTTGATCTGTTCGATGTCGCCATCGGCCAGGGCGCGCTTGCACTTCTCAAGCGCCTCTTCGATCGTCTTGATGTCGCCCTCGGCGAGCTTCTCGCGGTTTTCGCGCAGCAGCTTCTCCACCTGATAGACGCGGGCGTCGCACTGATTGCGGGCCTCGATCTCCGCCAGACGTTTGCGGTCCTCTTCGGCGTGCGACTCCGCATCGGTGCGCATGCGCTCGGCCTCGTCCTTGCTCAGTCCGGTCGAAGCGGTGATGGTGATCTTCTGCTCCTTGTTGGTGGCCATATCCTTGGCCGAAACGTTTAGAATGCCGTTGGCGTCGATGTCGAAGGTCACTTCGACCTGCGGCACGCCGCGGGGCGCCGGCGGGAGGCCGATCAGGTGGAATTTGCCGAGCGTGCGGTTGCCGGAAGCCAGCGGGCGCTCGCCCTGGAGCACGTGAATCTCGACGGAGGTCTGATTGTCCGA
>JBGPZW010000138.1:0-8894 GCA_041493955.1 Terriglobia bacterium
CCTTCATCGCCCGCTCCATCGCAGCCCTTGGGTAGGAATCCATGCCTGCCTCCAGGCATGCTCCTGTACCCTAAGCCGCTCTCGAAAGCGGACATTTCGTGTGCTATCTCAACCGGACACATCATGTGCTAACGACATGCGCCCCTCTTGTGCTTGACCTGGGCCGGTTGGTTGGCGTAGCGTGCCTCTCAACCGACCCGGTTTGACATCGCGCTGCGGTGTGATTCTGCATATGTTGGTGCGGCGGGCGGGATTCAAACCTCACGCGGAGGTGACTGCATGGAGCGACCCACCGGGGTGACAATTCTCGCGGTCCTTTGTTTTATCGGAGCTGGCTTTGCGGCCCTCGGCGCTTTGCTGACGTTCGTGGGAGGCGCCGCGCTGTCCGCGCTGGGCGGCAGAGGAACGATGGGGCTGGGCATGCTGGCGGGTTTCGGCGCAGCGGTGTTCGGTGTGTTCATCCTGTGCCTCGGGGTGATCTATGCGGCGGTCGGATACGGTTTGTGGACGCTGCAGAACTGGGGGCGGATTGTGGCGATAATTCTGATCGTCCTCGGCCTCGTCTTCGCAGCGCTGGGACTGCTGGGCGCCTTGGTCCACTTCCGGATCGGTGTTTTGCTGTGGCAAGCCATCGTTTGCGCCATCGACGTCTGGATTATCACCTACCTGCTGAAGCCGCACGTCAAGCAGGCCTTCGGCGCGGCGTAGAAACGCGAGCGGCGGTCCGGAGGCATCGGGGCCGCCGCTTCTCTCCTGGCCTGCGCGCCACTGAGGCGGCGCGTTAAGTTTGCGGCGCTTCTTATCGTCGGACCCTCCTGAAGCTCCTTTCCGTTTATTTCGCCGGTGCGGGAATCTGCCCCAGGTAGTGGCCGAACCAATCGAGCAGCCGCTCGCCTATGTCCAACACGAATTTCGGCTCACGCGGTCCGTGCGGCTGGCGCGGGTAGGTGACCATTTTCACCGTCACGCCCTGCCGGCGCAGCGCGTTGTAGAGCTCGTAGCCCTGCGAGACCGGCACGCGGTCGTCCGCTTCGCCGTGCAGGATCAGCGTCGGCGTGTTGACTCCCTTGACGTTGAACATCGGCGAATGCGCGCGATAGATCTCGAGGTTGTTCCAAAACTCGGCGCCCATGTAATCCGGGACAAAGCTGGGGATATCCGCGGTGCCGTTGAAGCTCATCAGGTTGGTCACTCCCGCGCCGACCGAAGCCGCCTTGAAGCGCTTGGTCTGCGTAATCGTCCACGAGGTCATGAACCCGCCGTAGCTCCAGCCCAGCACGCCGAGCCGCTCCGGGTCGGCCACGCCCATGGCGATGACGTAGTCCACGCCGGCCATCACATCGCGGTAATCGCCTCCGCCCCAGTCTTTGTAGTTGCCGTATCGGAATATCTTGCCGTAGCCCGAGGAGCCGCGCGGGTTGGCGCGCAGGATGGCATAGCCCTGCGCCGCGAAAGCCGCGTGGGGATAGATTGAGCGGCTTGCGAGAAACGTCTGCAGATACACGCCGGCCGGGCCGCCGTGAATCACGAGCAACAGCGGGTAGCGTTTTCCGCGCTCGTAACCGACCGGGTAGGTGAGCAGCCCTTCGATCTCCAATCCGTCATTCGATTTCCAGCGAATGACTTCGGTGCGGCCCAACGGGTAATTCGGCAAGTCGGCATTCACGCGACTGATTTGGACAGGCGCGAAACGGTCCAGGCGCGTAATGTACGCTTCCGGCGCGCGGTCCGCCGCCTGTGCGACATAACCAAGCATCGTCCGCGAAGCGTTCAGGCGGCCGGATCCCGTGACGCGATCGCCGGGATCGAGATCCACCGGCGGGCCCCCATCAACCGGCAGGGCCGAAACCCGCGTCACGGTGCCGCGCACCTCGGAGAAGTAGATGCGTTTGCCATCGGCGGACCAACCAAGCAGGTCCGGCTGATGA
Organism: Terriglobia bacterium; assembly: GCA_041493955.1. Lineage (GTDB taxonomy): Bacteria > Acidobacteriota > Terriglobia > Acidiferrales > UBA7541 > QHYU01. The sequence goes on from JBGPZW010000138.1 coordinate 1,929, forward strand.
TCGTAGGTTTCGGCGAGCCGCCGGGGCTGGCCGCCAGTCGCTGGGACTACAAACATAAAGTAGTCCTCGCCCCAGGTGGCGGGAGCGTCGCTGGCGACATAAGCGATCCATCGCCCGTCGGAGGAGTAGCGCGGGTTGATTTCCGCAGCCGCCGTGTGGGCCAGGGGCTTGACCTCGCTGCTCGCCACGTCGACCGTGGAGATATCGGAGAGAGTCCAATCATTGGCGCGGGGCGTGGGCGTGTGTTCGAAGGCAATCGTTTTTCCGTCTGGCGACCAGTCGTAGCCGTCGCCCACGCTGAACTCACCTTTGGTTAATTGCCGCGACTCGCGTTTCCCTTCGGCGCTTTTCGCCACCGGAACCAGCCAGAGGCGGTTCATTTTGAGATCCTCGTCCACTACGCGCGCATCGTTCTTTTCCTTCCGGGCTTTCTCCTCGGCCTCGGTAAGCGGGTCGGGCATCACGAAGGCGATCCACTTACCGTCGGGCGACCACTCGAAACTCACCACGTCGGACTTCAGATCCGTCAGTTGCTCGGCTTCGCCGCCGTCGGCGCGGATGAGCCAGAGGTTGTTTTTCCCGGCGCGGCGCGAGGTGAAAGCGATCGATTGCCCGTCGGGCGACCACTGCGGGTCGGTGCACGATTTATCGCCGTAGGTGAATTGGAACGTGTTCGACCCATCTGCGCTGGCCATGTAGATGTGCGTCAAAAGCTCGCTTTTCTCGCCGGCCATTTCTGCGTGCGTCACCGTGAAGACCACGCGGCGGCCGTCGGGTGAGGGGCGCACAGCACCCAGGGATTTCACCTTCATCATCTCTGCGGGCGTCCAGCCGGACGCCTTTATCTTCGTTTCCGGGGCTTGGCCAGCAAGCGGCGCTGGAACCGCGCAGAATGCGCACAACAGTGCCGCGAGAGCGACCCACAGGATTGGTCTTGTATTCATCGGAGTGTCTCCTCGCAACGCGGCATGCCTGCGCCACGCTGGCGTCAGATTTTGCGGCGCGCTCGGACTAGCCTCATTTTGGCTGCCGCTAGACCTTTCCATCCTTCATGGTGAAGTAGTGGTTGCCGTTGTCGCGCTTCTTGATCACCGTCAGGCCCACGTGCGTGTGCGCGTCGAAGAGGCCCGGCAGCACCGTCGAGTTCGACAGGTCAATAACCGTGGCGCCGGCCGGGATCTCGAGCTTGCTACCCACGGCCTTGATCTTCATGCCTTCGACCAGAATCACCTGATTCGTCGTTGTGGTTCCGGTCTGAGGGTTGACCAGCTTGCCCGCCTTGATCGCGATGACCTACGGAGCGGGCGCCGTGGCCTGCGCGGCCTGCTGCGCAGGCCAGCCAGCCGGCGCCAGCGAGGCCGTCAACAGAAACATCAGAGCGATTCTTGCGCGTGCCATTCTTCCTCCGAAGAGGGAATCACAGAGTATCCGCCCGGCTCTCTGCCTGCTGCGGAATCGCGGATGATATCCCGGCGGACCGGGTGCGGCAATCGCCAGCTCGGTGGCGGGGGGTGACAAACGCGGTGCTCCTTGATCCGTGAGGCGAGCTCCGCGCGCTAGAGCATCTGGCGGAGGACGTACTGCAAGATGCCGCCGTGGCGGAAGTAGGAGAGTTCCTCGGGCGTATCGACGCGCGCCACCGCGCTGAAGTTCTTCTCTGTGCCCCGGTCGTCGCGCGCGCGGACGCGCAGAATCTTGCGCGGCGCAAGATCGGCCGCGCCTTCGACGTCGTACTGCTCGAAGCCGGTGAGGTCCAGCGACTCGCGTGTTTCGCCGGCGCGGTACTCGAGCGGCAGGACGCCCATGCCCACCAGGTTGCTGCGGTGGATGCGCTCGAAGCTCTCGGCAATCACCACGCGCACGCCGAGCAGCCGCGTTCCCTTGGCCGCCCAATCGCGCGAAGAGCCGGAACCGTACTCCTTGCCGGCCAGCACCACCAGGGGCACCTTTTCTTCCTGATAGCGCATGGCCGCATCGAAGATGGTCATCTTTTCGTTGTCCGGCAGGTGCGTGGTCCAGCCTCCCTCGGTGCCGGGCGCAAGCTGGTTGCGCAGGCGGATGTTGGCGAACGTGCCGCGCATCATCACTTCGTGGTTGCCGCGCCGCGCGCCGTAGGAGTTGAAGTCGGTAGGCTTCACGCCCAGCGCGATCAGGTATTTTCCGGCGGGGCTATCGGCGGGAATCGAGCCCGCGGGGGAGATGTGGTCGGTGGTGACGCTGTCGGCTAGCATAGTCAGGACGCGCGCGCCGCGGACGTCCGTAAGTGCGGCGGGACTGCGTGGCATGTCCACGAAGAATGGCGGCTGCTTGATGTAGGTGGAGTTGCCACTCCAGGCGTAAAGATCACCCTCCGGCACCTGAATCGAGCGCCAGCGCTTGTCGCCGTCGAAGATCTCGCCGTACTGTTTGTGGAACATCGCCGTGGAGACCGCAGCGCGCACGGTGCTCTCGATCTCCTGCGGCGTCGGCCAGATGTCGCGCAGGAAGACCGGCTTGCCCTGTTTGTCCTGCCCCAGCGGCTCGTGGACCAGATCGAGGTCCATGCGCCCGGCGAGCGCGTAGGCCACCACCAGCGGCGGTGAGGCCAGGTAGTTTGCGCGCACCAGCGGATGAATGCGGCCTTCGAAGTTGCGGTTGCCGCTCAGCACCGCTACGGCGACGAGGTTGTTCTCCTTGATCGCGGCGCCGATCGCCTCGGGCAGTGGGCCGCTGTTGCCGATGCAAGTGGTGCAGCCGAAGCCCACGAGATGAAAGCGCAGCTTTTCGAGATAGGGCATCAGCCCGGCGGCGGTCAGATAATCGGTCACCACTTTCGAGCCCGGCGCGAGGCTCGTCTTCACCCACGGCTTCGTAGCAAGCCCCCGTTCCACCGCTTTCTTCGCCAGCAGGCCGGCGCCCAGCATCAGCGAGGGGTTCGATGTGTTGGTGCAACTGGTGATGGCCGCAATCACCACGGAGCCGTTGCTCAACTCGAACCGGTCGCCGTTGTTCTGGACCGTGACGTGCTTCCCCGGCGCGCCTTCGACGGCCTTTGCAAACGACGCCTTTGCCTGGCGCAGCAGCACGCGGTCCTGTGGCCGCTTGGGCCCCGCGATCGTCGGTTCGACGGCGGCCAGATCCAGTTCCAGCGTATCGGAGAAGGCAGGATCGGGCGTGGCGTCAGTTCGGAAGATGCCCTGCTGGCGAGTATAGGCTTCCACCAGGCGTACCTGTTGAGCCTCGCGCCCCGTGAAGTGCAGGTACGCAAGCGTTTCGGCGTCCACCGGGAAAAAGCCCATCGTAGCGCCGTATTCGGGAGCCATGTTTGCGAGGGTCGCGCGGTCGGGCAGCGAGAGACTCGAGAGGCCGGTGCCGTAGAATTCAACAAACTTTCCGACCACGCCTTTCTTGCGCAGTATCTCCGTGACGGTGAGCACCAGGTCGGTGGCGGTCGAGCCTTCGGGCAGCCGCCCGTGGAGTTTGAAGCCCACCACCTCGGGCACCAGCATCGAAAGCGGCTGGCCCAGCATGGCGGCCTCGGCCTCGATCCCGCCCACGCCCCAGCCAAACACGCCGAGCCCGTTGACCATGGTCGTGTGCGAATCGGTCCCCACCAGCGAATCGGGGAAGGCCAGCGTCTTGCCGTCCTTCTGCGCGGTGAAGACGACGCGCGCCAGGTACTCCAGGTTCACCTGGTGGCAGATGCCGGTGTCGGGCGGCACAACTTTGAAGTTCTGGAACGCCCTCGCGCCCCAGCGCAGGAAGACGTAGCGCTCGATGTTGCGCTGCGATTCGAGTTCGGCGTTGAAGGCGAATGCGTCCGCCGAACCGAAGCGGTCCACCTGCACCGAGTGGTCAATCACCAGCTCGGCCGGCAGCAGCGGGTTGATCTTCTTCGGGTCGCCGCCCATCCGCCGCATGGCTTCGCGCATCGCCGCCAGGTCCACCACCGCGGGCACACCCGTGAAGTCCTGCAACAGCACCCGCGCGGGCATGAACGCGATTTCTCTCTGCGCCGCCCCGGGCTTCCATTTCGCCAGTGCTTCGATGTCCTCGGGCTTGACGAAGCGGCCGTCTTCCTGCCGCAGCAGGTTTTCGAGCAGCACTTTAAGCGAGAAGGGAAGCCGCGAAACTGTGCCGACCCCGTTGCGCTCGAGCACGTCGAGGCGGTAGATCTCGAAGTCGCGCCCGTCCACGCTGAGCGTGGCGCGGGTGCCAAGCGAGTTCACGATAGCGGGCGTTGTCATCCTGGGTGTCCTCTGAACTACTTTGTACGCCTTACATGATAACCGAATCGCGCGGCTTCGCGTAAGCCCGTGAGGTTTGGTGCCGCCGCCATCCGCGTGCCATAATGAGCTTCTTCCCCAGGAGCTTGCGTGAACGTCGTACTCATCTCCACTTATGAGTTGGGCCGCCAGCCGTTTGGCCTGGCTTCGCCGGCGGCGTGGCTCCGTCAACGTGGCGCCAGGGTGACGTGCCTGGACCTCTCCCGCGAAGCATTTCGGGAGGATGCCCTGCGCGCGGCCGACCTGGTGGCGTTCTTCGTGCCCATGCACACGGCCACGCGCTTGGCCGTGCAACTGATTGCGCCGGTGCGCCAGCTCAACCCGCGCGCGCATCTCTGCTTCTACGGCCTTTACGCCCCGGTGAACGAGTCTTACTTGCGCGAGCTGGGGGTGGAGACCATCCTCGGCGGAGAATTTGAAGAAGGGCTGGCGCACCTTGTCGATCGTTTGCGGCCGCGCCGCGCGAATGGCGATAGAGAGCACCGCGAGGCTGTGTTGTTGCAGCCGGAGCCGGTCATTTCGCTCGCCCGCCAGCAATTTGTCGTGCCGGACCGCGCCGGACTGGTGCCGCTCCGGCAATACGCGCACCTGATCCTGCCCGGCGGCGAGCATCGCACCGTCGGCTACACCGAGGCGAGCCGCGGGTGCAAACATCTCTGCCGCCACTGCCCGATCGTGCCGGTTTATAACGGCGCGTTCCGCATCGTGCAGCGCGAAGTTGTTCTGGAAGACATTCGCCGGCAGGTGGCCGACGGGGCGCAACACATCACCTTCGGCGATCCCGACTTTTTCAACGGCATCGGCCACGCGCTCCAGATTGTCCAGGCGCTGCACCGTGAGCATCCGCAATTGACCTACGACGTCACCATCAAGATCGAGCACCTGCTCCGGCACACGGAGCAGCTGCGCGTGTTGCGCGAGACCCGCTGCCTGTTCGTCACCAGCGCGGTCGAGTCTGTGGACGACGCCGTGCTCGTGCGCCTCGATAAGAGCCACACGCGCGCCGATTTCCTGGCCGTGGTCGAGCTGTTCCGCGAAGTGGGGCTCGTGCTTCAGCCCACGTTCGTACCGTTCACGCCCTGGACTACGCTCGAGGGTTACTTCGATCTGCTCGAAGTGTTGAACGAGCAGGAGCTTGTCGAAAACCTCGCGCCCATCCAGCTTGGCATCCGGCTGTTGATTCCTGCCGGGTCGCGCCTGCTGGAACTCGCCGAAGTGCGCGAGATGGTCGAGCCGTTCGACCGGGCCGCGCTGATTTATCCCTGGCGGCATCCGGACCCGCTCGTGGATGCGCTGTGCGAGGAAGTGCAGGAACTGGTCCGCGCGGGAGACAAACTTGGCCGCCCGCGCGCGAAAACTTTTGCGCGCATCTGGCAAGCCGCGCGCCACGCGGCCGGCATCCCGGAGGAGGTGCTGCGGCCCGAGCCGGTCCTGGTGTCGCGCGCCGCGATCCCATACCTGAACGAGCCCTGGTATTGTTGAGCCGAGCCGACGCGGGACCAGTTGGTCCCCATCGCCAAGGCCCGGGAAGTGGTGGCCCAGGCCGAAGCCTTCGTCTAACAGGCCGCGGAAAGATATGATGTAGCGGCGCCCTTCTTATCGCGATTTGGCCCCGGGGGCGGTCAGCCATCTAGCAGAAGCGGCAACGTGTGGGGAGCCGATGACTCACTCGCGCGCATCACCAACAGCCGATTCTGGAGTTGTGGATCGAAATTCCCCTCGCCGATAGCTCGTCCAGCAACTGCGCCACGCTAGGTGTAACCTCACCATCGCCCGGGACGACCACTGCCCATGCAAGGTTTTCTCGGAACTCTCGTGTGCTAATGCGCCATCGCTGCAAAGCGATCGGCGTCGTCTGCCCAATTTGTATGAGGGACCAATCTCGGACAAGAGCCAATGCGGTCTCTCGATCCGGCAATGGACCGCGCACAATGAAGTGATTGCTCCCATGCACCAGAATGCCGACCATGCAGTTTCATGCCTCGAGCCGCGGATCGGGAATGGCACGGCCGACCGCGAAGTGATAAATCACCTGTCGCGGGAGCGTGCTGGGATCCCTGCGCGGCGCGGGTTCCTCTTCCTTCTCCCAGAATTGCCTCAACCCAGAAAGATGCTCTTCGCCGGATTCGGAAATCACCGGAGCGGACTCGCTCCGCTCTCGGTCCTGCGCCGCCGCACGACGGCTCGTCGGTGAGCCCAGCATGACCAGCGCCGCTTGTTCCGCCGCGTGGAGCGACACGCCCACGGGGGTCTCTCCTTCTTCCAGGAAGCCCAGATAGCGGTGCACATCGTCGTCGTAGAACGCGCCTATGCCGGTGGCGTTCCAGCCCAGTGCTTCCGCCCCGACATAGAGCCTCTGCCCGATTGCCCCGGATTCGAAATGTACGTACCGGTAGCCCCGATTGCCAAACACTTGCGCCGCCTTAGCCAGGTCTGCAATCATCGAAACGGCGAAGCACGCGTTTCCCGCCAGTGCCTGTTCGAGGCTGAGATAAGCCGCCACGCGCTCCACATTGCCGCGATGGAGCTGCTCCAGCCGTCGGTTCGGCTTATCCCAGCGGTAGACGCCGGGCTCGCATTCGCGCACGCGGTGTAGGTAGAGGTAGAGCGTAACGAAATCGTCTCCTCTCTCGACCGGCGGCTTCTCGCCGCCGAAGTTTCCGCGCCAATCCGCCGGCCAATCCCGCGTCGCGAAATCCAG
>JBGPZW010000042.1:0-23250 GCA_041493955.1 Terriglobia bacterium
GCACCGCCGGAAACCCACCTCATGCGTTACCCGGACATCTCCAAAGATCACGTCGTATTCAGCTATGCGGGCGACCTCTGGGTGTCGCCGCGCGCCGGAGGCACCGCGCGCCGGTTGACCGCACACCCGGGCGATGAAGTCTTTGCCAAGTTCTCCCCCGACGGGAAGTGGATCGCCTTCACCGGCGAATACGACGGCAATGCCGACGTGTACGTCATCCCGACCGAGGGCGGCGAGCCGCGGCGGCTGACCTTCCACCCGGCCAATGACTACGTGCTGGGCTGGACGCGCGATAGCAAGAAAATTCTCTTCCGCTCGGCCCGCGCGAGTCAGCCGCCCGCCTTCACACGGCTGTTCCTCGTCTCGCCCGAAGGTGGGATGCCGGAGATGTTGCCGGTGCCGCGCGCCAGCCTGACCAGCTTTTCTCCCGATGCTCTGAAGGTCGCCTTCACTCCCACTTCGCAGGAGTTCCGCACCTGGAAGCGTTACCGCGGCGGCTGGAGCCCGGCGATTGGCATCTACGACCTGAAAAAGAACACCTACGAACAGTTGCCCAAGACCAGCGGCATGGACATGTTCCCGATGTGGCACGAAAACGCGATCTATTTCATATCCGACCGCGACGGCGTGATGAACCTTTATCGCTACGACCTCGGCACGAAACAGACCAAGAAGGTGACCAGCTACAAGGAGTACGACGTCAAGTGGCCGAGCCTGGGGCCCGACGGCATCATCTTTGAGAACGGCGGCCTGCTCTATTCCCTGGACCTGACGAGCGAAAAGGTCACTCACATCCCGGTGACCGTGAACAGCGACGACATCGGGGCCCGGCCCGAGATCAAGACCGTGGCCGACCGCATCCGCACGTTCAATCTTTCCCCCAGCGGTGTGCGCGCAGTGTTCGAAGCGCGCGGCGAAATTTTCACCCTGCCAGTCGAGCACGGCAGCGCGCGCAACCTCACACAGAGCCCCGGCGTACACGAACTGAACCCGGCATGGTCGCCCGACGGCAAGTGGATCGCCTATCTTTCCGACCGCACCGGCGAATACGAAATCTACCTGCGGCCGCAGAAAGGCGGCGACGAGGTGCGCGTCACCTCCGACGGCGGCGTTTACCGCTACGGGCCGACCTGGGCACCTGACAACAAGAAGCTGCTCTTCTGGGACAAGAAGCTGCGGCTGTGGTACGTGGACATCGACAAGAAAGAGCCCGTGCTGATCGACCAGGGCGAATATGATTCGATCAACGGGGGCGACTGGTCGCCGGACAGTCGCTGGGTGGCCTACGCCAAGACGGGGCCAAACCAGTCCGCGGCGATCTACCTCTATTCGCTCGAGCAGAAGAAAATCTCCCAGGTCACGAACGGCTTCTACGACGACAGTAATCCGGCCTTCGACCAGAACGGAAAGTACCTCTACTTCCTCTCGCAGCGCTTCTTCTATCCCAGCCCCGGACGCTTCGACCAGCGATTCAACTACTACAGCACCACCGGCATCTTCGCCGTCACGCTGAAGGCGGATGAGGCTTCGCCCTTCGCTCCGCAGAGCGATGAGGAGAAGGAAGCCGAGGAGAAGAAGGACGAAAAGAAGGCGGACGAGAAGAAGAAGGACGCCGACGACAAGAAGAACGGCTCGGACGAGGCAAAACCTGCCGCGGCCAACGCTCCGGCCGAAAAGCAAGGCGAGAAGAAAACCGAGGAGAAAAAGGCCGAAGAAAAGAAGGGAGAGGAAAAGAAAGGGGAGGAGAAAGCTCCCAAGCCCGTCCAGATTGACCTCGAGGGCATCGGCCAGCGCATTGCGAACGTGCCGGTCCCCGCGGGCATCTACGACAACTTGCAGGCCCGGAAGGAGAAAATCTTCTACCGTTCCATCCCTCTGGAAGCCAGGCAGGCGGCCCTGCCCGGCCCGCCGCGGCCGCACAACTCGCTCCACGTCTACGACGTCAGCAAGCGCGAAGACAAAGTCCTGCTCGAGGGCATCAACAACTACGACCTGAACAAGGATGGCAGCAAAGTGATCTACCACTCCGGCGATACGTACGGCGTGGTGGACGCGGTTCCCGGTAAGGCCAAAGTCGGCGAGGGCAAGCTGAACACCTCGAGCCTTCAGGTGCTGGTCGATCCTCGCGAGGAGTGGAAACAGATTTTCCGCGAGGCCTGGCGGATCGAACGCGACTTCTACTGGGACCCGAACATGGGCGGGCTCGATTGGGACAAAATCGGCAAGCGCTATGAGGCGCTGCTGCCCTGGGTAGTGCACCGCAGCGACCTGAACTACATCATTGGAGAGATGATCGCCGAGCTGAGCACCTCGCACACTTACGTGGGCGGCGGCGAGGTGCCCGACCGCAAGCGCGTGAGTGTCGGGCTGCTGGGCGCCGACTACGAGGCCGACCAGGGCTACTACAGGTTCAAGAAAATCTACCACGGCGAAAACTGGAACGACCAGACGCGCGCATTGCTCGATGAGCCGGGACTCAAGGTGAAGGAGGGCAACTATCTGATCGCGGTGAACGGCGTACCCGCACGTTCCAGCGCCAGCCCGTATTCCTATTTCCAGAACCTGGCCAACCAGGTGGTCACGCTGAAGGTGAACGACAAGCCCAACGCGGAGGGCGCGTGGGAGATCAATGTCAAGCCCGCGCCGACCGAGCTTTACGTGCGCTATCTCGACTGGGTGGAGTCGCGGCGCAAGCTGGTCAGCGAGGCCACCGGCGGACGGGTCGGCTACATGCATGTCCCCGACACCTCGATCCCCGGGGTCATTATGTTCGACAAATACCTGACCGCGCAGATCGGCAAGGACGGGATGATCGTGGATGAGCGCTACAACGCCGGCGGCCAGATCCCCGACTTCTACACCGAGAAACTCAAGCGCGGGCTGCTCAGCCTGCTGGCGCCACGGGAAGGCAAGGATCTGCCCTGGCCGCCGCTGGCGATCTATGGGCCGAAAGTGATGATCATCAACGAGCTGGCCGGGTCGGGCGGCGACGCCTTCCCGTGGTTCTTCAAGCGCGAGAAGATCGGCCCGCTGGTCGGCACGCGCACCTGGGGCGGGCTGATCGGGATTGCGCGCAACATCCCGCTGATGGATGGCGGATTTGTAACCGCGCCCGAGTTCGCTTTTTGGTCCACTGACAATGGCGGCGAGTGGATTGTGGAGAACCACGGCGTCGATCCGGACTATGTGGTCGAGCAGCGGCCGGACCTCGAGGTCAGCGGGCACGATCCGCAACTCGAAAAGGCCATCGAGCTGGCCATGGAAGCGTTGAAGAACTACAAGCCGCTGCCGCCGCGGCCCAAGTACCCCAAGAAATAGACGCGGCACCCGCTAGCCGGGTGGTTCCTCCTGGATCCCGAACTTCGAGCCGGAGGCGGCGGTCTCCGAGCCCGAACAGCCGGGACTGAGAGGAACCACCCGCAAGGGTTTATTGGCTAGCGGAACCCTTCCCGGGGATTCGCCCGGAGTGCAAACCCTGCCAAACAACCACGGTCCTTCAGCGCCAAACAAAATGTTCATACAGCAATTCAACCGGGTCATTCCGAGTCCCGGCCTTGCCGGGACGAGGAATCTCTCGTAGAGATCCCTAGCCCGCATCGTGCGCCCGGGATGACAACCGGGCACGCGGCATTCTCGCCCAAGCCTGACACCACTACGGCCGAGTGTTGGGCTTGCGCCGGGCCGCGCCGTTCGGCCCTGGCGCATCTCCCGATTCGTCCTCCGGGTCCACGGACTCTGTCGCGGCCTTGCTGTTGAAGGCCGAACGCAGCACGTCGTTGGCGAAGAAGTTCTTGCCGTCGATCGGCACCATCATGATCTGCAATTTGTCCGAGAGCCGCTCGGCGATGATCTTCTGAATCAGCAGCGGGTTCTGCTTGAGCACCAGCGCCTCGAGCTTCATGCGCTCGGCGTCGGCGGCGGCGGTGATGCGGATGCGGCTGGCTTCGGCGTCGGCCAGAAGATTTCGCCGCTCGAATTCGGCCTTACTGTCGATGACCTTGGCGGCCGCGGCGGCTTCCGCGTTTTTCACTGTGGCCTCCTTGCGCGCCTCCGATTCCAGCCGGGTCTGCTCGATCTGCTTCTGCTTGAGCGGCAGGGTGTACTGCATGGCGTCGGATTCGGCCTTGGCCGAGAGCACGCGGGTCTGCGCGGCCGCTTCGGCCTGCTTGATCTCGCGCGCCTTCTGCGCTTCGGCCTCGAGCTCGGCGATGCGCACCTGCTTCTGTTTGATCTCGGTTTCAGTGCCCAGGCGCTCGTTTTCCTGCTCCTTGAGCAGCAGCCCTTCGAGGCCCCGGGCGTACTCGGGCGGGAGCTGGATGTCGCGCAGCATGACCTCCTTCACGACGATGCCGTCTGCGGCCAGGCGCGTGGTGATGGCCTCGGCGGCGCGGTTGCGGAGCTCCTCTCGGCGCGTGGCGAAGATCTCGCGCACAATGTAGTTTGGCGCCGTCTGGCGGAAGACCGTGGCCACGACCGGTGCGACGATTTCTTCTTCAATCGGCTGCGGCAGGTTGGCGTGAATGAAGTCGAGGCGCCGGGGGTCGAGCCGGTAGCGGACAACAATCGCCACGCCAATGGACAACCCTTCCCGGCCCTGCACCTTGAGCACTTCTGCCTTCTTGCGAGGATCCTCGGCGGCGGCGGTCATGAAGACGTGATCGCGCAGGTCGTAAACCACCACGCGCTCAATCAGCGGCACGACGAGGTGCACGCCGGGGTACAGCGTCCCCGGACGCGCGCCGGAAATCTGGCTGACGCGCACCCCGCCGCTCCCGTCCGGCACAACCACGATGCTCAGGCTCAGCAGCAGGGGCAGCAGCGCCAGCCCCGTTAATTTTCCCGCCGTGCTCCAGCGCACCGGACGCACCAGGCGAACCGGGCGGGCAGGCTCCTCACCGGACGGGGCGGGCGGCGCGGTGCCCCGGAACAGCAGTCGGCGGAACTGCGCCGCGAGGTAAATGTCATAGGCGACGATGGCCGCGGCACCTGCCAACATCCCGACGCCCGCCACCAGCAGCAAGTACTTCAGCAGAAGCATGGTGATTTCTCCTTTGCCTGCCCCGAGGGCAAGCCCTCAGCGATGGAGCCCCGCCTGAAAAGCTTGGGGCAATCCCTTGGCCGTGGCAGCGTTCTGTACGGGCGTCCACGCCGTCCGAACACGAGGCACGGCGATGCGAGAGGCCGCTGATACGCGTTTCGGAGGCGCACCCGCGCGGCTCGGCAAGAATCGAAACGCGGCGGCCAGGCACAGCCAGACCAGCCCGAGCGCGATGGGAATTGAAAGCGCCATCACCGCGACCAGCCCTCCGAGTGCGATCAGGTATTCCATGTGCGTCCTTCCTTTGCGCTTTGGACCATCTCAATTCTGGCCGGCGGCGACCACAACGCGTCGCACGGGCCGCGGACCTTCCTGCGCGGCGGCTTTGACTTGTTTGTCCTGGGCAAGTGCCTCGGCTGCGGCCAGCAGCAGCGCGGCTGCGACAGTCGCCACATGCGCCTTCACCGCTTCTCTCGCGCTCTCTGGTAGGATTCGCCGCATCGCCGCCTCCTGCTTCGTTCTAACGGCCGCGCGAATAGCACATCTGGGGCCAGTACGTATCCCCCTGTAAATAAGTAAGATGGTTAGGAAGTCGCCGGAGCGGCTGCGGACGTGGCGCGCGGCACACGGTGTGGACGCGTGAACGCAACCCGGGCCTTCGGTTATACTTCCGGTGGAGGCAGACCGTGATGATGCCGGGCTCGGGGATCAGGATCGGGCGCATCTTCCGGATCCCCGTCTATCTGCATGCGAGCTGGTTCATCATCTTTGCGCTGATCACCTTCTCGCTGGCCAAGCAATTCGCCTATCAGCACAAGCACTGGAGCGACACGCAGCACTGGGCCGTGGGGATTCTCACCAGCCTGCTGTTCTTCGGCTCGGTGCTGTTCCACGAGTTGGCGCACAGCGTGGTGGCGCTGCGCTACCGCATCCCGGTGGTTTCGATCACGCTGTTCATCTTCGGCGGGGTGGCCCGCATCGGGCGGGAACCGGCGAGCGCCAGGCAGGAATTCAACATCGCCGTGGCCGGGCCGATTTCGAGCTACTTCCTGGCGGGCGGCTTTTTCCTGCTGACCTGGCTCTTCCCCTCGAGCGAAATGCTGGGCGCGCTGGCGCAGTGGCTGGCCCAGATGAACCTCCTGCTGGCGACGTTCAACTTGGTGCCCGGCTTTCCGCTGGATGGGGGACGCATCCTGCGCGCGCTGGTCTGGGGAGTGACGCACGACTACGCGCGGGCCACGCGCATCGCCTCGCGCAGCGGGCAATTGCTGGCCTATGCCATGATCCTCGTGGGGATCGGGCGGGCGCTGACCGGGAGTTTCACCGGAGGGCTGTGGCTGGCGTTCATCGGCTGGTTCCTGCTGACCGCGGCGCAGGAGAGCTACGCGCAGGTGGCCATCCGCGGGGCGCTGGAAGGCCTGCGCGTAGGGGACATCATGAGCCATGAGGTTCCCACCATACCCCGCGAAATCTCCCTCGACGACTATGGCCACGAAGTGCTGCGCACCGGCCGCCGCTGCCATCTGGTGGTGTCCGAAGGCCAACTGCTGGGGCTAATGTCAGTGCACGCGTTGAACCGGGTCCCCCGCGAAGAGTGGGGCGTGACCTCGGTCCAGGCGGCCATGTTACCGCCCGACCAGATCCACTGTACGGTTCCGGGCGACGTGGTGATGGCTCTGCTCGAACGCATGGCCAGCGAAGACGTCAACCAGATGCCCGTATTGGCCGATGGGCGCGTGGCAGGCATGGTGACGCGAGATTCCATCCTGCGGGTGATCCAGGCGCGCTCCGAACTTGGCAGGCTGGCTGACCGGTAGCTCCCCGCGGGCGATGCATGTTGTTTCGACCTCTATCCGGGAGGATATCCACCTGGCCCAGTGCTGCGCCAACTCCTGCGAACATTCACGCTGCACAATTTCTCACTATTTCCAAACGGCGAATCCAATTCCCTATCTGATTGAAAGCCAGCCGCTTAGCTGGGACTGCCGAACCGCGTTTCTGGCAGGCGGCGTGCGTTCTAACCGGCTGGACCAGGGTGCCAGACTACGCCCGGGTGTGGGAACCGGGCAGCTTGGGCCCGAGGAGGCCACCATGATTGCGCCCAGATTAGTCCGACTGATTGAAACCCACTCCGAGCAATTGGCTCAGGCCTTGCTGAAAAAAGTTCAAAATTCGCCCCGGTTATCCGATTTCCACCGCAAGGTTCCGCCACACGAACTCAGGCAGAGAGCGTACGAGATCTACCGAAATCTTGAGGATTGGCTGCTGGCGAAAACCGAAGAGGACGTCGAACATAGGTACACTGCGATCGGCGCGCGCCGCGCGGCGCAGGGCGTACCCCTCAGCCAGCTTATTCTCGCCATCGTGACTGTGAAGGAGCACCTGTGGGAGTTCCTGCTGCGGGAAGGCATGGCCGATCGCCCGGTGGAGCTGTATCAGCAACTGGAACTGCTGCAACTGGTCGACCAGTTCTTCGACCGTGCCGTGTGCTGCGCCGCGCGGGGCTATGAGCAAGCGCGCATGGCACGCGCAGCCTAGCGCAGGAGGGCGCCAACTTTGCGCAACTGCAGAGCAAATCTTGCCGGATCGTAGGATGAAGGGTTTTCCACCAGAGGAAACAGTTCATTGATGGCGGCGCGGACGGCCGGAGCGTTTTCAACCTTCGCGCCGTGGCTTTCGGAAGAGTAAGCGGCGAAGAGCGATTCAACGGCCATGGTTGCTTGCGTCGCAGCACCTTCACCCTGACCGGCGATCTCGTCGCCGCCAGCGCAGATCCGCTGCAGCAGCTGCAGGGTGATTGTCCGATCGAACGCAACCACCAATACGCGCTGCGCGAGATTGTCGGCGAGAGCGGCCGAGTTGGTCGAAGCCGCCGCGACGGCGCCGCGGTCCGGGTTGAGCTTGCTCATCAATTCGGTCAGGCGTTTGAGTTCCCCATCCAGGCGCTCGGTCGTAGCCGCGTCCACATGGTGAGCCAGCAGGCGGAATACGGCATAGTGGGCTGCGTTCCACGGCGGATCGCCGGGACGCCGCCCCGGATAGCCGCGCTCCTGCCGCCTGCTCTTCTCCGCGCTGGTGAGGCTGTGATGGCAAGCGGAGCATTGCAGCTCGGCGAACTCCGGCCAGGTTTTGCTCGTGTCGCGCGCGCGTCCGGCCAAGTGAAGCAAGGCCGCGCGGAGTTGCACAGCCTGACCCGTGCCCCACTCACGCGTGCCACGCCACGGATCGTTCTCCGCGGGCACGCCATGTTCCTTCTCCCGAGGCGCTTTCCAATGGCGCGGCATCACGGCGGAAAAGGTGTTCAGTTCGAAGAATAGGTCCGGGTGGCCCGCGGCGATCATCGGATGGTCCACAAACTTTTGTTCGCTTCCGAGATGGCAGGAGAGGCACCTTTCGGTGCGCTTGATCAAATTGCGCGTGTCGTACATCCCCAAGGTCAGCGACTTTTCGTGCGAGTCCCGGCTGGTGTGCGATCCCAGCCACGCCAGAGCCGGGCCGTGGCAGCTTTCGCAACTCACGCCTTCTCTCTCACTCTGGCCGAAGGCTTGGCCGCGCTCGGCTGCTGGAGCGTCCAGCGCGTGGCACGCCAGGCATTTGGGCGATGTCTCCGCCTTGCCCAGTCCCAGATTGCGCGCGATCTGCTCGCCCACAGGGCCGGTCAGCGCGTCAAAGGCTTTCGAGTGCTTGTCTCGCACCACCCAGAGGCTGTACTCGTTCTGCCAGACGCGGGTATCGGTCCGCGGCTTGACGCTGCCGTGGCAGCTCGTCGAAGCGCAGGAGCCCGGGCCCGTGTACTTGATGGGATCAGCCGCCGGAGAGGTCGTGGGCTGAGCGGCGCCGGCCCGCAGCAAGCGGCTGCTGCCGGGAAGCGCCGCGAGCAGGAGGAGCGCAGCTAAAGGAAGATACACATAGGGACGCTTGCCCTCCGCCACTTTTTCATCCCCGCTCTCGGAAAAGTGAAAGGTCACACCCCCACTTGCGATGCGGCATGCCTCGCCAATGACGGTCATTCCTGTTCGAGAACCGCAATGCTTATACTGCCCGGTCGCCGAGAAGTCAACGCAGTCAACGTTACCTTTTTGACCGCATCGCACAGAAAACCGCCATGCAAGCTGGACAGACCGCGCTCGGATTGCTATATGACTCTTGTCCGAGAGCGCAAATCCAGCTCATTTCCCTGCCCCGGGGAGTGTGGCGTTGATTTTCGAAGAACTCAAGGCCATCCAGCGGCAGTACGGTTATTTGCCCGCTGAGCAGCTTGTGGCGCTGTCCAGGCGCACCAACACGCCTCTCTACCACCTCCATGGCGTGGCCAGCTTCTATCCGCACTTCCATCTGACGCCGCCGGCCCGCGCGGACGTGCGCGCCTGCGCGGATATGTCCTGCCATTTGCGCGGCGCGTGCGAGCTACGCGCCGGCCTGGAGCGGAGCTTCCAGGGAGCCAGCGCTCGGGACGTTTCCATCCGCGAAGTCTCCTGCCTGGGCCGCTGCGACGCCGCGCCGGCGCTCTCCATCAACGATCACATTTTCACCGAGGTTTCGGACCCGCAGGCGGAGGAATTGGTGCGCCGCGCACTGGCGGGTGAGGAGTTGCCGGAACCGTCAAGCGAGCCGAGGCGCGCCGAATGCGCCTCCGATCCCTACCGCAGCAGGGAGAAGTATGGCGTCCTGCGGCAGCTTGCACAGACGCGCGACTGGGAAGGCGTGCTCACGGCGCTCGAAGCGAGCGGCCTGCCCGGCATGGGCGGCGCGCGCTTTCCCACGGGAGCAAAGTGGCGAGGCGCGCGGAAGGAACCCGGCGCGGAGAAATACATCGTCTGCAACGCGGACGAGAGCGAGCCCGGCACGATCAAAGACCGCTTCATCCTGACGCACCTTCCTCATCTGGTGATCGAAGGGCTGATCATCGGCGGGCTCGTGATCGGTGCGCGCAAGGGTTACCTCTATATCCGCCACGAGTACGCCGAGCAGGAGAGAATCCTCGAGGAAGAGATCCATCGTTGCAAGCGCGAGGGTCTGATCGGGCCGCGCATCCTGGGCACCGATCTATCCTTTGAGCTCGAAGTCTTTGTAAGCCCGGGCGGCTATATCTGCGGCGAGGAGTCAGCGCTGCTGGAAGCCATCGAAGGCAAACGCGCCGAGCCGCGGAACAAGCCGCCGTTCCCCATCGTGAAGGGCTTGTGGGACAAGCCCACGGTGATCAACAACGTCGAGACCTTCATCAACGTGCCGCAGATCCTGGCCCGCGGCGTCGAGTGGTACAAAGCGCAGGGCCAGGGCGGCGCGGCGGGACTCAAGTTCATCGGCGTCAGCGGTGACGTGCGCCGGCCCGGGGTGTACGAGGTCCCTATGGGCACGCCAGCCTCCGAACTGATCTTCCAGCACGCGGGCGGCCTGCCTGAAGGAAAAAAGCTCAAGGCTTTTGCGCCCTCCGGCCCTTCCGGCGGCTACTTGCCGGCATCGATGGCTGATGTGCGCATGGATTTCAAGTCGCTGATCAATGTGGGCTCGATGCTGGGCTCTGGCGCGCTGGTGGTCTGCGACGACGCCACCTGCATGCTCGACATGGCGCTCAATGCGGTGAGGTTTTTCCGCAATGAATCGTGCGGCAAATGCGTTCCCTGCCGCATGGGCTCACAGAAGATGGTGGACCTTCTTACCGGCTGGACGGTGGGCAAAGGCTCCTCGGCCGACTATGTCCTGGTGGAGGAGCTCGCCGACGCACTGGCACTAACTTCGATCTGCGGGCTGGGGCAGGTGGTGCCCGCGCCGATTGCCTCCGTGCTGAAGCATTTCCGGGAAGAGGTCGAAGCGCACTTCTTGCGACGCGAGTGTCCGGCCGGAGTGTGCTTCTCGGGCACCTCAGCAGGCGCGGCTCCAGCCGGCCGAATTGCGAGGGCCACATGAGCGCCGGCGGCCAGGCCCTCCGTCAGGTGGAACTCACGATTGACGGCAAGAAGATCGTCGTACCCGAAGGCACCACGGTCTTCGATGCGGCGCGGCTGAACGGCATTTCCATCCCCACGCTCTGCCACCAGCAGAACGAAACCCCGGTGGGCGTGTGCCGCGTGTGCGTCGTGGACGTAGGAGCGCGCGTGTTCACGGCGTCCTGCGTGCGCGCGGTCGAACCCGGCATGATGGTCACCACCGACTCGGAGAAGGTGCGCCGGGCGCGACGCACGCTCGTCGAACTGCTGATGTCCGATCACCCCAGCCCCTGCGCCCGGCAGCAGCACTCCCACGACTGCGAACTGGAAACGCTGGCGAAGCTCGAAGGCGTCACGCGATCGCGCTTTGCAGCGCGCAGCACCAGCCGCGGAAAGGACGACTCCTCGCTCAGCATCGCCGTGGCTTTCGACGCCTGCATCCTCTGTGACCGCTGCATCCGCGGCTGCAACGAGATTCGCGAGAACATGGTGCTGGGCCGCATGGGCAAAGGCGCGCAGGCGGCCATCGCGTTTGACACCAACCTGCCGATGGGCGAATCGACCTGCGTCTCATGCGGGGAGTGCATGGTCTCCTGCCCGACCGGCGCGTTGACCAACAAGGGCACCGTGCACGCGGCCCTGGGCGCTGGCGCGCGGCCCGTCACTTCCGATGAGTTGCTGCAGTTGCCGGTCTTCAAGGGCGTCTCCGGCACTTTTCTTGAACTCAACAAGGGCGCCATCGTTCGGCGGCATTTCAAGCGCGGTGATGAGGTCTGCCGCGAAGGCGAATACGGCTCGACGGCCTTCTACATCCTGGAGGGAAAGGCCCGGGTTTCGATCTCCAGCCCGATCGCGCACGTCAAGACGGAGGGTGGCGCGAAGGGCTTCTTCAGCCGGCTCAAGAGCAGCTTGGCGCGGCGCCAGGAAGACAAGCGCGAGGAAGAGGCCCACCGTCAGTACATCCCCACCGATGGCCCTGTGGATCTGCCTTATGAAAACCCAGTCGCCGAATTGGGCCCAGGGGACCTCTTCGGTGAGATGACCTGCATGAACTATTACCCGCGCTCGGCGACGGTGCGCGCCGAAACCGACTGCACGATGCTCGAGATGCTGCGCAACGTCCTCGACATCATGCAGAAGAACAAGACCTTCCGGGAGCAGCTCGAGCGTACCTATCGCCGGCGCGCGCTCGACACCCATCTGCGCGGCGTGCCCATCTTCGCCGGTCTGACCGACGATTTCATCAACCACCTGCGCGAGACAGTTGAGCTGAGGCGCTACGCCCCCGGAGAAGTCATCTGCCGCCAGGGAGAGCCCGCCGACAGTTTCTACCTGGTGCGCCTCGGCTTCGTGAAGGTATCGGAAACCTACCCCGGCGGCGAGCTGGTGCTTGCCTACCTCTCCCGCGGCAATTATTTCGGCGAGATCGGCCTGCTCGGCGGCGGCCAGCGCTCGGCCAACTGCACGGCGCTCGATCACGTCGAGCTGGTCCGCATCACCGCGGCAGATTTTCAACTGATGGTGGAGCAGTTTCCGCAGGTTCGCCGGGGCCTCGAGGCGGTGGCACAGGAACGCCTGCAACAGAATCGCGAGCGGCTCTCACTGGTGCGCTCGGTGCCGCTGGACCGCTTCCTGGCGCAGGGTCTGATGGAGGCGCAGAGCCTGCTGGTCCTCGACCTCGAGAGTTGCACGCGCTGTGACGCCTGCGTACGCGCCTGCGCCGATGCGCACGACGGCATCACCCGGCTGGTGCGCGAGGGGCTCCGGTTCGACAAGTACTTGGTGGCGACCTCCTGTCGCCAGTGCCGCGACCCGCTTTGCATGGTGGGCTGCCCGGTGGGTTCCATCCGGCGGCGCAATTCGCTCGAGGTAATCATCGAGGACTGGTGCATCGGCTGCGGACTCTGCGCCAAAAACTGCCCGTACGGGAACATCAACCTGCACCCGTTCGAGGCCATGCAGGACGATCCCGATGCGCCCGGGCGGAAAGTGGCGGTCATCCAGCAGAAAGCCACCTCCTGCGATCTTTGCACCGGCCACAAGGAGCCCAGTTGTGTCTACGCGTGCCCGCACGACGCGGCGCACCGCGTCAACCCGCGCGAGTTCTTCGCCGGCACGCTGGGCCAGCGCGCCGCGGGGACACCGGAGCCCTAACGAGAGCCATCGAACCGCTCATACCGTGCGCATCGATCACACACACAAGAAATGGTTCGCCGCGTCGGTGGTGATCCTTGCTTCGGCGACTGCGGCTTATGCCTGGGCTGCGTGGAACGCGGTGCAGGGGCCGAAGGGCGGCAGCGCGCTGGGTCTCACCTTCGGCATCATCGGCTCGGCGTTCATGCTCTACGCCGGCCTGCTCGCGCCGCGAAAAAAGGTCCCGGTCTGGCGAGTGGGCCGCGCGCAAACGTGGATGCGCGGGCACCTGTGGCTCGGCCTGCTGAGTTTTCCGCTGATCCTGTTCCACGGCGGGTTTCATTTTGGCGGCACACTCACCACGGTTCTGATGGTGCTGTTGATCTTCGTGACCCTGAGTGGGCTCTTCGGCGCCGCGCTGCAGCACTACCTGCCTCAATTGATGGCCCGCGAGGTGCCCTTGGAGACGATCTTCGAGGAGATTGATCACGTCCGCGCGCAGCTTCGCGCCGAAGCCGACCAAATCGCCAGCGCGGCGTGCGGCTCCCTGGGGTTTCCCCCAGCCGAGCCGGAGGAATCCTCCGACGCAGCAGACGTTCAGCATGCCGGTGGCACTACCGCGTACAAGCAGCCCATCACGGCAGCGCCCGTCGCGGTCCTGGCAGTGACCGAGGAGGAGAGCGGGCCGCTGCGCAGCTTCTATCTCCGCGAAATGCGGCCTTTTCTCGAACACCCGGGCGCGCGCCGGTATCCGCTCAGTGACGCGTCGCAGGCGCGCGGCATCCTCGAGGAGCTTCGCCGGCGGCTGGCGCCCGCGCTACTCGATGTGGTGAAGGATCTGGAGGATATCTGCGAAGAAGCGCGGCAGTTGAACCGCCAGGCGCGCCTGCACTACTGGCTGCACGGCTGGCTGCTACTGCACGTGCCGCTGTCGTTTGCCCTGCTGCTGCTCGGCGCGGTGCACGCGGTGATGGCGCTGCGCTACTGAAAGAGTTCTGAACGGAGAGAAGACCGGTGGCGCGATTCCAGCGCACAACAAAGAAGCTGGCGCAACGCATCAACCTGAACTATTTCAAGCGGCCGCACCCGCTGCGGCGCTGGCGCTTCCTGCTTGCCCTCGGGCTGCCGGCTGCGGCCATGCTCTGGCTCGGCTGGCACGGCGTGGCTCGCGACAACAAAGTGTACAGCAGCGGCTCGCTCTCCTCCTCGCACGCCGTGCTCGCCACCGAGTGTGGTGTCTGCCACGTCACCCAGGCAGGAGCCTTCCGCGAGCACGCGAACGATCAGGCCTGCCTCGCTTGTCACGATGGCCCGATCCATCACGCCAGTCAAACGTTTACCCCGAGTTGCGACTCCTGCCACGCGGAGCACCGCGGGCCGATCCGTCTGGCCGCGAGCTCCGATCGAAACTGCACGCAGTGCCACGCGGACCTCCAAGTCAGGGGCGGGCCGTCAGCGTATGAGCGGATCATCGAGGGCTTCGATGCTCGCCATCCGCAGATTCGAGTACTGCGAGCCGGGAAGGGCGATCCAGGCACGATCAAGCTCAATCACTTCCTGCACATGAAACCGATCCGCGTCGACCCAAACAGACCCACCACGCAGCTCGAGTGCGAAGACTGCCATCGCACGCCCGCGGTGAATGAGCCGTGGCGATTTGCCGAGGCTAGACTTGGCATCGCGCCGGCCGCGCCGAAGCCCGAGCCGCTCGCGCCCGCTCCGACGCGCGCGCTCATGGCCCCGCCCAGGTATGCAACGACCTGCGCGGCGTGCCACCTGCTCACTGTTGACAAGCGCTTCCAAGACGACGAAGTCGTCCCGCACGATACGCCGGAAGTCATCCACGCGTTCCTGGTCAAGAGGTTCACTTCGTATATCGGCGATCACCCTGCGGAATTGCGCGTGATGCGCGAGCTCGACCGCAACGTGACGGGCAGGCCCGTCCCTGCCTCGGTGCGAGTGCTGGCCCCGGCGCGGTGGGTCGCCGAGCGAACGGCCGAAGCGGAAGAGTTGCTGTGGCGCAAGACCTGTAAGCAGTGCCACGCACTCAGTTTTCCGCCCGGCGCATCCTTGCCGCAGGTGGCGCCATCCAATATCACCCGGCGCTGGATGCTGCACGCGGTCTTTAATCATGAAACGCACCGCATGATGACCTGCGTGAGTTGCCATGCGGGCGCCACCACCAGCGAGGCCACTTCCGACGTTCTGCTGCCCGGCATCGCCACCTGCCAGGGCTGCCACCACTCCGGCGAAGACGCCGCCGAGTCGCGCTGCTTCGAGTGCCACACCTATCACGACTGGAGCAAAGAGAAACCCGTCAAGGGCAGGTTTGCCTTCCACAATTTGCTGCGAGGGTCTGTTTCCCGCGCCGGTGAGCCGAGCCAGGTGAAGTGAGCAGCAAAGGGACACCGCGCCGGCAGATGACTGCCTGAGCGCGGGGGGAAGCGGCTACTTGGAGGGTGCCAGCCAGCGATCGAGCCAGGATGCGGCTGTCGCGGCTGGCTTCGGGGCCGCGGGTGGCTCATCGCTGACGGCGTAGAGTTTGCCGTCGCGCAGGTAGAACCGCTCCAGCTCTTCGCGGTTGAAGGGCCGCGCGCCGCGGCGGCCAAACACAGCGAGTTGGTTCCCACTCTCGTCCACGGCCCGGTCGCGGTCAATTCCCTTCGAGATAGCCAGAGCCGGCCCGTGGGTGTGATAGCTGGCGATCAGCTTCGGCACTGGGCGCGGGCTGAAGCCGTAGTGGTTGGGTGTTGTTTCGGGCGAGATCAGTTGCAACACGCGTAGGCCGTTGTGGCCGTCGGCTACAAACGCGAAGGCACTGGCGTTGACCATCCCGATTTTGACGTCGCGGGCGTCATTAATCTCGCCGTCGGCGGCAAACATTTGATCGAGGCTCGGCTGCTCGGGCCGCTCGACGTCCACGATGGCTAATCCCTGTTTGCCGCCGGCTACGTAGGCGTAGGTCCGCGCGACGTACACGTTGCGCGCGTCTTCGAGCGGCACCAACGCTCCCCGAACGACACGCGGCTGATCGAGGTGCGTCACATCGAGCACCTTAAGCCCCTGCCGGTCCACAACAAAGGCGTAGCGGAACTGCACGGCGATCCCCTGTGGCTCGACCAGGTCGGGCGCGCCCACTTCAGCCACTACGCGCGGCGCAAGCGGCTTATCGAGATCCACCACCGCCAAACCGCGATCGCAGAGAATGTAAGCGTAGGTCCCGGCGATGGCGATGCGGTGCGCGCCGTTCAGAATCCCGTTGGGATTGAACGCCAGGGCGCGTTTCAGGAAATTGTTTCGGGGATCGCCGTCGAGCAGCGTGCCCACGCCAGGGCTTTTGCTCTTCAGGTCGGGATTGCCGATTACGACCAGGCCCTCTTCTTTGTCGGTGACGTAGAGAAACCCGTACATCAGGTGAACCGGCTGCTCTTCGTTCTCCGGCCGCCGCGAGCGAAGCGGATCGACGGCCAGCGTGCTCGGCGTCGCCACCGCGGTGGCGTATTTCGTCTTGACGTACAGGCGCTGGCCCAGCGGAGAGACCGGCGCGGTAGTCATGCGCTCCGAGAAGGCTTTGTTGTCGATGTTGGCCACGTCGTAGATGCGGAAGCCGCCTTTGCCGAGCGCGGCGTAGACGTATTCGCCGCGGAGCTGCACATCAAGAACGTTGCCGGGGTGGTGGTGGGACTCTTTCAACTCTAGATTGCGCGCGAGGTGTTTCTTGTAATTGTCCGGGTAGGCCAAGTGCTGGAGATCGCTGCCGATCACCGCCGGGGGCTCATCGTGCTCGGCCACGACGACGGCCTCGAAACCTCCCTCGCCGCCGGCGACGTAGAGGTAGCGCCCGAGGAAATTCGTCAAGTTGGTGCCCTGCAGCAGGACCTGGGCCATCCAGGCGTTGTTGTCGTTGGCAGCCGACACATGGCAATCACTGCACGTCTTCGTCTCCTTCGCACGCACGGTGTGGGGCACATAGGTGCTGAACGCCTGGCCGCTGAATCCCTCGGCCGAAACGGTCTGCTGCGTGTAGTAGAGCCAGTCGCGATTCGCGTTCTGCGAGCTGACCAGGATCGCGCAGGAAGAACGCGCGGGTGCCACGCGGTGACCGGTCACCGTGCCGTCCTTCGCCAGCATATAAGTGTCGTCGCGCAACACCTGGAAATTGTAGGTGGTGTAGTTGCGCGTGGTCAGGCCCTCATTGTGCAACATTGGCCCGCGCTGGTTGGCGGTCATGGAGAGGTGGCAGCCGAAGCAGCTTGTGGTCCAGGAAGTGTGGCAGGTGTAGCAAGTCATCTTGCTATTGGCGTGGGCCAGTTGCGAATCATCTGCGGGCGCATCGCCCCAAGTCGCGCCGTCCTTGCGAAGCGTCTTGGCCACACGCGACTTCTCGCTGTAGTGCGAGTTGCCCGGCGTGATGGTGTCCAGGACCTGTACGACTTCCCATTCTTTGTCCTTCTCCACCATCGAACGCTGGTAGAGCTTACCGTCCCTCCACTCAAACCGCCGCTGCCGCCATGGGGTGCGCAGCGCCTCGAGGCGATGGCCGCCCGCAGGTGCGGCCGGGCCGGAGGTGATCAGCGTGGCGCGCTGCTGCACTGTGCCGTGGCAATCCGTGCAATCGAGCTCAATGGCCGCGCGCGGCTCGCCGTAGAGCCTGCCGCTGCCGTGGCTGTCCTGCTCGAAATGGCAGTCCACGCAGTGCATCCCTTTTTCCAGATGGATGTCAGCGAGGTGCACGGCCTTCTCAAACCTCTTCGGGTCGTCAAAGGGAACGATCCGGTTGTCGGCGTCGAGCAGATTGCCTTTACGGTCGCGCTTGTACACGGCGCGGAAGATCCAGCCGTGGCTGTGGAAATCAGCAAACTGCGTATGCTTGAGTTGCTGGTTGAATTCCGGGCTGCCCACCTGTGCAAGAAATTTCGGGTCGGACCAGAGCCCCCGTGCCGCCGCGCCTTCGGGATTCCGCACCGAGGTCTGATATTTTTCTTCTTCGGTGGGATTGCGCTGCTGCTTCGGATACATCGGCTGCCCGTCGGTCTCGTTCTCCCACCACGTGTAGCCAAAATAGGTGGCCACCATGTTCGTACCGGGGTGGACGTGGCAGACCATGCATTGACTCGAGGGAATCGAGCGCGTGAACGCGTGCCGGATGGGGTGGCCGGATTCATTCTTGGGGATCGTCGGATCGGCGGTGGCACTCAGGCCGAGGTGGCCGAAGCGGGCATAAGGCCCCGAATGCGTCGACGAGCGGTCGTTGGCGTAGATCACGTGGCAGGCGGTGCAGCCGCTGCCGCGGAAGTCGCCGGGCTGGTCGTTGGTTCCGGGCAGGGAAAGCAGCGGGTCGAGCAAGCGCGTCTTCTGCAGGCCGATGAAAACTGGGTCGGTCCGCAACAGCGTGCCGTAGCCGCGCTCAGCTAGTTTGTCTTCGGGCCGTCCGGGATCGTCCTCGCGATTCGGGTTGCCGAGCTCGCCTTTCTTGTGCCCGCCGCGCTCGAAGACGCGTAGCACGTTTCCTGGCTGCGAAATCTCCCAGCGCGCGAGCGGATAAAGCTCCGCAAGCACGCCCTTCTTGTGAGTCTCCTCGGGCGAAGGCGGCGGCACGCTGCGCAACCGTTGCGGGAGGCCGTCGGCGGAATAGCTCTCGCCGAAGTGCGCGTCCTTGAGCGGAAAGGAGCCGTTGTTGTAGAGCGCGGCTCCATAGAGCATTCCGCCGTGCGTCATCATGCTGGTGCTGACGGCACGTACTTCGGGGGCATGACACCCCGCCGCGCCGCAGGTCTGTCCCGCCACGCGGAGGTCGCCCGGGTTCACAAAGCGGACGTACTCGATGCTTTCGCGCAGCCAGTTCGTGTACGCTCGCACGGGATTGGCGGAGCTGCGCGCGGCGCTCGGATCGCGGGGTTGCGGGTGCGCCTGAGTCATCGCCTGCCCGTACTCCGCTGCGCCCGGAGCAGCTCCCGTGGGCAGGCAAACCTCAGCGTTGCCTCCGTGACAGTCCACGCAGCCCAGGCGCACGGTGCCGGTCGGGTGCATGGTGGGTTCATCGGTCGCGGTGTGGCAGGTCACGCAGCCGGCGCTCTTGCGGTCAGCCTCGGCTTGCGTCTGCTGGAGCAACGAAGGTTCCTCCGAGCCGGAAGCTGCCCGCGGGCCGCGCTCGGTCGCCACCAGAAGACAAAGGCTGGCGAGCATCACGCAGGCAGAAGAAACTCGCAGTATCTCTTGCCTGTTCAATCTGGGTAATCGGCTGACGACCCAACCCATCCAGGTCTCCCTGGCCCTTGGCCTGATCCAGTCATTTGGAGCGCCGCGTGGCATTTCTCAGCGAGATCTTTCGCCTCTCTCAGGGTGATAGATCGGATTTCGCTAGAACTGGAATCGCAAGTTCGCAAACAATGAAAACAGCGTCCTCCCCGTGTAGATATCCTTGAAGCCGCGGCCGGGCCTCAGCGCAGCGGCACCGCCGGTCAGCGTGATGTTCTCGGTGAGTGGCGGCCGGTACTGAACTCCAGCACCGTAGTCCACGCCGATATTGTGACGGATCGGCGCCTGAAATAGCACCAGCTCGAGCGGCTCGGTGCGGTCGAAGCGCAGGAAATTCACGTTGACGAAGCCGCGCAGCTTCGGCGTCAGCTCGAAGTCCGCCCCGGCGTTGTACAGGAAGAGGCCAGGGTTGACGAAGTTGGCCTGGCCCTCCTCTTTGCTCGAACGCAGGCTGGGCAGCAGGCTGTGCGGTGGGGTCAGCGCCACGCCCGAGCCGGTCAGCCGGATGCCCTCGCGGTTCCACAGGCTGAACACCCCCCCGGCGAACGCCGGGAAATCCTCGATGGCATCGAAGCCGCGGGCGCGCCCGTCACGGGGATCGGCATCGCCGGAGGCCCAGAAGAAGGATGTGCGCAGTCGCGCCCAATCCTTGTCCACGGAAAGCTCGAGCGCAGCCATCTGCGCGTTGATGGTCACCGAGCGGCCGGCAATCGTGTTGAAGTCGTCGCGGCCCAGGGCCTGATAAAACGCGTGGCTGAGGTTCAGTCGGCCAATGTGCCCGTTGCCGGCCCACCCCAGGTAGGCCGCTCGGATATTGTGCGGGCGCAACTCGTTGAGCGACCGCACGGCGCCGATGGGTGCCGGGCGCACCAGGAAACCGTTCTCGTCGAAGTGCAACGAGGCGTCGTCCTTGTTGTAGTGCACGCTGAACTGCGCCGTGTATCCTGGCCAAAGGAAATCCTGGCGGTACAGATTCGCGATAAGGACCTGCTGGTGCCGCCGCGTAAAGGTGTTCAGGCCACTGTTCGTGTCTTTTTCGAGGAAGTGGAAGTAGGCCAGGTTGTACTCCCAGCGATTCGAGTACAGGTTGCCGAAGAAGCGCACGCCGGGCTGCTCCTCGACAAACAGGAAGCCGCGAAAATCGCTTGTGAAACCCTGGATGCCCGCGCGCACAGAAAGGAAATCGTAATTCGTGCTGAGGTCGCGCAACTTGAACTCGACGAACGCCTCCTGCAAACCCGCATGCGCGTCGAGCCGGTTGGTGCCGCGGCGCACATCCACGTTCACAATGCCGAGTTCACGCGTCTGGATATAGTTGACGTTGATCGCCGGGGTCACGCGGATGCGCCAGTCCACCGGGCGGAACGCCGTATCGCCGCGAAAGAGGTCAAACGTAAAGCGGAAGGTCTGCTCGACCAGTGCCTGCTCGCCCTTGCCGAAGAATTCGGTGCTCCCGGGGCGCGCGGCGCTGACGTTGCTCGGCACCGGCAGGCGCCGCGCGTCGAACGCCGTGTCGCTTACGGCTGTGAGGTTGAAGAAAGTTCGCTGCCCGAAGATGGGAACGTCACCCTTCAGCTTGTTTCGATTGAAGGGATCCCACCAGTGCCCCTTCTTGTAGGGAGTATCGATCCCCTTGCCGTACCGGACCCACTCGGGCATGGGAATCTTCCAGCGGTCCGGCATCTCAAGGAAAACTTCCCGGGCAGAGGGCAACACCTCCGGCTGGAGGCTCTCCGCGGCGGCCTCAGCCTCTACGCGGCGTCGCATCTCCCGATACGCCGTCGGCAATCCTGCCTCGAGTGGGCCGGCGGGCGGGCCCAGCTCCGCAAGCCGCGGCACGCGCGAAGCGAAAGCTGCAAGCACGGGAGCTGGTTGGAGCACCAGTTCAACGGTCACAACTTCGCCCGCGTCGAGCCGCAGACCCGCTCTGGTGAAGGTCGCGAAACCTTCGCCCTCCGCTCTCAGGTCGTACATCCCCGGTGGAAGGTCGCGCAAGCGAAAGACGCCTTCAGCGTTCGTCGTGGTCTGGCGGATTGCGCCGGTAGCAAGATGCCGTAAAGTCAGGCTCATGCCGCCGACGCCGCGGCCCCCAGGTTCCTTGAGAATGCCCTCAAGTGCGGCAGTTGTCGGAGCGGCCTGGCGCGGAATTCGTTGCTGATCGCGCGATGCGAGCCAGGTGCCGGGAGCGCTCGGTGCCTCTGCGGCCGGAGCGGCCGCTTCGCGGATGCTGGTGCGGATGGCCGGCGGCGCCGCGGGAACCGCCTCGCAGGCCAACGGCAGGCAAGTGAGAAGAAGCTGCGCGACGCCTCTCGGAAGAATGTGGGATGCTCCGCGCATCCACCTCGCCCTGTGCCATGATGAATTCGTTCGCAATGAGCAGGCCGGACGCGCACTAGCTAACACGATTGTTCGCAACCGGGCAAGGGTTTTTGGCAGGGCGTGCTGCGGCAAAGGGAACGCAACGCATCGCTGGAGTGAAGACGGCGTCGCGCCCGCCGCGGCGGAACACGATCGCCGGAGCCTGCTGTCGCCGCTTTGGCGCGCTGGCGCGGATACTTCCTTGAGTGAACTTACGCAGTGTGGTACTTAGACGGAGAAACTTTCTATGCTTCCCATGGGCCCGAGGAGTCTGACGCGTACACCTGCCCGAGCGTTGTCGTCAGGGCTCGCGCTCGGACTCACCGCCTGGCTGGCGGCCTGCAGCGGAACGACCGGCGCGCCTCCTGCATCCATTCCGCCGGTCGGCCCGGCCAAGTTAACTCCAGCTGAAGTGACCGCCCTGGTGAAAAGTGCGGCCTTGGCCGCCGATTCCACCACGATGGCCATCGCGGTGGTGGACCGCGGCGGGCACATCCTGGCGGCCTTCAGCAGAGTCACGCCATCCGCCATGGCCTCAGGCAACTTCGGCACGGTGGTGCCCGCAACCGAACTCGCCGTCTCGCTGGCCCGGACGGGCGCGTTTTTCAGTAACGACCAAGCGCCGCTTTCTTCTCGTACGGTGCGCTTCATTAGTGGCATGCACTTTCCTCCGGGCGTGTCGTTCACCGCGAGCGGAGCACTCTACGGGATCGAGAATACCAACCGCGGCTGCAAGCTTTCCGACAGCCTGGGCCCGGAGGTGCCGCGCTCGTTCTTAATCGATGGTGTGTCGCTCGGCCTGGGCATCACCACGGGCAAGGCCGATCTGAACGACAGCGATCCCAACGCCGTCAATCCCGGCGGGGTGCCGCTGTTCAAGAATGGGCGCGTCGTCGGCGGTATCGGAGTGGCCGGCGTGCCGGCGAACGTGGCCGAGTACGCTGCCTTCAGCAGCGCCGCTGCCAACGGCTTCGGGCCTACTCCTGCGCCGCCCGGCGTCGTGGAAATCGACGGCATCGCGCTACCGTTCGTAGACCAGACGACGGCGCCGCCCGGCATCACCCCGGGCAGCTTTGCGGGAACGTTTGTCGTGCCCGTTCCCGGCATCATCCCCGACCCGATCCCCGATGGCGACCTGCTGGGGCCGCTGGCCGGAACGATGCTAACCGCTGGCGAGGTGCGCCAGATCATCAACAACGCCATCGCCACGGCCAATCAAACCCGCGCCGCGATCCGCCTGCCGCTCGGCTCGCGCACGCGCATGGCGATTGCCGTTGCCGATCTCGATGGCAAGATCATTGGCCTGAACCGCATGCCGGACGCCACGGTGTTCAGTATTGACGTGGCCGCGACCAAGGCCCGGAACATGGTGTATTTCAATAGCGCTCTGCGAACCACCGCGGACCTCACCGATGTGCCCCTGGGCACCGCCGTGACGAATCGCACGATCAGCTTCGGCGCCCAGCCCCTCTATCCGCCCGGCATCGATGCCACCGCCGCCGGGCCCTTCTTCAATCTCTACCAGCGCGACGTCAA
>JBGPZW010000010.1:0-38888 GCA_041493955.1 Terriglobia bacterium
GCCGCTCGCTTCGCGGGTAACCATCGAGCCCACGACGTTACAAATGGCCAGGGTCTTGGCGCCTTTCTGCTTGGCCTCGCGCTGCGCGGCCAGGGTGTCAGCGGTTTCGCCTGACTGGCTGATGAAAATGGCCAGCGTGCCAGAGTCCACGATGGGGTCGCGGTAGCGGAATTCGCTGCCGTAGTCCACTTCCACCGGGATATGTGCCAGGCGCTCGATCATGAACTTTCCGGCCACCGCCGCATGCCAACTGGTGCCGCAGGCGATGAGCTTGATGTCGCGGAAGTTCTGGAACTCCTTCTCGGTGATGTCCATTTCGTCGAGGAAAACCTTGCCGGTGTCGAGCGAGATGCGGCCGAGCAAGGTGTCGCGGACGGCGCGCGGCTGCTCGAAAATTTCTTTCTGCATGAAGTGCTTGAAGCCGCCCTTTTCGGCCATGATGGGGTCCCAGGTGACATGCTGCACGGGGCGCTGGATGGCGCGGCCCTCGAAGTCGAGCAGGCGCACGCCCTGAGGGGTGATCACCGCCAGATCGCCATCGGCCATGAAGAAGATGTCGCGCGTGTGATAAAGGATTGCCGGGATGTCGCTGGCCACGAAGTATTCATCCTGTCCCAGGCCGATGACGGCGGGCGGGCCCCAGCGCGCGGCCACGATTTTCTGGGGATCTTTGGTGGAGATAATCGCCAGCGCATAGACGCCGCTCAGTTGCTTCACCGTCTTGCGCACGGCTTCCTCGAGCGGGATGCCGTTCTGATACTTTTCCACCAGGTGCGCGATGACTTCGGTGTCGGTTTCGGTGACGAACTTGTGGCCTTCACTCACCAGTTGGCGCTTCAACTCGATATAGTTTTCGATGATGCCATTGTGGACCACCACGATCTGGCCGGTGCAGTCGCGGTGCGGGTGCGCGTTTTCCTCGGTGGGACGCCCGTGGGTGGCCCAGCGCGTGTGGCCGATGCCATAGATGCCGTCGATGGGCGAGAGCCGTATGGTTTCCTCGAGGTTGCGCAGCTTGCCCGAAGCGCGCCGAATCTCGAGTTTGCCGTTCTGCCCGACCACAGCAATGCCGGCCGAATCATAGCCGCGATATTCGAGGCGCTTGAGGCCGTCCAGAATCAACGGCACGACTTTCTTGGGCCCGATGTATCCCACTATCCCGCACACGGCATTCTCTCCCTTTCTTCAGCTCCCACGCTTCGCTGAGGGCCATCTCCGCCTCCACAGATTAGCACAGTCGTCTTGGGGTGACGGCGACTCGCGGCCCGCGATTTCCTGTGGCCCGATGCCGCGGAAAAGGAATCTGCGGGAGTCGAGGCGCAAGGAGCATGCTTCGGCGCGAGAGGGCGGAGACCTGTGGAGAGGAGCCGCGGACGGCCCGGGGGGTACCCCCCCCCTTTTTTTTCGTAAGTGCGGATTCTAAAGGGTTTTAACTCCAATGATTTACTAAGTGCGGATTCTAAAGAATTTGCGGACACATTTTTCGTAACTGCGTATTCTAAAGGGCTTATGCGGCTGAGCGCAGGGCTGCTCGGCGTCAAGCGCTGCTCGGCCGGGGTAAACGACGGACTCGGCTGCGAGAACATGGTGAGAAGTTTCGGTGTAAGGCGAGAGCCTTCAGGCTACCGCGAGTCCCGCAACCCCATCCGGGACGTACAAGGCGCGCCCCGCGAGCCACCTGTGGCGTCGAGACCGTGCCCGGAAGGCTTTGGCAGGCCCTACAACACATTATACCGCGGAGGTCAACGTAGATGCCGCTAGAGGGCTCGTGGTGCACAAGTCCCACTACCAAGAAGGATCCCCACCCTTTGCTGCGCAAAGGATGGGCCACCCGCCCATTCTGTACTAGCTCAGCCGCCATGCGCCGCATCCTGTCTACATTCCTTTCGCTTCCGCTTATGTAGTTTTCGTCATCCGTATAGGAAAGCGTGTAGGAAATTTCACAGCCGTCGTGCGGGCAGCGAATCACTTCCCTTGGCGGCACATTGCTGGGCGTCGCCTTTCCATTTGTTCCATTTCGTTCAAGCATTGCTGCCATGCCTCTATCCCCGCACGGCCCCCTATTCTATCACTTTGACCCGCCCGGCACGGGCGAAGGAAAGGGCTGCAAAACAGTCGCGGTACTTACAGTTGCGGTGCTGCTTGATGCTGCGTCAAGGAATTTGACCGGGCGTTCCGCTGCCCACGGCGCATAACCGCCCCGCAGTGGTTTTTCAACGTCAGCAAGGAGTGGCTCTAGCTCTCCGTTCATAGTGCCCACTTCCCACGATTTCACTTGAGTCCTTTGAGTCGTGCAATGTTGCAAGTATCGAGAGATTCGCTCATCCACCCGCTCATATTTCACCCACAATTTCTCGCTTTGTGCACGGATTCTTGGAAGCTGCTGTGGCTCTGGCAGGCCGACTCGTTGCCAGATGTTCGACACATGAAGGTCGGTAGCTTGAACGAGGTGCTGTTCCTTGCCTAAAAACTCAATCAGGTTTCTGTAATGCAGCAGGAAACATTCCAAGCAGGCCCATTTGTCTTTATCGGACTCCCATGTCCCGCGAAGCAATCGGCTGGCTGCAAAACGAACCATGTCAATTTCGTACAAGATTGTTTCTACATCGGTCAGTTTGTTGGGCCTAGAAAAAGTTGCTTCCATAGTTTCCCCCGTCGCACTCCATCGTTGCATTTTACCACGCGCCGGTAGCTATGGCGTTGGGCCGGGGCCGCCCCCAGCGCACGCCGCCTTCACCTTTGCGCACCGCAATACCTCCGGCGATGACTCCGCAGGTACGTTGGTGTAATCTTCCCGGCATGGGTCGCGATTCACCTACCGGCACGGTACGCCGCATTTACCTTGATAGAATCGGTCCGAACTTGAAAGAGAGGAGTCCCTGTGAGCAACACGGCCAAATGCTTACTTTGGTTGCTTCTCGTAGTTTTGACGACTAGTCCGGGGCATTCACAGCAAGCGCAACCGAAGCGCATACCTGTTAGTTTGGCTGTTGAGTCCGAAGGCCCGCAAGGGCAATGGGTACAATCCTCGCAGGACCTGAGCAAGTCGCAATTGCAAAGGCTGGAGCAGCTAATCAGGACGGAGATTTCAAAGCAGGAGGATGTGACACTTGTGGATGCGAAGGACCCCAAAAATCATCTACACGTTGCCGTGGTTGCTGCACAGCTTGAACGGCAGGGAAGTCTCCGTTGGATTGTTGTCAGCAGCGTACTGACAATGGCAGACGACAAAGGAAACGATTTGCTGGTTACACACGATGTCATAGCCGGACCTGACTTACAATCAACGGCGCGAAGCATCGGGTTTCAGCTCGCGAGCGCAAAACTCCGCCTGATAATGGGAATGATGAAATGAACGGTAGCCCAAGTAAACCCAACTGAAAGCCCAGCCCGACACGCTCAAGTCGGGGCACCCCCCGGGGGTTGGCCCATTCATTTTCCGCCAAGCGGGCGCGCTATGCCTATTTCAACAACCAGCGCTGCAATTAGCGTGGTTTGGCTTCGCTCTTTGGCGCCGCATCGACCAGCCCAAGGACAATTTCATCGGCAGCAGCCGCCATACGAAGCGTGGGATGAAGAAGTTGACCTCCAACCTCACGCAGCATTTGCAGGTTCATCGTGACCCGAATGCCGAATTGGTCAAAGCGGGTCGGATTTTGGTGCTGGAGGAGATGCTGGCACATCCGAAGCTCGGCCAAGGACTTCCAGGTCCCAGCGTCTAGCGCCATGTCATCGAGCCCGAACACAATACCCGCCAGACGTTGCATGTTTGCGCCTTTGTTCCCCCCAGTCCCGGAATGCGTAATCTGAATCATCTGTTGAAGCTGTTTGACCGACTTCAGGTCTTCATCGAGCCTCTCCCGGTCCATTGCAGCCGCTTCAATTCGGAACTCCGTGAGCGTGGCAACGAAGTCTTTAAGCTTTTTGTCCGCGTTCTCCAGAATGGGGTCAAATTCGGCCTGAGACGGCATGTCCTTTAGCTGGGCTTGTGCTGGAGTCCCCAACAGGATGAGGCAAGCGAAGATTCCGAGTCTATTGCTGAGCCTCATTGTTAACCTCCGTTTAGCTGTATTTAGCTGGGCATGAGAGGACACCTGGACTCCGGTGGGGCTGATTCTAAACTAGGCGGCCTCCGGTTTCACCTCCCTTTTTTCCTTCTCTATCGCTGTGATTCCCTCCGCGAAAGCTTGGCGGGGAGCGCGGCCCTGTGTGCAGTAGCCCTTCACACTGAACGCGTTCAGGGTAAACCCGTGCTGGGCGGGCTCGCGATTTTAGAACCTCAGGTAGCGGTCGAGGTCTTGTAGGTGTCCTGACACAACAGATAGCTCGGACGGCGTGCTTCGAGTTGCTGCTCGGGAGCGGCGGCGGGGGCGGTCAGTCGAGGATTTCGAAGCGGAAGTCCTCGATGACCGGGTTGGCGAGGACGTCTTTGGCAATGCGCTCGACCTGTTTCTGCGCGTCGTCGCGGGTGAGGCCATTGAGTTCGAGGACGAAGAATTTGCCCTGGCGAACGTCGCGCACCGCCGAAAAACCGAGCGAAGCGAGCGCGTGCTGGATCGTTTGCCCTTGTGGGTCGAGGACGGTTTGCTTCGGCATGACCCAAACGTGAGCTTTCATGGCCGGCATTATAACAGTCCGAGAGCCTTTGCTCTGGCGCGAAACGCCTGGAGCAGGGCCTCCTTCTCCAGCGCGGGAAGGAACGCAAACTCGAAGCCCATCTCCGCAATGCGGGCAAGCTCTCTGGGCCAGAGACCCAGGTGCGGGCCGAGGTTGTATTCGTCGAGGAGCGTGGTGTGAAACATGGCCGGGTCGTCGGTGGAGAGCGTGACGCCTAAACCGCGGGCAAAAAAGTCTCCCAGGGGATGGTCTTCGATCTGTGCGTTTGCGCGGCCCAACTGGCGTGCCAGCGCACCGGTGCAGAGGTTGCTGGTGGGACAAAGTTCGAGCGGAATCTTCCGAGCGGCAAGAAGATCCGCAAGAGAAGCATCGTGCATGACGGCGATGCCGTGGCCGATGCGCTCGGCGCCCAGCAGTTCGACGGCATCGCGGACGGATTCCGGTCCGCCGACTTCGCCCGCATGCACGACGCGGTGCAGGCCCTGGCTGGCGGCGTATTCATAAACGCTGCGGAAGTCCGCCGCGGGCAGGGCGAGTTCGTCCCCGCCCAGGCCAAACGCGACCACGCCGTCGGATTGCAACCGGGCCGCAAGTCGAGCGACTTCCATTGCCGCGGCGGCGCCGAACTGCCGGGTCGCGTCGAGAATCCATTGTAGCGATAGCCCCCGTGCCTGGGCCGCCGCGGCTGCCTCGCGGATGCCAGCAAAGTTGGCCTCCACGTCTTGCTTACGATAGAGCATCACCCCAGCGGCCAAGGTGACCTCGGCGTAGATGACGTTCTGAGAGAGCAGGCGCTCAGCGAGACGTTCTGTGATCAGGGCGTAATCGGCCGGGGTGCGCAGGAACGAAGTCACCCACTTGAACGCTTCGAGGAAACCCAGGAAGTCATCGTAAACGTAGCGCGCCGCGGCCTGTTCGCGCGTGAGCGTCTCGCCGTGCCGCGCCGCCAACTCGACTACTGTGGCCGGCTCAATCGAGCCTTCCAGGTGCAGGTGCAGCTCGGCCTTGGGGATTGCGGCGAAAAGTATTTCTGGTTGTTCGCGATTCACGGCAGGCACAGCCTAACGCTGCGGCAGGGGCGGCTGGCCCGCGTTTTTCCAGGCCGTCAGCCAGTAAGCGCCCACGTCGGTGGCGGCGTCGGAGAGCTGCCGGACCACAATGGCACCCGCCTGATTGTAGAAGCGGTCGAAGAACTCGTCGGTGTAGTCGGCCAAGCCCTTGCGGGCGCGCCGGTCGGCCAGCAGGATGTTTTCCAGCCAGCCGTGCGCGCTCAGGCAGGCTTCAAAGGCGTGGTCGGTGGGGTCGTGGACATAGATGGCGTCGTTTGGACGCACCGGGAAAAACAGAGAGAAGCGGTCCACCAAGCTCGAGCCGAACCGCAGGTTGACGCCGGGCTGGCCGGAGAGTTTGCCGTCGAAATTCTCGGTGGTGTTGAATGGGTCGTGGGCCTCGCCA
This sequence comes from Terriglobia bacterium, assembly GCA_041493955.1. Taxonomy (GTDB): domain Bacteria; phylum Acidobacteriota; class Terriglobia; order Acidiferrales; family UBA7541; genus QHYU01. The sequence continues at coordinate 6,073 of JBGPZW010000010.1, forward strand.
ACGTAATGTGCAATCAGCGCGGCATTCAGGCGGACTTCGTCCCAGTTGCGTGCACGGAAGGCGTTGGTGAGCTTTTCGCTGTACACCCCGATCTGCCAGGGCAGCACGCCCCCGGATTCGAGCTTGGACTTGCCGAACTTGGTCAGGGCGGCGCGATAGCTCCGTGGCAGGGCGTCGAAAGGGAACTTGCCGTAGCGGTCGAGCAGGAGGATGTGATTGCGGCGTTCCGAGGCTGGATTCTTGGCCAGAGAATCCATCGGGTCGGTGGAGTGCTGCACGATGAAGTTGCGGTTGGCCTCAAAGAAAGGCCGCAGGTCGGGCGGGAGAGTCTCCACCGCTTTATTGGAGATCAGACGGTGGCCGTTGGCGCCCCAGGCCAGGGCGCTCGGCGGCGCAAGCAGGCAGGCGGCCGCGAGCAGGATGAAGATGTCACGAATCCGCTGCGGCATCAGCGGCCCTCCGGGCCGGTCGGCGAAGACAAGTGGCTGCGTTTGCGGCTATAGAGGAAATATATCACCAGTCCGATGGCCAGCCAGACGACGAACCGGATCCAGTTCTCCAGCGGCAACCCGGCCATCAGTATAAGACAGAAGAAAACGGAAAGTGGAGCCACCAGCCAGACCAGGGGCACGCGGAAGGCGCGCGGGCGCTCGGGCTGGGTGCGCCGCAGGATGAGCACGGCGAGCGACACCAGCACGAAGGCAAACAGCGTGCCGATATTGGCCAGATCCGCGAAGGTGTCGATGTCGAAAACACCGGAAGGGATGGCCACGAAAATCCCGGCCACCATCGTGGCCACGTGCGGCGTGCGGAACTTCTTGTGGACGCGGGAGAACGCCCTGGGCAGCAAGCCGTCGCGCGACATCGCGAACCAGACGCGCGCCTGGCCAAGCTGAAAAACCAGCAGCGAAGAGATCATTCCGGTGAGCGCGCCGATGGTCACCCAGCGTTCGACCCTGTAGAGCTTGATGGCGTGGAGGGCATTGATGACCGGCGCGGCGTTGGAGAGCGACTTCCAGGGCTGGATGCCGGTCAGCACGATGGCCACGGAAACATAGAAAAGAGTGCAGACCGCGAGAGAGAAGAGGATCCCCAGGGGGAGGTCGCGCTTGGGGTTCTTGCACTCTTCGGCAGCGGTGGAGACCGAATCGAAACCGATGTAGGTGAAGAAGACGATGGCGCCGCCGGTCAGCACGCCCTGCCAGCGGTTGGGCATGAAGGGGTGCCAGTTGTTCGTGTCCACGAATTTGGCCGCCGCGAAGACGAAGATCAGGATGGCGACCAGTTTGATGCCCACCATCAGGCTGTTGGCTTCGGCGGATTCGCGGATGCCGATCACGAGCAGGATGGTCAGCAACATCACAATGGTGAATCCGGGAAGGTTGAAATTCAACTGCCAGCCGGTCGCGGGACTGTAGGCCGGCGCGGAGAGCGCCACTGGCAAATGGAGGCCGAAGCCCTGCAAGAGCTTGTTCACGTGCTCGGAGAAGCCGACGGCGACGCCCATGTTGGAGACGGCGTACTCGAGCACCAGATCCCAGCCGATGATCCAGGCTACGAGTTCGCCGAGCGTAGCGTAAGTGTAGGTATAGGCGCTGCCGGCGATGGGGATCATCGAAGCCAGCTCCGCGTAACAGAGGCCGGCCAAGCCGCACACGATGGCGACCAAGAGGAAAGAAAGCGCGATGGCCGGGCCGGCGCCGGGCCGGCCGGTGGTCAGCGCTTGATGGCCGTGCAGCAGGACGTCGAGGAGCGGCGCCTTCAACAGCGAGGGGTATTTTACGACTTCGCCTGCCGCGGCGGTGCCGGTGAAGACGAAGATCCCCGTGCCGATGATCGCACCGATGCCCAGTGCGGTCAGGCTCAGCACGCCGAGGGTCTTTCTCAACCGGCGCTCGGGAGCCTCGGCCTCGGCAATCAGCTTGTCAATGCTCTTGACGCGGAAGAGCTGCGAGCCCACCCTTCACCACCCACCGGAAAAACTGGGCCACTCTACCCTGAGCGGCGCTGACGCGCAACCTGCTATGGAGAGGATGTCGTGCGGTAGATGGCTCACGCGCGTTCCAGGTTGGCGTAGCGCTCCATCAGCTTCTTGGTGCCGTAGTCGCTGAAGCTGACGGTGAGCTTGCGGTCGTCGCCTTCGCCATCCACGCCAATGATGGTGCCCAGGCCGTAGGTGGGATGGCGCACGCGGATGCCGACGAGGGGGTTGGTATCGCCCTTCCGCGGCCGGTCCGCTGCGCCGCTCCGGGAGGTGCGCGGCCGCGGCGGCGGAGCAGAGCCGCGGCGGATGCGCCGCGCGAATTCCTCGGGAGTGAAAGAGTACTCCGGATCCGGTTCGTAGCGCCGGGTGGCGCCGGCCTCGGCCAGCGAGCCCTCGGCCGTGTCCACTAGCTCTCCGGGAATCTCGCTGAGGAAGCGCGAAGGCAGCGAGCCTTCCAGGCGCTCGTTGCCATAGATGCGGCGATAGACGGCGCGGGTGAGCGCCAGTGAATCCTTGGCGCGCGTCATGCCTACGTAACAGAGGCGGCGCTCCTCTTCGATGTCTGACTCGCGTTTGAGCGAGCGGCTGTGCGGGAAGACGCCTTCCTCGAGACCCACGAGGAAAACGTGATCGAACTCCAGCCCCTTGGCGCTGTGAAGCGTCATCAGGGTGATCGGAGCGCGCTCGTCGTAGCCGTCGGCGTCGCTGACGAGCGCCGCGCGATCGAGGAAGTCGGTGAGCGTTTCGCCGCGCTCGGCGCCTTCCGTCAGGGCGTTGACCAGCTCCTGGAGGTTCTCGGCGCGGGCCAGATCCTCGGGGGTGTTGCGCTGGGCCAGCGTGTCCAGATAACCGGAGCGGTCGAGCACGAGCTTGAGGAAAAGCGCCGGCGGCGTGTCCGCCGCCTCCGCCCGCAAACCTTCGATGAGATCACGAAAACTCCTGAGAGGAGCGGTGGCGCGTCCGCCGGCGGTGGAATCGAGCGTCGCGGCGATCGCCGACCAGAGCGATCCGCCGCGCTCGCGGGCGAGTGCCCGCAAGGCTTCTACAGTGGTCTTGCCAATTCCGCGGGGCGGCGTGTTGAGCACACGCAGCAGGGCCACGTCGTCGCCGGGGTGGATGGCCAGGCGAGCGTAGGCCAGGGCGTCCTTCACCTCCGCGCGCTGGTAAAAGCTGAAGCCGCCCAGGACGCGATAGCGAATGCTCATCCGCCGGAACACTTCTTCGAGGGCGCGCGACTGGAAGTTGGTGCGATAGAGTACGGCAAGCTGTGCCGAGGGGTCGCGCCGTTGCAGGGCAAAGAGTTGCCCAGCGACGTACTCGGCCTCGCCGTTGGGATCGCGCGCCTCATAGAACGTGAGGTTGGCGCCCTCGCCGCGCGTGGCCGTCAGCGTCTTGCCCAAGCGGTGAACGTTGTTCTTCACGACGCCGCTCGCTGCGTCCAGGATCTTTTGCGTCGAACGGTAGTTCTGCTCGAGCCGGATCACCTTGGCGTCGGGAAAATCATCGGTGAAGCGCAGGATGTGGCCGACATCGGCGCCTCGCCAGCCGTAGATGGACTGGTCCTCGTCGCCGACGACGCAGAGGTTGCGGCGGTCGCCGGCGAGCAGGCGCAGGAGGTCGTACTGGACGCGATTGGTGTCCTGGTATTCGTCCACCTGGACGTACTGGAAGCGACCGGTCCAACTCGCGCGGGCGTCGTCGAAGTCGCGCAGGATTTCCACGGCGCGCAGGAGCAAGTCATCAAAGTCGAGCGCACCGGCCTGGTGCAGAATCTCCTCGTAGGCGGCGAAGGCCTTCGCCAGCCGGCGGCTGTTCTCGTCTTCGGCCTCAGCGGCAAGCTGCTCGGGAGTCTGACCGTGGTTCTTGGCGAAACTGATGCGATCCAGCATGCTGCTAGCCCCGTTGCCGGTTTCTTCAACGCCCAGTTTGCCCAGCGCCAGCTTTAGCGCGGCGGTCTGATCGTCGTCGTCGTAGATGGCGAAGTCGCGCGGGAGGCCAAGCCGCGGCGCCTCGCGACGCAGCAGGCGCGCGCAGAACGAGTGAAACGTGGAGACCCACGGCTCGCCCGGATCGCGGCCGCTGCGCGCGAGCAGCTTCGCGACGCGCTCTTTCATCTGGTCGGCGGCTTTGTTGGTGAACGTGACGGCGAGGATCGAACCGCCGGGAACGCCCTGCTCGATGAGGTAGGCGATACGGTAGGTGATGACGCGCGTCTTACCCGTCCCGGCACCCGCCAGTACCAGCACGGGTCCCTCGGTGGCCAGGACGGCTTCGCCCTGCTGGGGGTTGGGGTTAAGGTCGTCGAGAAGAGTCATGGGGAGCGGAGGCCCGCGAGCAAGATTGATTCTAGCCGAGCCTCCGCGATTCGGCAAATCGCGGCGCGGAGGTTGTGTTTCAGCGCGGGGGGGCGGAGCCCAGATCCACTTCAAAGAAAAGAAGCGGCCGTTTGCTGTCCATGAATTTGAGGCCGGGTGCGTAGAACTTCGCGTAGGGAAGCCAATCGAAGCGGTAGTTGACGTCGAAGAAGAAAATGCCGTGTACGGTGGCGTGCGGAGGAAGGAGATCGGTTTCAAAGGCCGTGGCGCGCAGGGTGGTCACCAGCTCATTCCACTCCTTCGTGTGGCCGGGAGGCTTAGGCCCGCGGCCGGGAACCGGGAGGGGAACGCGCGAGGTGGTGGGATTCGGCCCTCCCTTGTTCAGGATGCGGTCGGCCACGTCCTCGGCAGCCAGGGCCCCGAATCGTTGCCGGCGGATGTCGGGCGGCGTCAGGATGAGCCGGATACTCTCCAGGTCGAGCTCGATGGGCTTGTCCGTGTCGTTGCGGAAGTAAACTTCGATCGCCAGGATACCTGCGGCGTGGGGATTCTTCTTTCCGAAGCGCTCCTTGTATCGCGCGGCGTCGAGATAAGGATCGGCGGCGATCAGCAACCCTTCATGTGCGTCGCGGGCGGGCAGGGAAGCCAGATCCACTTGCGCGAAAACAGCGCCGGCGCCGGAGACGGCGAGGAAAGCGGCGATCGCAAGCGATTTCAGCATCGGATTCGGCCCCTGTGGGGATGCCCGGTCGCGGTGGGAGTTGCCCGTGCCGGCCGGCCCCGGGAAACACTATAATACCGGGTTTGCTTGCGCCTGTCCCTGATCCTGGGCGAAGCGCATTTCGGGGGGCGCGGCGATCGCCGCCATCTCAATGTATTGGTTCTACAGTGCGCTGACCGTTGCGGGGATGCTTCTGCTCTTGCCCTACTTCCTCGTCCAGGGGCTGCGCCGAGGCAAGTACCTTGACAACATCCGCGAGCGGCTTGGACGGCTGCCCGCCGAAGTGTCCTCGAGCGACCCCAACGCGCCCGGCGCGATCTGGATTCACGCCGTGTCGGTGGGCGAAGCCCTGGCGGCGTTGCCATTGGCGCGCCGGCTGAAGCAGCGCTACCCGGAGCACCGCCTGGTGGTCTCGACGACCACGGCCACCGGCCAGCGCCTGGCTGGCAAGCGGATGGACTTCGCTGACGAGGTGTTCTACTTCCCGCTCGACTGGGCAGGCCCAGTGCGGCGCGTCTTGAGGGCGGTGCGCCCGGCGCTGGTGGTAATTCTCGAGACTGAGATCTGGCCGAATTTCCTGCGCGAGGCGCAGCGGGCGGGCGTACCGGTGGTTTTCGTCAACGGGCGAATCTCCGTGCGGTCGTTCCGGCGTTACCAGCGCGCGCTGCGGTTTTTCGGGATTTTCCTGCGCGGCTTTCTCCGCCGCGTGCTCTCCAGTCCGGCCGTGTTCCTGATGCAATCGAAGGACGACGCCGAGCGCTTGCTGGCGTTGGGCGCGCCGGCCGAGCGTGTGGTGGTCTCCGGAAACATGAAATACGACCTCGCACCTTCGGACTCCGCGCCGGTGGTGAGCTGGCTGGAAAGCGAGCTGCGGCGGTGCGATCGCCGCCCCGTGATCGTCGCCGGGAGTGTCGCCGAGGGCGAGGAGCACATCGTGCTGATCGCCTTCGGCATCGTGCAGGGACAATTCCAGCGCGCCCTGCTGGTGCTGGCGCCGCGAAAGCCCGAGCGGTTCGACGCCACAGCCAGCCTCATCGAGGAGTCCCAGCGAAAATTTGTGCGCCGCAGCCAGCTCTCGGTCAATGGCGGGCCGTGCACCGCGCTCGACGATTCCACCAGCGTCCTTCTGCTCGACAGCGTGGGCGAGCTGGCCAGCCTTTATCGCCTGGCCGACGCCGTGTTTGTCGGAGGCTCGCTGGTGCCGGCGGGCGGGCACAACATCCTCGAGCCCGCCGCCGTCGGCAAGCCACCGCTGTTCGGGCCTTGGATGGAGAACTTCCGGGAGATGGCCCGGCTATTCGTCGAAGCTGGGGCCGGCCTGGAGGTTAACAGCCCTGAAGACCTCGGTGTGGCCTGGATCGAACTGGTGCAGGACGCTGCCCGGCGGGAGCGCATGGGCGCCGCCGCGCGCGGCCTCGTCGAGAGCAACCGCGGCGCCACCGAGCGCTCCATGGATGCCATTTCCGCAATCCTGGCGACTGCACGGAGCGGCCGGTGAGATTGCCCGCGGTGGTGAGCTGGCTGCTGTGGCCGGTGTCCCTGGCTTACCAGGCCTTTGTGCGGCTGCGCGCCTGGTGCTACCGGCAGGGCATTTTCAAGCAACGCCGGCTGAATGGCGTGGTCATCAGCGTTGGCAATCTGACGGTCGGCGGCACGGGCAAGACACCGATGGTTCTGTGGATCACGGAGCGGCTGCTCGAAGAGGGCAAACGGGCCGGTATTCTGACGCGCGGCTATCGGAGCCGGCCCGAAGAGAGGGGCGTACCCAGCAGCGATGAAGTGGCACTGTTGCGTGGCCGCCTGGGCAAGAAAGTGCAATTCGGCATCGGGGCTGACCGCTACGCGAAGGGCCGGATGCTCGAACGGCACGGAGTGGATTGGTTCGTGCTTGACGACGGCTTCCAGCATCTGCGCCTCGCGCGCGACGTGGATATCGTCCTGATTGATGCCACCGATCCGTTCGGTGGCGGGCATGTACTCCCTGCCGGAAGGCTGCGCGAGCCAAGGTCCGCGCTGGCGCGGGCCGACCTCGTAGTCATCACGCGCAGCGAACATGCTCCCGCCGTCGAAGCAGTCGTCCGGCACCACACGCAGGCGCCTATTTTCTATGCGCAAACGCAATTGAAAGACGTCATCACACATCTTGTTGAGCCTGACCGAATCGCAACTTTCGACGCGCGCGGGATACGAGTTTTTGCCTTCTGCGCCCTCGGCAATCCCACCGCCTTCTATGAAGACCTGCGGCGCTGGGGCCTGGAGGTCGCCGGCAACGCCAGCTTTCCCGACCACCATCGCTATTCGCAGGCGGATGCGGGCGAAATCGAGCGCCGGGCGCAGGCGGCCGGGGCGCAAGCGCTGTTGTGCACGGAGAAAGACATCTACAATCTCGGAGCCGTTGAGTTCCGCCCGCTTCCCGTTTTCCATTGCTGCATCGAGCTGTGCATCTTTGAGGCCGAGTCGTTCTGGCGGATCGTGACCGAGATTCTCGAACGCAAGCGAGCCGCGGTGGCGCGATGAAGATTCTCGTGCGCGCGACCAATTGGGTTGGCGACGCGGTGATGTCCATTCCCGCGCTGGGGGCGATTCGCGGGCGCTGGCCGCGCGCCGAGATCACAATCCTGGGGCGGGCCTGGGTCGCCGACCTGTATCGCGGCCAGGGCTACGCCGACCACCTGCTCGTCTTCGACCATGCAGGGCGTCACCGCGGGCTGATGGGCCGCGTGCGGCTCATCTCCGAGCTTCGCCGCGAGCGCTTCGACGTGGCCCTGCTCCTTCAGAATGCCTTCGAGGCGGCCTGGCTCGCCTCGCGCGCGCGCATTCCTGTCCGCATCGGCTACAACCGGGACGCGCGCGGGTTTCTGCTCACGCGCGCGGTGCGCACGCCCCGGCCGGGCGAAATCCCCGCGCATGAGAGCTACTACTACCTGGAGCTGCTGCGCCGCGCAGGGTGGATCGAACAACTGGGCAATCTCGAGCGGATCGAGTTGCGCGTGGACCCGGCAGCGCACGAGCGCGCCGAGACCATTCTGCTTCGCGGGGGGGCCCGCCGCGGTGCCCGGCGCGTGGCGCTGGCGCCGGGGGCGGCCTATGGCTCGGCCAAATGCTGGCCGCCGGAACGCTACGCCGCGCTGGCCGACCGCGCAATTGCTGATTTCGACGCCGATGTGATACTTTTCGGCACGGTCGCGGAACGCGAAGTCGCGCAGAGAATTGCGGCCGCGATGCGCCACCGGCCCATCACACTCGTGGGAGAAACCTCCATCGGCGACATGCCCGCACTTCTGGCAGGGTGTCACCTGTTCATCGGCAACGATTCGGGAGCGATGCACGTGGCCGCCGCGGTGGGACTGCCGGTGGTCGGGATCTTCGGGCCAACCGACCCGGCCGGGACCGCGCCGGTGACGCCTCGTTTCACCATGGTGCGGCAGGCCGTTTCGTGCAGCCCCTGTTTCTTGCGTCACTGCCCCGTGGACCATCGCTGCATGACGCGCATTGAAGTGGACGCCGTTTATGGGGCGGCAAGGCCGTGGCTCTCCGCGAGCGAACGGGGGAGCGCACGCAGTGTCTAGCGCAGGTGGCCGGAGGCCCGCGGTTTTTCTCGATCGTGACGGCACCATCTGTGAGGAGATGGGCTATCTTAATCACATCAGCCGTCTTCATCTGTTTCCTTTTGCCGCCCCGGCCATCCGCCGGCTCAATGACGCGGGCTTTCCGGTGATTGTCGTGACCAACCAGTCCGGCGTGGCCCGCGGAATCTTTCCCGAATCGCTCGTTCACCTTGTCCACGAAAAACTGTCTACGGAGCTTGCGGCTGGCGGCGCGCGCCTGGACGGCATTTATTTTTGCCCGCACAAGAGTGAGGAGGCCTGCGGCTGCCGCAAACCGCATCCGGGAATGCTGGAGCGCGCTGCGCGCGAGCACGGGCTCGATCTCGCTGGTTCGTACGTCGTCGGCGACCGCTATGCCGACCTCGAGATGGCGCATGAAGCCGGCGGTCGGGGCATCCTGGTTCTGACTGGGTACGGCCGCGGCGAGTTCGAGTTGCACCGCGGAGAATGGCCCCGCCAGCCACACGGGGTGGCCGAAAATTTGTCCGTGGCCGTCGATCTGATTCTCGAGGAGATCCGGTGAGCGCAGACCTGGGCCGCCTGGTGGACCTGGTCGAGACTTTTCCGAAGCAGACCATCGCCCTGCTGGGCGATTTCGTGGCTGACGAGTTTACCTTCGGAGAAATCTCCCGAGTCTCTCGCGAAGCTCCGGTGCTGATCCTGCGTCATCGCGAGACCCAGCTCGTGCCCGGGGGTGGCGCGAATGCCGCGAATAATCTGGCGGACCTCGGGGCTCGGGTGTTGGCGGTCGCGGCGGTGGGCGACGACGCGGCGGGCCGCGCGCTGGTGGATTACTTCCGGCGCAAGAGCGTGGACACCTCGGGTGTGGTGCGCGTTCCCGGCTGGACCACGCCGACCAAGTCGCGGTTCCTGGCGGGCTGGTCGCATGGCACGCGACAACAGGTTCTGCGCGTGGACCACGAGCCTGCCGGCGAGTTGCCCGCGCGCGTGCGCTCAGCGCTGGTGCGCAAGGCTCGCGAGCGCGTGCGGCGCGCCGGGGCGCTGCTGGTCTCCGACTATGGCTGCGGGGTGGTCACGCCGGGGCTGGTGCGGCGTCTGGGCGGGAGAGTTGTCACGCTCGATTCGCGATTTGCGCTGCTTGACTACCGGGGAACGGGCATAACCGCGGCCACGCCGAACGAATCGGAACTCGAGGCGCTGCATGGCACGCGCATCGGTCAGGACACCGCGGCGCTTGAGCGGCTCGCCGGGCGTACGCTACGGCGGTTGAAGCTCGAAGCCCTGGTGGTGACGCGCGGCAAGGATGGCATGGTGGTGTTCGAGCCGCGCCGCAGGCCGCACTACATCCCGGTCTTCGGCACCGACCAGGTGGCCGATGTAACCGGCGCGGGCGATACGGTCATCGCCGCGTTCACGCTGGCACTGGCCGCCGGCGCCACGTTTGTCGAGGCGGCGCATCTGGCGAACTATGCTGGCGGGATCGTGGTGATGAAACGCGGGACGGCTACGGTCACGCGCCGGGAATTGCTCGCGGCAATTCGGAGCGACGTCACCCGCCAGCCGGCGGAAACCCCGCGTTGATCGCCCGGTCGCATGAATACTCGCGATAAAATCCTCCCCCGCGAGGCGCTGCAGCAGCGGCTCGCCCAGCACCGGCGGCGCAAAGAGAAAATCGTGTTTGCGAACGGCTGTTTCGACCTGCTGCACGTCGGCCATATCCGCTATCTCGAGGGCGCGCGACGCGAAGGGGATGTGCTGGTGGTCGGGGTCAATTCGGACGCGAGCGAACGGCTGCTGAAGGGTGAGGGCCGCCCGATCCTGCCGGCCGAGGCCCGTGCAGAGCTGGTTGCGGCGCTGGCTGCGGTGGATTATGTGGTGATCTTCGACGAGCCCAACGTCGAAGCCCTGCTCACGGCGTTGCGTCCCGACGTCCACGCCAAGGGCACCGATTACACCGCAGAGACCGTGCCGGAGCGGGAGCTGGCCGCGCGATTGGGCGTGCGTATCGCGATTGTCGGTGACCCCAAGCGGCACTCCACGCGAGAATTTCTCGGCCGCCTCCGCGAACCCTCCAATGGTTGAAACAGCGGACCAGCGGTTCCTCGTTGTGCGACTGGGCTCGCTGGGCGACATCGCCCACACGCTGCCCGCGGTGGCCGCGCTCCGGGAGGCGTTCCCCGAGGCGCGAATCGACTGGCTCGTCGAGCGGAAGTGGGCCGCGCTGCTGGACGCGAATCCGGAATTGAACGAGGTGATTTCGCTCGACCGCGGCTCCTGGGGCGCTCTGAGGAATTGCGTCCGGCAACTCCGGGCCGCGCGCTACACCTGTGCGATCGATTTTCAGGGGCTCTACAAGTCCGCTGTTTTGGCGTACCTTTCCGGCGCGCCGCGGCGCATCGGTTTCGGGCGCAATCTTGCGCGGGAAGGCGGCGCAGCGATGTTCTATACGCAGCGGGCTTCGCCTCCGCCGGAACACATTGTGAAGCAAAACCTGGCGCTGGCGGAATGCGCCGGCGCGCGCGGAGGCGTCTGCCGCTTTCCCCTGCGCGTGCCGGAAGAAGCTGAGGCGGAGATTGATCGCTGGCTGGCCGCGAGAGGCATCCGCGAATTCCTGGTGGTCAGCCCCGGGGGTGGCTGGCGCTCGAAGTGCTGGCCGCCCGAACGATACGGTGAACTTGGCCGCGAGCTCGAGCGGCGGCAAGGCATGCGCACGGTGGCGAACTATGGGCCCGGCGAGAGGGAACTGGCCGATGCGGTCTGCCGCGCGGCGGCTCCGGCGGCGCCCGTCTTGCTGTCCACGGAGATTCCAGAGTTGATGGCGCTGCTGCAACGCGCCACGTGCGTGGTCGCGGGCGACACGGGCCCGCTGCATCTTGCCGTGGCGCTGGGCACGCCAGTGGTCGGGCTTTACGGACCGACCGACCCGCTGCGCAACGGCCCCTATGGCTCTGCAAACGCGGTGGTGCGCAATGCGTGCCCCGCCGAAACCACATACAAACGCCGCAACGTCTATTCTCCGGCGATGCTCTCCATTACCGTCGAGCAAGTGGTGTCAGCGGTGGAGCAGAGGCTGGGGCTAGCTCGATGACCACGGCAGGCAAGGCCCGAGGCGGTCTCTGGGTACGCTGGCGCGTGCCGCTGGGCTATCCCGTGGGGCTGGCCTGCTTCTGGTTTGCGCGACCCACGCAGAGATCGCTTGCCTGGGGCGCCGCCATCGCCGCGGTGGGCGTATTGTTGCGTGCGGCGGCGGCCGGCCACCTGCGCAAGGGCGAGAGCGTGGCCACCTCGGGGCCTTATGCCTACACGCGCAACCCCCTTTACTTCGGGAGTGCGATGCTCGCGGCGGGATTCCTGGTCGCGAGCCGATCCTGGATTGCCGCCATCATTCTGTCTGCTTACTTCGCGGCGTTTTATCCCGTGGTCATGCGCCGCGAGGAGCAGGAGCTGCGCGAGCGCTACGGCCAAGCGTTTGAGGACTACGTCGCGCGCGTGCCGCGTTTCTGGCCGCGCCTGACGCCCGCCGCAGCTGGCCACGAGGGGGGCACGCGGTTTTCCTGGGCTGTTTACCGGCGAAATCGCGAGTATGAGGCGGCGCTCGGTTTTCTGGCGGGAATTGTGCTGCTCGGACTGGTGAGGTACTGGCGCAGGTAGTCTACTGCACGCGATAGACTTCGTTGATGAGTCGCTGGAACTTCGGCCGGTAAATCAGATCGTACACGCGTTCCTTGCCGGGGAAGAGCTGAAGCGCCATCCGGCGCGTTGCCGCCATCAGATCGTGAGCATCTTCGATGGGCATCCCGCCCTGGGCGATGACTTCGAGAGCCAGGCCGACGGCGATGCGCAGGCGGCGCATACGTCTTGATTCTTCGTCAATCTCTTCTTTGCTGGGCGTGCCTTTATTTTCGACATCCATGAGGCTTGATGCTCTGTATCATAAGAGTTGCACCAGAATGCAGCAAGTGGGGCGAGGAGTTCCCGAGATGAAAGAAGAACCTACCCGCGAGCCGGTTGTGGTGGTGCACGAGGCCGGCACGTGGACCGAAGCCCTGGTGATCCGCGGGCTGCTCGAAAGCGCCGGCATCGAGTCGCCGGCTTCGACCTCCACCGATCCATTCCCGATGCGCGAGCCGCCCAAGGGAATCCATGGCGTGGAGATCCTCGTGCTTGAGTCGGAGGCCGAGGATGCCCGCCACATCATCGCTGAGTACCTAGCCGAGGCCCGCTAATCCAGCCGATTCAAGCCCTATTTTGATTCGTAGAAGGTGTGAGCCTGAACTGTCTGACCGTCACTGGAGGCGGTGATGGCGCCGTCGCGGTCGGTGCGCAGGACGCGCACGCCGGCGGCGCGGAGCCGCTCGAGCACGTCGGGATGCGGATGGCCAAAGGGGTTGGTTTCGCCCACAGAGATCGCCACCGTCCGCGGGTCCACCCCTGTGAGCCAATCGGTGCTCGTGGAAGTCTTGCTGCCGTGATGGGCCACCTTAAGGAATGTGGCGGCCAGCGGCTCGCCGTCCGCGGCGAGTTTGTGCTCGACCGGCCCTTCGATGTCGCCGGGCAGAAGCATCGCCGTGCGCCCATAGACCAGGCGCAGCACCAGGGAGTCGTTGTTCTTCGCCGTTTGCACTTCGTCGGGAGTGTCCGGCCAGAGGACCTGCCCGGCAACGCCGTCCCAGGAAAAGCCTTGGCCGCGGACCCGATGGACCACGCGCACGCCGCGTTCGCGCGCCACCTCCAGCAGCGCGCGGAAGGCGGGACTCGCGACGTCCCGGCCGACCCAAAGCTCGCGCACGCGGAAATTCTCGAGGACGGCGGCGAGGCCGCCGAGGTGGTCCTGGTGGGCATGCGTCAGCGCGACCACGTCGAGACGTTTTAGCCCGCGATGCCACAGATAGGTTGACACCACTTGTTCGCCGGTGTCGAAGCCCGTGCGCACACCGCCGAGCCGGGTGACGCCGAAGCTGCCGCCACCATCAATCAGCAAGGTGTGGCCGTCGGGAAAGGCGGCAAGGAGCGAGTCGCCCTGGCCCACATCGAGCACGGTGACTTCCAGCTTGCCGCGCTCGAGCTTCGCCGCAAACGGGTAGGTGGCGACGGCTAGGGCCAGCAGAGCCAGCGGCAAGGCCAGCAGGAGTTGCCAGCGTTTGCGGGCGGCGCGCACGGCAAAGGCCATCAGGATTACGCAGGTGAAAAACGCCGCCAGTTCACAGAGGGGCGGCTCGGGGATGCGGTACGATGCCCAGTGCCAGCGCGCGAACCACTCCACGGCCGCGACGAGCGCTCCCACCAAGGCTCCCACTGCTTTCGCGGCTGCACTCCCCAACGCCCACCAGAGGAAACTTGCGCCGAGCGCCAGAAAACCGAGGGGAACAATCAAACCGGTCAGCAACACTGCCGGAATGTTGGCCAACGGCCCGGCCAGGCTCACACGGTGGAAGTAGTAGGCCAGCATCGGCATCATGCCCAGTTGGATGGTGGCCGAGAGAAGGAAGATCTCCCAGGAACGGAGAACGAAACGGCATGGCGCGATGACGAGGGTCTCCGCATGTGAAGCAAGATGCTGCGATAGGCGCGAGGACAGCCAGTGCGCCGCGGCGCGTGCATCGAGGCGGAACTGTACTGCGCGCGGAGGGTGCGCGGCGTCGCGGGTCACGTCGCCCAAGTGATCGAGCGCGCGGAGGTAGATCCCACTCGAGCGGTCCATCCACGGTGCGGCCAGCGCGCCAATCGTCCCGAGGGTCAGAAACGAAAGCTGGAAGCTGGGGTCGGCGAGCGTGGAAGGCCGGGCTACCAGAAGGAGGAGGGCCGCCAGGGCCAGGGTATTGAGCAGCTCGACGCGCCGGAACAGCAGCCGCGAAGAAAGAAAAATGGCCGCCATCAACGCGGCGCGCAGGATGGGCGGACGATCTTCCACGACTGCGACGTAGCCAGCCAGCACCGCCAGCGTCATCAGCGTGCGGGTCAGAAGCGAGAGCCGCAGTCGGCGTCCGGCCCACAGCACGAAGCCCGCGAGCGCGGCCACATGCAGGCCGGCGATGACCAGCACGTGATACGCCGCGCCCTTCTGGAAGGCTTCGGCGCGCTCGTGGTCGACGAAGTTGCGGTCGCCAAGCAGCATGGCTCGCAACACAGCGGCGCGGTCGGGCGCAGCAGCATACATGGCGTCGAGTTGCGTGAGCAGCCGGCCGCGAACGCGTGCCAGGCGGTGCGAAAGGCCCGGCGATGGGGCGGCGAGCTTGCGAAGAAGCTCAGGGCTGCGCAACGTCCCGATGAGATGGACGTCCTCTCGTGCGAGATGCCCGCGGGCATCAAACGCGCCGGGGTTGCCGTAGTTGCGCGGCGGGTGCGCGCGTACCAAGGCTTCGACCCGGTCGCCAGCGCGGAGAGGGGCCGGCAGTTCGGAGGGCGGCTCAGCGCGAGAATTCACACCGCGGAAATCGCTGACGCGCAGCCCGCCGGTCACCGGCGTGGGGTGCCCGGCAACGTCCACTGCTTCCAGGTCCACTTCGTAGCGCAGTCCCCACGGCAGGCGAATAGGGTCCTGGCGCAACCGCCCGCGCCAACGCAAGGCTACGCTGGTGTCGAGCCGGCCCGAAGTAATCAGGTTGGCCACGTGATTCGGAGATGTCGCTGCCTGCTCCAGGCGGGCTGCTGCCGCGCCGAGGAAGACCCAGGCGAGAAGGCCGATCACAAACGTCGGCAACTCGGCGCCACGCCACAGGAAAGCCAGTCCGGCCAACAACGAGGTCAGAGCCAGCACAAACCACACCGCCGGTTTCACAGGCTGCGGGCTTCCCAGCAGGATACCCGCAGCGAGGGCCGCGACGATCCACACGACCGGCAGTTTCATTCGCGATGACTCAGGCGCACCAGCGTTTCAATGTGATAGGTCTGTGGGAAAAGATCGAACAGATGCACTTCCGTGATCTGATAGGCGCCCGAGCCGGCGGGTTGATTCCTGCCGCCGGCGAGCGTGCGCAAGTCCCGGGCGAGGGTCGCGGGATCACACGAGAGATACGCGATCCGCGGAGGTGCGAGCCGCACCAGGTGTGCCAAGGCAGTTTCCTGAATGCCGGCGCGGGGCGGATCGAGCACCACCAGGTCGGGTGTCTCCCTCCACTCGGCAAGCAGCGATTCCACCGTGGCGTTGACGTGCTGGGCCTGCACCTTGTTCTCTTCGATGTTAGCCTGAAGATCGCGCGAGGCGGCCAGGTCGGATTCGACGCCAACGACGCGCTCAAAGCGCCGCGCCAGCGGGAGGGTGAACAATCCCACGCCGGCGAAGAGATCGAGCGCCAGCTTGCCGCGCTCCTCGGCCAGGACCGTGCGCACCAGCTCCTCGACCAGGAAGCGGTTCACCTGGAAAAACGAGAGATGGCCGACGCGGTAGTGGCTCCCGGCGATGCCATAGTGGATAAAGCCGGGGCCGAACAATTCGTAGCGGTCTCGGTTGATATCTTGCAAGAGAATCGTCTCGACGCCCGGCAGGGCAGTGAGAAACAGGCTAGCCACGTCTTCCGGCGGGCCGTCGAAACTCTCCAAAGAGGCGTTGATCAGTACCTTTGTGTCTGCCGCGTCTGCGAACGCTTCCACTTCGCGCAGTTTCGCCGGGAGCTGGCGTTCCGCGAGCTGTTCCCGGAGCGCCGCGAGCGTTTCGGCCAGCCGGGGTGAGAGAACGGGGCACTCTTCCACGGGGCAGAGCGTGGAAGAGCCGGCCTGGAAGTAGCCGATAGCGTTCTTTGCCACCGCGCCGGCCAGGCGAATCTTCCATTGCGCGCGGTTGCGGTATCCGAAAGGCGGAGAGGCATGTGTCTCGATGGGACCGCCCCATTCGATTCCACCCAGGTGCTTGAGAGTCTCCCGGAGGATATCCGCTTTGAAGCCAAGTTGTGCATGGTAAGGGATGTGCTGATAGTGGCAGCCGCCGCAGAGGGCAAAATGCGGGCAGGGAGGCGCGACGCGCTGAGGCGAAGGGGTTAGCACCTGAGTGGCGCGCCCGCGAACGAACTTTTTCTTGCGCTCGACGGCCTCGACGGCCACGACTTCGTCGGGCAGGACAAACGGCACAAACACAGTGTGGCCCTCGTGATGTCCCAATCCCTCGCCGCCGTACACCAGTTTTTCAATCTTGATTTCCACGAAGGTCCCTCAGGCTCCTCTTTCCGCGCGTCTTCCCGACCAGGGGGCCAGCCTCGCCGGGCCGTCCGGGAGCCGGCCGGCCATTCACGTCAGATAGAAGAGGCTCAGGCGCGGCAGTTCGTAGGTCTCGAACAGGCGCTTCTGCGTGTACTGGCGTTCGAGCTGCGCCAACTGCTCCGCGGTCATTTTCCGGCGATAGGGAGCAAGCTGCCGGTCCATCTCCCGCCGGAGCGTCAGCAGCACCTCTTCGCTGGCGCCGGCGGTCAGCGCGGCGGTGAGCTTCTGCTCGAGCACAGTCAGGCGGCGTTCCAGATCCTCCAGGTCGAGTTCCGCCGGCGAATCCATCAGCGGCAGAATCTCCTCGAGTTTCCTGCGCGCTTCCTTGATTCGCGCCGCCAGGTCTGGCTGAGAAGCACGGAGCTTCGCGGCGGCACGGGCGAGGCGCTCGGCATTGCGCCGGAAAAAGCCGCGAAGTTCGTCGCGGGAGAAAGTTTCCGCGGCCGCAGCACAGCTTGCATTCTTCGGCCCGGCGCCCGCGGCGGCTTCCTTTTCTTCCTCGGCAGCGTCGAGGACGGCATCCACGCAATACGCCAGGCTTTTGAGCTGTCGCCCACCAGCCGCGCGCCGTGAGCGGGAGTAGCTTTCAAAAGCGCGGTCGATGCCCTTCAGCACGGCGTGCAGGGGGATGCCGGCCTTCTGCCAGGTTTCGACGATGGCCCAGTCGAGCGGCGACACGAGCAGGTGCGCGCCGCGTTTGCGCCAGAAATATTCCTCTATCTCCGTATAGTAATTGAAATAGTTGAACGCGCCCATGGCCGCCTGAGCGTTCAACGCTGCGACTTCCTGGAAACGGCGGCCGGTGCCGCTGCAGCGGGTTTTTCCGCACGGGCCGCTGGCGGGGCATGTGCCGCCTGATTGCGCTCCCAGATGATGCGCAGCCCCTCCAGGGTGAGGAATTCGTCGGTCTGCTGGATGTGGCGCGAGCCGCGCGCCACCAGGGCAGCCTGGCCACCCGTCGCGATTACTTTCGTGTCCGGCCCGAGAACTTCTTTCATCCGCACGAGGATGCCGTCCACCAGGTCCACGTAACCGTAGTAGAGCCCGGACTGCATCGAGGCTGAGGTATTGGTGCCGATGACCTTGCCCGGATCCTTGATCTCGACGCGCCACAGGCGAGCGGCGCGGGAGAAGAGCGCCTCGGCGGAGATGCCGAGGCCGGGGGCCAGCACGCCGCCCACGTATTCGCCCTTGGCCGAGACGGCGTCAAAGTTGATTGCCGTGCCAAAGTCCACCACCACGCACGGCCCACCGTACTTGGCGAACGCCGCGACGGCATTGGCGATTCGGTCTGCGCCGACCTCCTGCGGATTGTCGTACTGCACCGGCATCCCCGTTTTCACGCCCGGCTCGACGAACAGAACCTTCAGGCCACAGTAACGCTGGGCCATCTCGGCCAGGGTCGAGTTCAACGGCGGCACCACCGAGCTGATGATGATGCCTTCGATCGCGGCGGGGTCGAGGCCGGCCAGGGTGAAGAGGTTGCGCGTGAGAATGCCGTATTCGTCAACGGTCTGGTCGCGCGCGGTCGTCAGCCGCCAGTGGGCCACCAGCTCGGCGCCGCGGAAAACGCCCAGCACCGTATTCGTATTGCCAACGTCCATCGTTAGCAGCATCGAACTCCCTCAAATCAAATTGCGACGTTACGCGGCCGGGCGTAGCGGAACAAAAGCGCCACCAAGACGCCCCACAGCGGCAGGTACCCGATGAGTCCGGCGATCTGCGCTCCCGGAAGCGGCCGGTCGTACCATTCTCTGGCCACGGGCGGCCCGACGTAACGAAAGACGAGCAAGTCTTTGACGCTCTCGACCGCATAGATCAGCACAGCCGAGGTATAGATCACCAGTCCCGCGATGAGAAACACCCGGTAAATCGGCGAAACGGCCAGGGGCTCGGTGCGTCCCAGTCGGCGCAGGCCCAGCAGGTGTAAGAGTCCCATGACTGCGCCCACGCCCAATTGCGCAACGCCGCTCAGGAGATCGCGGCGAGGAGCCTTGCTGTTGTATTCATATCTCGGCTCTTCGGTCTGTTTTCGATCCTTGTCATCAACCGGCTGTGGTCGGTATGTGGATTCAATCCCTGCACGGCGAGCGATGGCCCACTTGAGTAGATCGCCCAGCCCCGAGGAAACGAGCAGCATGGACACCAGCACGACCGTAAAGATGTACCCTTCGACCAGACGCCTCGGGGAGAGCAGGGCGCTGTCGGCCAGATTGCGCCGCGTGACCGCGACGACCACGCCGACAATCAAGAGAAGCAAGAGAATGATCAGCGTGAAGGAAACAAAGAACGGTGCCTCTAAATCCCATCCCATCTACAACTCCTTGTTCCAGCCTCGTCAAGCTTCCGCTACATCCCCCGAAATGACTACCTGCGTGCGGCCGTCTTCGCGTTCGACGCGGAGCAGGCCGCTGGGCTCGAGGCCTGCGGTGGTGCCGACGTACGTCTCGGTGGCCGTGGAGATGCGCACGCGCTTGCCGTGCGCATAGCTCGATACTTCCGCGAATCGCTTCAGGATCGGTGCCGCACCTTCGGCCAGGAATTGATTGTAGTAGCGGTCGAGGCATCGCAGCAACCGGACCAGTAGTTCGAGCCGGCTGTGCGTCTTGCCGGTTTCCATGCGCAGCGAGGTGGCGATCGGCGCGAGCTCCTCGGGCAGGCGCGCGTGGTTGACGTTGACGCCGATGCCCACGATCACGAAGTGCACCCGGTCGGGTTCGGCGTGCATCTCGGTCAAGATCCCGCAGAATTTCTTGCCATAAAGCAACAGGTCGTTGGGCCAGCGCAAATCGGGTTGCAGGCTGGTTTGCTCCATGACGGCGTCGCGCGCCGCTAGTCCCGCCAGCAGCGTCATCAGCGGCGCACTCGCCGGGGAGATGGGGGGGCGCAACAGCACTGTCAGATAGATGCCGCTCGATTTTTCGGAATGCCACGAGCGGCCGGCGCGGCCGCGCCCGGCGGTCTGCTCCTCGGCGAGGATCACGGCGCCATGCGGCTCGCCCTCGTGGCCGAGGCGCAGCGCGACGTTGTTGGTGGAATCGATCTTGAAGAAGTGATGGATGCGCCGGGAAAAGGCCGTGTCCTGCAGCCGCCGCCGGAGCAGGTTCGGCGCGAGCACGTCGGGCACGCGCTCGATCTGATAGCCGCTGCGCGGATGGCCTTTCACTTTGACGCCGAGCGAGCGCAGCTTCTCGATCCAGCGCCAGACGGTCGAGCGCGTCACGCCAATTTGGCGCGCGATTTTGGCGCCGCTGATCACGATCATGGTGTTGTCGGCGAGCAGGGTCAGCAGCGCGTCGATGCGCCGGTCGGTGGTGCCGGGAACAGTGCGCAGGGCCATGGCAGCTCGAATCGGACTGCCAGCTTACTCGCCGCGCGCCGGTTCGACAAGCAGGCTCAGGTCGGCGGTGGGGGCGGAGTGGGTCAGGGCGCCGACGGAGATGAAGTCCACGCCGGCTTCAGCGTAGGCGCGGACGTTTGAGAGCGTGACGCCGCCAGAGACCTCGATGAGGCATGCAGGACGTTCGCGGCGCGCGACGCCGACCAGGCGAGCGGCTTCCGCGGGCGACACGTTGTCGAGGAGCAAGGTGTCCGCGTCTGCCGCCAGCGCCTCGTGAAGTTCCTTCTCGTCGCGCACCTCGATCTGGACGGAGACGGAACCCTTCTGCCCGGACGGCCGGAAGGCCTCATAGGCGGTCATCTCCGGAATCACCGGCTGGTAGGCGGCAACGAATTGGCGCGCGCGGCGCAGCGCCTCGGTGACGCTGCCGGCCGCGGCGATGTGGTTCTCCTTGATCAGGATGGCATCGAACAGGCCGAAGCGGTGGTTCGTACCACCGCCCACGTGGACGGCGTATTTTTCGAGCGCCCGCAGCAGCGGCGTGGTCTTCCTCGTGTCGCGGATGCACGCGCGCGTTCCGGCGATGGCCTCGACAAATCGCCGCGTGAGCGTGGCGATACCCGAAAGATGTGCGACGAAATTGAGCGCCGTGCGTTCAGGGATCAGGATAGCCCGTGCACGGCCCGCAAGCCGCGCCACACAGGTATCCGCGGCAATTCGTGATCCCTCCGCGGCTACGACTTCAAAGCGAAGTTCTTTGTCCACGGCGCCAAAGACGCGCTCGGCCAGCGGCAACCCGGCAACGACCAACTCCTGTTTCGCAAGGATGCGCGCCCGGGCTTGCGAGTCGCCGGGCAGCAGAGCATAACTGGTGAGGTCGCCCGCGCCCACGTCTTCGTCGAGCGCGGCGCGAATCAGAGCGGAAATTTGCGGCGCGTCCCAGTTCATTGCGTTAACGCTCCGTGCGGGCATCATGCAAGTGTGTGGTAGGAGTAGCGCCGGCCTCAGGCCGGCGGTTTTCTCTTCGGTGCAGCAGCGCTTATGGGCGCTGAGTAAAATCGCCGGCGGGCCGCCGGTGGTACCAAGCGGGCCCGGCCCTGTCGCTAACCCGCCGCAGCGTCGCCGAGACTCTTTTCCAGCTGCGCCAGGCGCTCGGCCAGCTTCCGGTATTCGACTTGGCGCTCCCGGAGGGTGAACTCAAGCCCGCGCACGATTTCTTCGGGAGCGCGGCTGCGAAAGGTTTGGTCCGCCAGGCGCTGCTGCTTCGATTCCACGTCCCGCCCGAGGCGCTCTTTTTCCTTGCGCAGGCGCGCGACCTCGGCGAGGACGTCCACGCTCTCCTCGTACGAAATTCGCAAGTCAAAGCCGGATGTCGAACGGACAACCCCGCTGTGGGCATCCAAAGGTTGCTCCGCCAGCGTCAATCGTGAGAGCACGGCCAGTCTCAGCACCGTGGAGAGGTTCTCATTGACAATCCCACCCACGGAAGGCCGAGAGACCGCTTCCACGTCGGGTTGAGGAGCAAAGAAGTCCGCCGCAACCTTAGCTCTCGGGTCAATTTTCAATTCTGAGCGAATGTTGCGAGCCTTCGTAATCACATCCTGGAGTAATCCCATGCGCCATTCAGCGTCGCCATCGAGCCATTCTGCGTGCGGGTCTGGGAATCGCTCGAGGGCGATGGATTGTGCTCCCGCGCGTTGGGGCAGCTTGTGCCAGAGTTCTTCGGTGAGGAAGGGCATGAAGGGGTGAAGCAGGCGCAGGGCCGTCTCGAAGACGGCAAACAGGTTGCGCCAGGCCGCCGTCGCCGCGTCGTGATCGCTAGAAAGCAGTTGCGGCTTCACCCACTCGATGTACCAGTCGCAGAAGTCACCCCAGAAAAAGTGGTAAACGACATGCGCGGCCTCGTGGAAGCGGAATTCCTTGAACGCGGTGTTGATCTCGCCGGTGACGCGCGCGAGGCGCGAGAACATCCAGCGGTCCGCCAGGGGCAGCACACCGGCCGTCCGCCAGGGCGCCGCGGCGCGAATCTCCGGCGCGGCAAGCTCTTCGAGTGTTGCGCCTGAGGCCTCGAACTTGTCGAGGTTCACGAAGAGGAACCTCGCGGCGTTCCAGATCTTATTGGCAAAGGCGCGGGAGCTCAGGATGCGGTCGTCGCTGAGCACGATGTCGGTGCCGGGCGCAGCCATGATGGCCAGCGTGAAACGCATCGCATCCGTGCCGAATTTTTCGTTGAGTGCGACGGGGTCGATGCCTGTGCCCTTGGACTTCGACATCTTGTGCCCTTCGGAGGTGCGCACGAGCGAATGCAGATAGACTTGGCGGAAGGGCACCTGCCCGGTGAATTTCAGCCCCATCATAATCATGCGCGCGACCCAGAAAAACAGGATGTCGTAGCCGGTGATGAGCAGGCTGGTCGGGTAGTATTTCTTTAGGTCTTCTGTCTGCTCCGGCCAACCCATGGTTGCAAATGGCCACAGCGCGGAGCTGAACCACGTCTCGAGCACATCGGGGTCCTGCTCAATCTTGACCGAGCTGCACTTGCTGCACTTGGCCGGGGTCTGACGCGCGACAGTAATGCTGCCACAAGCGCCGCAGTGCCACGCCGGGATGGGGTGACCCCACCAGAGCTGCCGGGAAATGCACCAGTCGCGGATGTTGTGCATCCACTCAAAATAAACTGCGCGCCGGTTCTCGGGGACGATTTCGACCTCGCCGCGCTCGACGACGGCGATGGCTGGCTCAGCCAGGGGTTTCATGCGCACGAACCACTGCGTGGAGGCACGCGGCTCGATAACAGTCTTGCAGCGGTCGCAGGTGCCGATGGCGTGCGTGTGGTTGACGACGCGTTCGAGCAGACCCTCCGCCCGCAAGTCTTCGACCACGCGCTTGCGCGCTTCGAAGCGGTCCAGCCCAGCGTATTTCCCCGCGGCGGCGCTCATCTTGCCATCGTCGGTCATCACGTCGATCTCGGGGAGGTTGTGCCGGCCCCCGGCCTCGAAGTCGTTGGGGTCGTGGGCCGGCGTGACCTTGAGCACACCGGTGCCGAACTCGCGGTCCACGTAGCGGTCGGCGATAACGGGGATATCCCGATTCATCAGCGGGAGCCGTACGGTCTTGCCGACCAGGTTGGTAAACCGCTCATCTTCGGGGTGGACGGCCACGGCGGTGTCGCCGAGCATGGTTTCGGGGCGCGTGGTGGCAACCACGAGATACATTTCCGTGCCGGCGATCGGATAGCGAATGTGCCAGAGATGCCCGGCGCGTTCTTCATGCACGGTTTCCAGGTCGCTGATGGCGGTGCGGCATTGCGGGCACCAGTTGACGATGTAGTGTCCGCGGTAGATCAGGCCGTCTTCGTAGAGCCGGACAAAGACCTCGCGGACGGCGCGCGAATATTCGGAAGAGAGGGTGAAGCGTTCCCGCGTCCAATCGCAGCTCTCGCCCAGTTGCAGCATCTGGCGGGTGATGGTGCCGCCCGACTCTTGCTTCCATTCCCAGACCCTTTTCTCAAACGCTTCGCGGCCCAGCTTCCGGTAGTCGATGCCTTGCTCGGCCAGCAACCGCACTACCACGCGCTGGGTGGAGATGCCGGCGTGGTCCGTGCCGGGCAGATAGAGGGTGTTGTGGCCGAGCATGCGGTGCCAGCGCGTCAGGATGTCAATCTCGGTATGGTCGAGCATGTGGCCGATGTGCAGCGACCCAGTCACATTGGGCGGCGGGATGACGATGGAGAACACCTCGCCGGGGGCTTTCGCATCGGCGCGGAAGAGTTTCTCCTCCACCCAGGCGCGCGCCCAGCGTTGCTCGATCTCCTGCGGCTCATACGCTTTGGGAATCTCTCGCGGCATAGCCTGTTGGCAAACTCTTGAGAAGATTACTATACGGGCCGCACGCGCGGGGCGTCAAATGCACTGTTTCCGGGACGCGATTCGACTTTGGAACTGGAATCCAGGGAAGGGTAGAGATCTACTCGCGCATCAGCGCTTCTGGAGTTCCATGCGAACGAGCGCTTCCGCCACGGGCTTCAGAATCTCGCGGGTCACGATTTCGAGAATTTGTGGCTGCATCTTCTCGAGCACTTTGGCCACCAATGCTTCTACGATGGCGGGATCGGCGGACTGGGCATCGCCGGCCGCTGTCTCACCGCCGGCCGACCTACTGAGCCCCGAGTCGTTAACCTCCGCGGAGTAGAGGCTCACGGGGGTTTCCTCTTCTTGGTGGGCGGGCGACTGCATCGCGGCGGATGCCTCTGCCACAAAAGCGCCGGGATGGAGATCCTTTTCCGCCTCCGGAACCAGCGGGGAAACGTCGCGCAGACTGGTGGTCCCGGGCATCGCTGCCGTCGGCTTAAGCGGGCTTGGTACCACGTCCAGGTTCAGCGCGGGATGCTCATACTCATTCCAAGCAGGCTGCGGCGCCTTCTCCGGGGGACCAGCCGGCAACGGCGTACTGCCGGAGATCGGCTGCGGCGTGAAAAGAGATTCGTCCAGGAATCCGGGGGAGTGGAGCGCTTCAGCGTGCGACGGCGCGCCCGCGGGAGCGGCGGGCTTGGGAATTTCTGTCACCGTTCCCCATGGCAGCGGGTCATGTCCCGGCCGGTTCGAGTCCTCGCCGGCAGCCGGTAAAGAGGCGTGGCCGGGCTCAGCCGCAGGCTCCTCGGTTGCGGCGGCGCCCGGCCAGAATCTCAATTCGCCCAGGCCGGCTCCCCCGAAAGTCGTGGTCGAGGCGTGCGGCGTGGTGGGTTCGGCTTCCGCCGAAGGGCTTGAAAGTAGATCGCCCCACGCAATGGGCTTGTCGCCCTCGCGAAACGCGATGGGCGCCGGGTGCACGGCAAAATCCTCGGCGGGCTCCTCTGCTGCCGGAGCCGAGGTGCTCACCCCGAGGGAGCTGACAGGATGTCCTTCAGCTGAGGCCGCCGGAGCAGGTGTCGCTGCGATGGCCGCACCCACCGGCGCGGGCACGATCTCAGGGACGGCCACGGGCACGGGATGCTCGCTCGCGGACTTCGCCAGCAGGCCCTTCACCAAGGTGATCAGCGGATCAGGAGGAACAAAGGGTTTTTTCAGCACGCCGTCTGCGCCGACGCGTTCGGCTTCGTGCTCATCGAGCGGGTCGAACGCGCCGACCAGCAGCACCACCGGCACATGGGCAAACCGCGGGTCGTGCTTGACAAACTCGCACACCTCGTAGCCGTTGCGCACGGGCATGAAGATGTCAGCCAGGACCAGGTCGGGGGAGATCTCCGCAATCCGGCGCACCGCCGCTTCCCCGTTCCCGACGCTGACGACGTCAATACCCTCGCCCTTTAGCGCCAGGGTCACCATCTTTTGGATGTTGCTGTTGTCGTCAGCTACCAGGATCTTGGGCACCAAGAGCCTCCAGCAACTACCGTCCCGGCTCGGCCGGGCCATTGCCAGCGCAAGATTCCACTTAAACTATACGTAACACCTTGTCCGAGGTGAGTCAACACGAACGCGGGAGGGTTGTGTCTCACTGAGACAGCGGCCGGAGAGGCGCGCGGCTACCAGGGAATGATCTTCCGCAAGCCCTTTTTCTTCTTACTCGTGGATTCCTTCTTCTTATCGTTCTTCTTGTCGTCTTTCTTGGCGTCGTCCGGCTTGGAGGGGTCGGAGCCGCTGGCGGCTTTGGCGCCGGGCTGCGAGGGGTCTGTCTTGGGCTGGTTTTCCGCGCCCGGGGCGGATGGTTGAGGCCCGGAATTGCTTCCGGAGGTCGCGCCGCCGGTAGCCGCCGGGCTGCCCGGCGGCGTGCTGCCCGGTGACCCCGGTGTCACTGTTTCCACCACGACGCCGGTACCGCCCGTGCCGCTGCCCCCTGCCGAGCCCACTGACATCTTATTTCCGCTTGCGGCGACCACTTCAGTGCCGGCGGAAGTCTCGCTGGGCGGGGTCAGCGTCGGCGTTCCGGTGCGGGCAGCCATCGAAACATCAGGCCGGGTGCGCAACACACTGGAGGTAGCGCGCTTGAACAGGCCGGGCCGGTCGTGGTCGAGATCCCGCTCGCGCTGCAGGCGCGCCAGAGCCGCGGGGTCGGGCTGCGGGACGGGCACCCCGAGCTTGGTGAGCCTCCCCTTGGCGTCCACGACCAAGTCCGAGAGCGGGTATTCGCGTACGATGCGGCTGTAGTATCGCGCAGCAAACTCGCCCTTCTCGCTGCGTTCATAAACGTTTGCCAGCATCCAGAGCGCCTTATCGGCCTGGCTGTAAAGCGGGTAGCGGTTGGTCAGCTCGAGCAGACGCGCCGCCGCGGCCCGGTTCGAGCCCTTGACGTAGTAGAAGTGGGCGATGCGGTAATCGCCTTCGGCCAGTACTTCCTGTACATCGCGCAGGCGCTGTTCGGCCTCCGCGGCGAGCTTGTGCTGCGGGTACTTTTGCAGGAAGGTCTGGAACTCCTCTTCGGCGAGCCGGCCATCGGTGCGGTCGCGATCGGGCTTTTCCATCTGCCGGTAGTGCGCCATGCCCACCTGCATCTGCGCGTAGGCGGCCTCATCCAGGAAGGGGAAAAAGATGATGAAGTCCTTGTATTCAGAGATGGACTGCTTCAAGCCGGCGCTGCCACCTTCCTTGTAGTAGGAGTCGGCGACGGCCAGCTTGGCCTTGGCCAGGTATTCGCTGTCCGGGTAGGTGTTGATCAGGGTCTGCAGGGTCAGCCGGCCCACCGCGTGGCGCCCGTGCTTGATGTCGTCGAGCGCGCGCTCGTAAAGCACCTTATCGGGCTCGGCGGAGCTGCCGATTCCTTGTTGCGCGGTCTTCTTCTTGCCGAAGCAGCCGCCGAGCAGCAGCGTGGCCAGCAGCAGCGCGCCCAGGGACTTCCAGTGATGACGTGTCACGAACCCTGCCCCCATGAAGATCGCCGATAACTCTGCGCGTCGCAGGGAAGCACAGCCCTGCGCCCCGCGAAGGGCACAACACACTCAAACTCGCGTTGCCAGCGCCTCGCTGGCCAGTTGCCGCATCTTGCGGACCGCCGCGGCCGGATCGGGAGTGTGAAAGATCGAGGTGCCCGCAACCAGGATCTGGGCCCCCGCCCGCACCGCTGGTGTGACGTTGTCCGGGCCGATCCCCCCATCGACCTCGATGCGGTATCCGTAATTATACCTCGCCCGCAATTCCTTGAGTTGCCGAATCTTCTCCAGCGAGCCCGGGAGGAAGGCCTGCCCGCCAAAGCCCGGATTGACCGACATGACCAGGACGAAGTCCACATTCGGCAGCACTTCGCTGAGTGTGGTCACCGGCGTGGCTGGATTGAGGACCACGCCCGCTTCGCGCCCGTGCTCGCGAATCGCGCTGAGCACACGGTTCAGATGCGGCGTGGCCTCCTGGTGCACCGAAATCATGTCCGCACCGGCCTCTGAAAAAGCCTCAATGTAGCGCTCGGGATTCTCAATCATCAGATGCACGTCGAGGGTGAGCCGGGTTGCCTTGCGCAGCGATGCCACCACCGGCACGCCGATGGAAATGTTGGGCACGAAGTGGCCGTCCATCACGTCCACGTGCAGCATGGAGACCCCGGCTTGTTCCACGGCGTGGATTTCCTGCGCGAGAGAGGCGAAGTTCGCGGCCAGTATGGAAGGAGCAATCTCGACGTTGGGTTCCGTCATGATTTCGCCGCCGATTCTAGCACACCCGCGGCGGCGGCCGATCCTACAATTCATTCGGCGATCTGGAGTTCCAGAGTGCTGCCCGGCGTCACTCGCGCGCCGGCCGGCGGCCACTGTTCGATCACGGCTCCATGCGGCCACTGCGAAGCCAGAACGAAATTCAGCTTGGAAACGCGCAAGCCAGCGGTGCCGAGTTCGCGCATGGCCTCGACCTGGCTCAATCCCACCAGGAAGGGCATCACATAGGCCGGTTCGCGTATACCGGCCGAAACAAGCAGGTTTACCCGCGGGCTGGCCGCGCCGCCGCCCGGCTTCGGATCCTGTTGCACGATGGCGTCGGTATCGATGCCGGCGAGAAAAGTGCTGGAGACCTCGCCCACCTGGAGGCCCGCGCGCAACAGCTCGATTCGCGCCGCGCGAATGCTCTTGCCTTCAATCCCCGGGATGGGCATCTGGCGCGTGCCCAAGCTCAGCACCACGTGCGCCTGCTGGGACACCTTCATGTGCACGCCGACCGGCGGGCTCTGTCTCACGACCTGACCAACTGGCAGGTCGCTAAAGACGCGGTCGGCCACCTTCACGCCCAGACCGCGAGAGCCGAGCAGCGCCTGGGCGTCCCGTGCGCTCTTGCCCACCAGGTTGGGCATGTCCACTTCGCGCCCGTGAATGGCGAAGCGAATCGCCGTGATCGCGCTCAGGAAAGAGGCTGCGGCCAGGATGAACACCAGCAGCGCCATCCGCATCAGCCACTCAAATCGCTCGCGCAGACCCATTGCGGCAATTATGTAGCGCTGCGCCCTGATTGACAATGCCGGAGTATCGGCTGGAACGCCGGAAGGTGCGGCATGTGTAGCCTGGGCCATGGGCCCCGGGACTCTCAGGAAGAAGGCTGCGCCCCTCCAGGGCGAGCTAGAACACCGTCTTTGTCAGAACGGCGGCGAAGAAGCCGTCGGAATGATGCTCCGGCGGGAATGTGCGGAATTGGCCATCAGCGTCGAACAGACTGTCCGCCGTAACGCCGGTGGCCAGATGCGGTGCAAGCGCATCTACGCCGGCAGTCTGGCGGATCGCGTCGCGCCGGCTGGCCAGAACCCCGGCGACAACCTGCTCGTTCTCCTCCGGCTCGAGTGAGCAGGTGGAGTAGACCAGCCGCCCGCTCGGCGCAAGTTTGTCCAGCGCGTGAGACAGCAGCGTTACCTGCCGCCGGTGCAGGTCCGAAAGATCATCCTGCCGCAGGCGCCAGCGAATCTCGGGGTTTCTCGCGAGCGTACCGGTTCCGGAGCATGGCGCGTCCACCAGGATCCGGTCGAAGCACATCTCCAATGGCAACGGGTGCAAGGCGTCCAGCGCAACCAGGTGTACGTGCGAGGCGCCCACGCGCCGCAAATGCTCTGCGGTGATCCGCAGGCGATGAGCGTGCCGGTCGGCGGCGACCACCAGAGCCTGCGGGCCAGCCGCGCGTGCAAGAATTGCCGTTTTTCCTCCCGGTGCGGCGCAGAGGTCCAGTACCGATTGGCCCGATACGACATCCACCAGCGACGCAACTAATTGCGAAGCTTCGTCCTGGATGGAAATCGCGCCGACGCGAAAGGCCTCTGTGTTCGCCGGATTGCCGCCACGAAGGGTCACCGCCGAGCGCAGCAGAGCCCCGGGCTGGACCTCGAAGCCCTCCTTGCGCAGCGCTACCGCAATCTGATCGCGTTGCGAAGGGTCGTGCACGGCACAAGTGGTGCGCGGCGCGCGATTATTCGCGGCGAGCAGCGCCGTGGTGCGCGCCTCGCCAAACTGCGTCAGCCAGCGCTCCACCATCCATGTCGGGTGCGAATAGAGTACCCCCAGCCGGTCCGCCAGCCCGAGACCCGGTGGCAAGAGCGGTTCCATCTTATCGGCGGGTGCGACGGAAAGCGAAGCGGCCTTGCGCAAGACCGCATTGACCAGCCCGGCTGCAGAGCGCTTGCGGGCCCGCTTAACCAGCTCGACCGACTCGTTCACCGCCGCACTCGCGGGCACGCGCGACAAGAAGCGTAATTGATAAAGGCCCAGGCGCAAGGCGAGGAGTACTTCGAGGTCGAGACTTTCCGCGGGCTTGGCAAGGAATTTCTGGATCAGGAAATCGAGCAGGCGCTGCCAACGCAGCACGCCGAGGGTCAGCTCGGTGGCCAGCGCCGCGTCAGGGCGCGAGACCTTCTCGCCCAGACGGGCATGCAGCACCTCGGCCGCGAAGGCCCTTTCGGCTTCCACGCGCCGTAAGACTTCGAAAGCAATTCGCCGCGCCGAACTCACCTGCATCGCGAACTATGGAACCACAGATCGGCGCGGAAGAACACAGAGGGCACAGCGAACACAGAGAGCGCCGAAGGCGCGGACGTGACGGGGGAACGGCGCGCCGGCGAAGGCTTGAGGCCATGAAGGGATGAGTGGCGCGGCGATCCCTAGCCGCCGAACTGCTCACCGGGTGAGAGGTGCGCGCCGTTGGCAAAGTCGCGGGCAGAAACGCGCTTGCGTCCCTCCGTCTGCACTGCTTCCAGCCACAGCCAGGTGTCCCCGGCGCACGCAACGTAGAGCTCGCCGCCGGATGGAAGCAGCGTCCCAGGGGGCATGCCGGGGCCTCCCACGGCCGGTGGGAGTCCGGGACGACCCCACACATGGCAAAGCTGCGTGCGAAAGGTTGTAAACGCGCCGGGCCAGGCCGCCAAGCCGCGGATGCGGTTGTAAATCTGGTGGGCCATCTGCGACCAGGCGATGCGGCCGTCTTCTTTCTTGAGGAGGGGAGCAAGCGTGGCCTGGGAGTGGTCTTGGGGTCGCGGCGTGATTTCGCCGCGTTCGAATTTCCGCAGAGACTCAAGCATCAGTGGCGCGCCGATGTGGGCCATCCGCTGCAGCAGCTCCGGAGCGGTCTCGTCCGCGCCGATGTCCATATCGGTTTGGAGCAGGATTGGCCCGGTGTCCATTCCCGCGTCGATCTGCATGGTGGTCAGGCCCGTGTGTGTCTCGCCGTTGAGGATGGCCCAGTTTGCCGGCGCTGCGCCGCGATATTTCGGCAGCAGCGAGGCGTGCAGGTTGATCCAGCCCAGGCGCGGGATTTCGATCAACCGCACCGGGATAATCTGCCCGTACGCGATGATGACCACGAGGTCCGGCTCCAGGCGCTTGAAGAATTCGTAGGCGGAATCGGACTTGATGTTCTCCGGCTGGTAGACATACAGGCCGGCGTCGAGCGCAAAATCTTTTACGGCAGAGCTGGTGAGATGCTGGCCGCGCCCGCGCGGGCGGTCGGGCTGAGTCATCACCGCCTCGATGACGAAGCCTGGCTCGGCCAGCAGCCGACGAAGCGTGGGAACCGCGAGCTCGGGTGTGCCGCAGAAGACGATGCGCATGATTGTGGCCGCGGCCAGGTGCCTTACTTCCAGTCGCCGGACTTCCGAAGCTTGCGGATCTTTCGCTTGATCAGATCGCGCTTGAGCATGCTCAAGTGCTGGATGAACAGGACGCCACTCAGATGGTCGATTTCGTGGCAGAACGCGCGCGCCAGCAAACCCTCTCCGCGCATCTCAAACGTTTTTCCGGTGGCGTCCTGCGCGCGCACGGTGACGTATTGCGGCCGGATGACGTTGCCGCGGTAGCCCGGCAGTGAGAGGCAGCCCTCCTCCTCGCGCTGTTCGCCCTCGGAGTGGGTGATCTCCGGATTGGCCAGCACGATCCTGGCCTCGGGGTTCTTGCCCGAGCTGACGTCAACCACTGCCAGGCGCAGCCCCAGGCCGACCTGCGGCGCCGCCAGCCCAACGCCCTGCGCCGCGTACATCGATTCGAACATGTCGGCGCAGAGCTGCTTGAGGTCTTCGTCAAATTTGGTCACCGGCGCGGCGGGGTTTTCAAGGACCGCGGCGCCGTACTTGGTGATCGTAAGGATCATCGGTCCGCTCGCCTCAGAACTCGTCCAATTGCCGCTGAAATCCTTCGAAATTGCGTCGGGTCTCCACCAGCGAGTCGCCGCCGAATTTTTCGAGGAACGCCCGGGCGAGCGCCAGCGCCACCATCGCCTCCCCGGCCACGCCTGCCGCGGGCACGACGCAGATATCGGAGCGTTCGTACGCCGCCTGGACCGCCTGCTTGGTGCCGAGGTCCGCTGTGGCTAGAGGCCGGCGCAGCGTCGAGATTGGCTTCAGGTAGCCGCGCACGACCACGTCTTCACCGTTGGTCATGCCGCCCTCGAGGCCGCCCGCGCGGTTTGTCGGGCGCGTAAATCGTTTGCGCACCGGGTCGTAGTGAATCTCGTCCTGCACCTCGGAACCGTACGAGGTCGCGCCGGCGATGCCCGATCCGATCTCGACGCCCTTGACGGCTTGGATGGACATCACCGCGCGGGCCAGGCGCCCGTCGAGTTTCTCGTCCCACTGCGCGTGGCTGCCGAGGCCCGGCGAAACGTTGTGCGCCACGACCTCGAAGATGCCCCCGACAGAATCGCCGGCGCGGAGCATCTGATCCACCTCGGCTTTCATGCGCGCCTCGACAGGGGCGTCCACGCAGCGGAGCGGGGAATCGAGATTGGCACAGACAGCCTGGATCTCCGCCCACGTCGCCGCGCGCTCCAGACGCACCTTACCCACGGCAACGACGTGGCTCGCGAGCTCAGTGGCAAACTCGCGCAGCAGGAGTTTGGCCATGGCTCCGGCTGCCACGCGCGCTGCTGTCTCCCGCGCCGAAGCCCGCTCCAGCACGTAGCGCGCGTCGTGCAAGTTGAGTTTCAGCGCGCCAGCGAGATCGGCATGGCCCGGCCGGGGCGCGGTCAGCGAGCGCTGCGCTTGTTCCGCTCCGGCAACATCTTCCACCGGGAGCGCCTTCTCCCAGTTGGGCCAGTCGCGGTTCGTGATGCGCAAGGCGATCGGTGCGCCGATGGTCTGGCCGTGCCGGATGCCGGCCAGGGCTTCCACGCGATCTTTTTCGATTTTTTGCCGCCCGCTACGCCCGTAGCCGAGTTGCCGCCGATGCAGCTCGCGGTCGACGAACTCCAGGTCTACGGGCAGGCCGACCGGCAGCCCCGAGATCCAGGCTACCAACGCCTGCCCGTGTGATTCA
>JBGPZW010000143.1:0-8417 GCA_041493955.1 Terriglobia bacterium
CCGGCCGATGGCGGGGTCGTGCGTGACCACCAGAATAGTGTGCCCGGCGGCGTGCAGTTCCCGCAGCAGGTTGACAATGATCGTTTCGTTGGCCTCGTCGAGGTTGCCCGTCGGCTCGTCGGCCAGGATCAGCCGGGGATGATTGATCAGCGCGCGCGCGATGGCCACGCGCTGCTGCTCGCCCCCGGAGAGTTGCCCGGGCAGGTGCGTCAGGCGGTCGGCGAGGCCCACACGGCGAAGCGCCTCGGCGGCTGCGGCCTCGTTGGTGATGCTGTGGAAATACTGCGCCAGCATCACGTTTTCGAGCGCGGTCAGATACAGCACGAGGTGAAATTGCTGGAAGACGAAGCCGATTTTCTCGGCGCGGTAGCGCGTGAGTTGCGCGTCGTCGAGCGCGCCAACGTCGGTGCCGTCCACCGCCGCACGGCCGGAAGAGGGCATGTCCAGCCCGCCGAGGATATTGATAAGCGTGGTCTTGCCCGAGCCAGACGGCCCCATGATGGCGATCCACTCGCCGGCATCCACCGTGAAGCTCACGTCGTCGAGAGCGCGAAGGTTGCCATACTGCTTGGCGAGATGTTCGACCTGGACCAGAGGCGCCATCAATCTCCTCGGAGAATCACGGCCGGGCGAACCCGCCCCAGCAGGCGCAGCGGCAGCGCGCCCGCCAGCGCCACGCCCACCATCAGCGCCACGACGAGCGGCAGGACCTCGAGCCGCGGAGAAATCGCCACGCCGAAGACGCGCCGGCCGATCCATTGCGAAAGAAAAATACCGGCGCCGTAACCCAGCAACCCGCCCAGCGCGCCCAGCGAGCCCGCCTCGGTCAGGAACAGTCGCACGATGCGCGCCATCGGCCCGCCCAGCGCCTTCATCAGGCCGACGTCGCGGCGGCGCTCCATGGCCAGCGCGGCCATGGTGGCCAGTACACACAGCGCCGTCAGCACCAGGATCAGCACCACCGTGGAGAGAATCAGCCCGCGAATCCGCGCCAAGAGATGACCTTCGGCCTCAGCGAGCTGGCGCACCGGCCGCACCTCCAGGCCGGGCAGGGCCACGGCCAGCCGGCCGACGACCGCTTCGATCTCCGCCGGCGTGCCATTGACGCTCAACTGCACGAGACCCATGCGGTGCTCGAGGCCCGCGAGACGCCCTGCTTCCGGGAGTGGCACGAAAACCTGGTTGTCTTCGGCGCCGCCTGCGGTCACCACACCAGCGACGATAAGCGGCGTGGCGCGGTCCGCATAGCGCAGCTCGAGCACGCCGCCCGGTTTCACACCCAGTTGCCGCGCGGCGTTGCGCCCCACCATACAGCGCGGTGTGTGCTCGCGCGCGCGTACCCATTCGCCTTCCACCTTCCACCAGGAGTTCAGGCTGGTCGCGCCGCCGAGCATCGTGCCGGCCACGATGACGTTCTGCTCACCAGCATCCACGGGGACGCGCGCAACGAGATAAAGATACGGCGCGAGGTCCACGATCCTCGGCTCGCGCAGCGCGTCGATGCGCTGGATCACGCTCTCGTCCATCAGCGGCGTATCGCTGTCTCCCGCGCGCGGCGGTGAGATGACCACGTTGGCGCCGAGCGTGCGAAATTCGCGCGTCAGCTTTTGCTCAACGTCGAGCTGCAGATTAATCAGCGCCGAGCAGACCGCGGCGCAGCTCGCCAGCGCCACCAGGGCCACGGCCAGGCGGCCGCGGCTGGCGCGAAGCAATTGCCAGAGCACGCGCCAGAACATCACTCGCCTCGCAGGATGGGCGCGGGATCAAATCGTGCGGCGCGCCGCAGCGGCAGCAGGCTCCCGGCCAGCGCCACGAGTGCGGCCAGCGCCAGGATCACCGGCAACACGATCAGACGCTCGGTGGCGGGAACCCCGAAAACGGATTCGCCGAGCATGCGCGCCAGCAGCGCGCCCAGCGCGTAGCCCAGTCCGCCGCCCACCAGCGCCAGCAGAAGCTGCTCGGCCAGAAAAAATGCAACGACCAGGCCGTTGCCCGCGCCGAGTGCTTTCATCAGACCGACTTCGGTGCGGCGCTCGAGCACAGTGGTCGCGGAAGTCGCGCCGACGGCCAGCCCCGCCGCCACCAGCGCCGCCAGCGTCACCAGCCACATCAACGCGCCGATGCGCGTGAGGATGCGGCCCTCGCTTTCCGCGACGCGGCGGATGGGCCGCGCCTCGATGCCCGGAAACACCTGCTGCAACTGAAACGCGATCGAGGAAATGTACGGCGTGCAGAACCACCGGTCGTAATCGGCCGGGCTCATCTTGGCCGGATCGCGCCGGGCGAATTCGTCTTCGGGCTTGGTCAGCGCGCTGACCAGCATGCGGCGGAATTGACCGGGATGTCCGGCCAGCGCCTGCGTCACGCCCAGCGGCGCGATCAGCGCTTCGTCCTCCGGGCCGCCGGTTGCGGCGATGCCGGTGACCTTGAGTTCGGCTGCGCGCTCGCCCGCATGCAGCGTCAGCGTATCGCCGGGTTTGATCTGCGCGCGGCGAGCTAGCGTCGCGCCCACAACGCATTCGGCCGCGTCCTCGGCGAACCAGCGGCCACTCACGCGCCACCAGGGATGGGTGGTGGCCGTGCCGGTGGTAAACGTCGTGCCATCGGGCACAGGTACGACGTGCTGGTGCCAGGTGCCGATCAGCGTCACGCGGTTGCTCCGGGGCCGGCCGGCCAACTGCGTTTCCACGGGCACTTCGAGGAACGGCGCAAAGCCGACGATGTTGTTGCGCCAGAAGATCGTCTTGAGTTTGGGGAGCTCGGCCTCGGGCAGGTACGCGCCGGCGTCCACCGGCCGATAGTCCACGCCGCCGATCTCGAGCGGCAGCGTATCGGCCTGGGGCGTCACCAGAAGATTCGCGCCCAAGCTGCGGAACTCGCGCGCCAGGCGGTCCCCGACGTCAAGCGCCACGCTGAGCGTCGCTGTGGCCACACCCATGCCCAGCGCCAGCGCCGTCGCGGTCAGGGCCTTGCGGCGCGGCTTGCGCGCGAACGACTCGCCAACGATGCGCAGGAACATTCTGATCTCAGAGGGCTACCTGGGGACCTGAGTCGAGGCCTGGGCCAGGGCCGCCAGCTCGATCACCAGCTCGTTGCCCTCCACCTGTGAATGCACCCCAACCGGGTTGCAGCCGCCCGTGTTCCCGATCGAAGGGATGTAAATGGCCGCGGCACAGTTCCGGCAGATCACGTTGGAGCCTTCCTGGCGATAGCCGGCCGGCCCGCAAATCAGGCAGGCGTCAAGCGCCGTGCCCCAGCCGCCGGGCTTGCGGATCACCAGGAAGCGCACGGGGCTGTCCTTGACCTGCACGGTATAAAAGTGCAAGTCCGAATCGCTCACTTCGCCCAGCGGGATGCGCACCTGCTGGCCCACCGGCGTGAGCAGCCGGGCCTGCGGCGGCGCGGCGGCCGCGCGGGCGTAGATGAAATCGGCGGTCAGTGCCAGCACAACGGCCAGGCAGGTAAACGCCGCGGCAAACATCCACCGGCGCTGTTTGCGGCGCTCCCATTCCCAGCGGCGGCGTTCGGCGTCGTTGGCCTCGGGGCCCGGCGCGCTGCCCGGCGGCCGGGCGAGCCACTCACGCAGGATCAGCAGCGCCGCTGCGCCCAGGATGAACACGAAGAAAAAGACCTCGTTGCGCACGATCGGGCCGATCAGCGCCATCTCCCGCTTGCTCGAGGGAAGCCACATGGCTTCGCTCAGCTCGTGAATGCCGGTGAGCGCGAGCTGAAAGGCCACCAGGATCAAGATGGTGCTGGTGGCGGAAAAGAACCGGCCGAGAGGGATGCGCAGCGTGCCCTTGAAGAAGAACAGGCCTACGGCAACGGCCACGCCCAGGCCCAGGGCTGTGCCGATCCAGGTGCTGATGCCCTCGGTCGAGAGTTGGACGGCGCGCAGGATCAGCGCCAGCTCCGCGCCTTCGCGCAGCACCATCAGAAAGACGAACGTGCCCAGACCCAGCCCGGCGGCGAGGGTGGCCTGCTGCGCGTAGGTTTCCACGCGCGCCTCGATCCGGCCCTTCAGCCGGCGCGCCACGCGGCTCATCCACACGATCACGGTGACGACGAACAACCCGGCCAGCAGCAGGAGCAGGCCTTCAAAGCCGTCCTGGCTCACCTTCCAACGCTCCAGGGCCACGGCCACGGCCAGGCTCAGGGCCACGGCCAGACCCACGCCGCCCCAGACGTAGCGGGCCAGGTGAGCGCGGCCGGTGCGGCTCAGATAGACGAGGACGATACCGACCACCAGGGAGGCTTCCACGCCTTCCCGGAGAGCAATGAGGAGTGCAGAAAGCAAGGAGTGCAACCCCCGTAGAATACCAGATGACAGCCGGGAAACATCTAGTTGCAAACCATTCGCAACTAGGTATTTGAGTCTAGCCTACCCGCCCAGGCCCCGTCAAGGAATTTAGCTCGCGCCGACCCCTGCAACCATTACAATACTCCACGACCCGTGAACCAGATGCTTTATTCCCGCAAAGGTCGCCTCGTCTTCAATTGGGCCACGGCCGCGCTGCTGGTCTGCCTCGCCGCGGCGCCCGGGCCGGCCCAATCCCCTGTTTCTTCGGCCACCCCAGCGGCGGCCGGCCAGCCCAGGCCCGACTCGCGCAAAGCGAGAAAGGCCTATGAGAAGGGCCAGCGGGCCGAACAGGCCGGAGACTGGCACGCCGCGTTCGATGCCTACGCGGAGGCCGCGACGTACGCACCCGACGACACGGAGTTGTTGAGGCGCCGGGAAGCCGCCCGCTTCCGAATCGTCCAGCAGCATATCGACCGCGCCGAGCGCAAGGCCCTGGCCGGCCGGTTCGACGAGGCGACCGCTGAATTGCGCGCGGCGCTGCTGCTGGACCCCGGCTACTCGGTGGCGCGCGAGCGCCTGGCGCAATTTGAACGGCCGCAGTCGCCGGCGCGCGCTGCGGCCTCGGTCGCGGGCGAAAAGGAACTCCCCGGCCCGGCGCGCCTGCGGCCGCAATCCGGGACGCGCGACTTCAACCACCGCGGGGACACGCGTAGTGCCTACCAAGAGGTGGCGAGCCAGTTCGGCATCATCGCCTCGTTTGATGAAGACCTGCCTGCGCGACCGACGCGGCTCCGGGTCAACGGCGTGGATTTCGCGACGGCCATGACCGTGCTCGGCCAACAGACCAACACCTTCTGGCGGCCGCTCGACGAGCGCACCTTCTTCGTCGCCGAGAACAACGCACTGAAGCGCCATGAATACGCACCCGAGGTGATCCGCACGATTGTTCTGCCCGACGCCGCCACCCCGGAGCGCATGACTGAAATCGCGCGGCTGGTGCGCGAGATCGCCGGGGTAACGCACACGGATCTCGACGCGCGCACGCACACGCTGACCCTGCGCGACACCCCTGAAAACGTCGCCCTGGCCGTCTCGCTGGTCCACGAACTCGAGCAGGCGCCCGCCGAGTTCATGTTGGAGATCGAAATCCTGGAAGTGAACAGGGACATGGCGCGGCAGCTCGGAATCACACCGCCCTCTGTGGCGAAAGTGTTCTCGATCAGCACGGGCGATGCCCGCGCCGTGGCCCAGGCACAGAACCTGAGTCAAGTCCTGGCCATCATCCAGCGCATCTTCGGCACGGCGATCCCTCCGGTGATGGCCTTTGGCGGCGGCAAAACCATCTTTCTGGCGAGCCTGCCGGGCGCCGTCGCCGACTTCCGCGAAACCTTCAGCCTGGTCCGCAGCGGCCGCCGCATGCTGTTGCGCGCGCAGGACGGCCAGCCGGCCACGTTTTTCATCGGCGAGCGATTTCCTGTGGCGCTGGCCACGCTCGGATCCAGCCTGGTGCAAGGCCAACTCAGTGCGGGCGCGAGCCAAGTGGCCTTCCCGCGGAGTGACTTCGCGACGGGGAGCGGCCCGGTCTCGGTGGTCACGGCCGACTTTGACGGGGACGGGCGGCTGGACCTCGCGGTGGTGAACACGACCGACAACACGGTTTCGATCCTGCTGGGCAACGGGGACGGCACGTTTCGGCCGCATGTGGACTATAAGACGGGGATGCAGCCCGTCGCGGTGGCGGTGGGCGACTTCAACGGGGACGGCCATCCCGACCTCGTGGTGGCGAACAAAGGCGTGGTGACGAGCGTAGGCTCGGACAATGTTTCGATCCTGCTGAATGACGGCAAAGGCGCCTTCCCGACGCATACGGAATTCGCCGCCGGGACGCAGCCCGTGGCGGTGGCGGTGGGCGACTTCAATGCGGACGGCCATCCGGATCTTGTGGTGGCGAACGTAGGCTCAGACAACGTTTCGATCCTGCTGAATGACGGCAAAGGCGCCTTCCCAACGCACACGGAATTCGCCGCCGGGACGCAGCCCATGGCGGTGGCGGTGGGCGACTTCAATGCGGACGGCCATCCCGATCTGGCCGTGGCCAACCAGAACTCGAACAACGTCTCCATCCTCCTGGGAAACACGAGTAACGACGGCACCTTTCAGCCGCACGTGGACTACGCGACGGGCAACAAGCCGGTCGCCGTGGTGATCGGCGACTTCAATGCCGACGCCCGGCCCGACCTGGCTGTCGCCAACCAGACCGACAATGGCGTCTCCATTCTGCTGGGCCGGGGCAACGGCACATTCGATGCGAAGAGAGATTCCGGCGCCGGAACCGGCCCCGCCGCACTGGCCGCCGCCGACTTTAACGGGGACAGCCGGCTCGACCTGGCCGTGGCGAACCAGACTTCGGGCACCGCCACCATCCTGCTGGGAAACGGGGACGGCACGTTTGGCACCCGGCTGGACCTGAGCACGGGGAGCGCGCCCAGTTCACTCGTCGCAGTCGACTTCAACGGAAACGGGTTGCCTGACCTGGCCATCGCCAACCGGGACTCCAGCTCTGTCACCGTGATCCTGAACACAGCCACACTTCTCCCGGCGCAGCGCGGCCTCGCGCAGACTGCCTATCCGGGTGCCGAATACGAAGACATCGGGCTGAAGGTGCGCGCCACCCCGCGGGTACATCCCGGCAGCGAGGTGACGCTCCATTTGCAATTTGAGATTCGCAGCCTCTCCGGCGCGGCCGTGAACGGCATACCGATCATCACCAACCGCACCATCGAGCAGACTGTGCGCCTGCGCGAAAATGAGACCACAGTGCTCTCCGGCATCCTCCAGGCAGATGAGACCAGGACCATCGCCGGCCTGCCGGGATTTGCGCGCGCGGGGCGGCGCGAGACCCAGAAGACCGAGACCGAGTTGCTGATTGTCCTCACGCCGCGCCGCCTGCGCGAGGCGCCCCATACCAGCCGCTCGATTTACGCCGGGCGCGGAGAAGGCACGACTCCTACCGGCCGCGGCGTTCCTCCGTAGCCCCCGCCGGGCCGGGAAACCGATGCGCCGAGACTCTTCGGCGCCGGCGTCCGCTCAAAATCACGACCTTCGCGAGGCGGCGATGGCTTCTAAGGCGGAGCCGGAATGGCATACGGCGCAGCCACCATGCCTTCCTCAGTGCTGACGGACACTTTGTCGCCTTCGTGTCTTCGGCCGCGAATACGGCACCGGGCAGCACCCGCAGCCTCGAGCACATCTCTCTCGCCTCCACTGGCTTCTAGCGGCGCGTGCGCGTAGGCCTTCTGCGCGCGAAATCGCACAGGCTGGATGGGAATTACGGCTCGGCGTCTAGGACGACTAGAGGCTGGTAGGTGCGCGGCACGACAGCTTCGGCGATGGCGATGAGTTTCTCCTGCTGGTTGAAGACGCGCAGCCGGGCAGGCCGCCACTCGCCGGAGTCGAGCTCGGCGGGAGCACCCTGCGCGGCCGGGACGCGGCCCGGCTGGATGTGCGCGAGCATGACGTTGAAACGCGTGCCGTGGCGGACGCGCCGTTCGACGATGGGCAGGACGGTAACGCGCGGCAGGTTGGGCAGCAGCCGCTCGAGGGGAAGAATCCACTCGGCGAGCTTGCCGTTCTTCCCCGCCTGGTCGAGCTCCTCGAGTGTGACGGCCTGGTCCAGGGTGAATTCACCGACGGCGGTGCGGACGATTTCCGCCAGATGCGCGCCGCAGCCGAGCTGCGCGCCCAGCTCGTGCGCGAGCGAGCGGATATAGGTGCCCGGCGCGCACTCGATCACGAACCGCGCGAGCGAACCCTCCACCGCCGTGACGCGGAACTCGTACACCTCCACTTCAACGGGCTTGAGTTCCACCGGCTTCTTCTTGCGTGCCAGCTCGTGCGCGGGCCGGCCGTGGATTTTCTTCGCGGAAAACGACGGCGGCATCTGTGGGAAGCGGCCGACCATCGGCGCGGCCAAGCGCTCGATCTCCGCGCGATCGAGCACGGGGGCGGAGTCGGGGCCGAGCGGGCTGCCATCGGCGTCGTACGTGTCGGTGGCAAAGCCGAAGCGCACGGCGCATTCGTAGCGCTTGCGCCGCCCGGCATAGAACTGCGCCAGGCG
>JBGPZW010000032.1:0-26691 GCA_041493955.1 Terriglobia bacterium
ACCGTAGTAGTGGGCCAGGTAGCGGTGGTACGAATCCCAGCAGAGTGAGGCCTCATTGAGAATGATCCCGCGCAACCGGCTGCCCAGGAGCTGGAACGACCGCTCCATTAGCTCGCGGGGCGTGACGCGCACGCGGACAACTAGCAAGGTCGCATCGGTCAACGGGCAAAGCTCCAGCGCGTCAGCCGCCGGAAGCAGCGGGGGCGAATCCACCAACACCCAACGGAACTGCCCGCGGGCCCAATCCATGAACCTGCGCGTGCCGGCGCTCTTGATCAATTGACCGGGATCCCTCACGGGCTTGGAAACCGCGGCCACGTACAGGGGGAGCTGGTCGGCAGCTGCAACCACCGCCTTGGGCTCCACTTCACCGCTCAGGGCGGATTCGACACCCTGCGGCACGGTCCAGCGCAGCGCCTGGGCCACCGCTGGGCGCCGCAGGTCGGCTTCGAATAGGAGCGTCGGCGCACCCGACTCCGCCAAACACCAGGCCAGATTGAGGGCGTTCAGCGTCTTCCCTTCGGCCTGGGCAGGGCTGGTGACAAGCAGCGTGGCTCCCTCCGGATAGTGCTCAGTCAGGTTCCGGCGGAGCTGGCGGTATTGTTCGGCTGCCAAACCCGTGGGTTGCGTGGCGAACACCAGGATGCTGTCGGGGTCGGCCTTCAGCGGGAGCGGTTTGAAACCGTTCCGGGAAGCACCAACCACTTCGGCGACTGACTGTTCCCGGTGATTGGGATCCAAAACCGTGTTAAGTGAGCCTTTGCTAGTGAGGTCGGAGACGCGATTGAGATAATTCATAGGATTGGATGCACCTTCCAGAGGAATGCGGCCACCAACAGGCAGGCAATCGCCGAGGTGGCCAGAGCAATTGCGGTAAACCGACGGCGGCGCCGCTGGGTACCGGGGGTGACAATCGTGGGAATCGAAGCCAGCATGACCACCGAGTCCGGCACCATGCCGGACAGATGCCGCTCGGCTTTGATCGTGGTGTCCAGAGTTTCCTTCAACAGAACTAGTCCTAGGGAGAGCACCAGCGAGGCTAGGAACGCCCCGGCGAAGAGCATCTTTCGGTTGGGTTTAACCGGTTTCTCCGGGGGCCGCGCCGGATCGAGCACTGTGAACCGCTCGGCCTGCTGCTTGCGCTCCAGGTCGGCGGCCATCTCGGCGGAGAATTTTTTCTGGAGCAGAGAGCGGTACTTATCTTTGGAGACGTCGTAGTCGCGGGTGATGTCCACATACTGCTGCTCACGCAGCGGCACGGCATCGAGCTTGGCCTGATAAGCGGCAATCTGCAGTTGCAGCCGCTTCTGATCTTCTTCAAGGCGCTTCATCTCACGGGCAATGATCTCCAGCCGCACCCCTGCCGGAGAGTTATCCGCTTCTGAGCGGGCGCCGTCAGCCTGGGAGGTAGGCAGGGCGCGCAATTGGTGGTTCACGCGCTCCAGCCGCGCCTGTGCATCGACCACTTCCGGGTGAGCCGGGGTGTAGCGCCGACGGAGTTCGAACAGTTGGCCTTCGAGCCGCATCTTCTCATCTTCCAGCCGGGCACGCTCAGTGGCCGGGGCGGGCGTGCGCCCATACCGGCCGGCCATCTCCGGCAGACGCTGGAGTTCGATACGCTCCTGCTCGAGCCGGTTAAGCGCGTCGTTGGTCGATTGCTGTTGCGCACGCAACTGAGCGAGGGTGCCCAGGTTCGCCGGAACTTGCTCGGGCATTTCGCCCAGGTGTTGCATCTTGAATCCGCGGACCTGACCTTCCTGATTCTCGAGGTCGCGTTTGGCGCCTTGCAACTGCCCGGAGAGGAACTGGGTGGTGCCCATGGCCTGCTGCTGGCGGGTCTGCAGGTTCCACTCGATGAAGCGCGAGGCTAGTTCGTTGGTCACCTGGGCGACCACCACCGGGTTGCGGCCTTCGTAGGTGATGCTGAAGGCGCCGGGACCTGAGCCCGCTGCGCGCTTGACGTCAATCTTGATCTTGTTGCGCATGTAATCGATGATCTGCTCCATCGACATCGACTGGCGCAACTCCGGATAGAGATTCCATTTGTCGATGACTTCCTGGAGGCGCGTCGAGCTCAACACTTCCTGTGAGATGGTCTGCAGGCGCTCGGTGAGCGGCGACCTGATCGTCGCATTCACGTATTCGTCGGGGACCTTCTGGGGGTCCACGAGGATGGTGGTGGTGGCCTGATACTGGTCGTGTAGCAGCGCGATGGTGACCACCGCGGCCAGGGTGAGCGCCAGGGTGGTGAAATAGATCAGCCACTTGCGCTGCTGCACTGTTTGCCAGTACTCCCGAATTTGCTCGACGGGCTGATTCAATAGTTCATTGCTGGTCATTCGGCTATCCTCTTCCTCAGAACTTCTGCAATCCTAAAGTCTCTGGTTTTGCTCCGGTCCCGTCCATAGTACGGATCCGCTGCCTGTTTACTCTTAGCGCCCACCTAGGCCGCGCGGCTCGGGCCGCCACTCTAGCGTCACGAAGGACTGGTTGCGATCCAGGCTAAGCGCGTTATTGACCTGGTAGATCCGCCGGTAGGTGGCTTTGGCCACCAGGCTGCGCGTGAAAGCCCAGCCGACCTGCGGCGAGATGAATTTGCCGTTCACGCTGAAGATCGGGATGTTCGTCGCTTTGTTTCCGCTAAACGAGTGAATGTAGCCGCCGTCCAACCGTACCTCGAGGTGCTCGGTCATCGCGCGACGCGCCAAGCCTGCCGAGTAGGTTTCACTGACCTGATCCAAACCGATCTGGTTCAAGTTGCCCACCGAGTGGATGGGGGCGTACACCGACCGGTCGGCGGTGAGGTAGGCACTCCAGTTCCGGCCCGTCTGGAACGTGCCCCACCCGTGGTAGGTGATGATCCGGGAGGCGGTG
Source organism: Terriglobia bacterium (assembly GCA_041493955.1). GTDB lineage: Bacteria > Acidobacteriota > Terriglobia > Acidiferrales > UBA7541 > QHYU01. The sequence continues at coordinate 2,875 of JBGPZW010000032.1, forward strand.
CAGACCGGATCACCAAACTGCGGACCCACAGTGAATCCCACGTCGATGCGCTGTGTTGCGTGTAGGGCGAAGCCGCCCATACCGCCATAGTATGTGCAGGGAACCAGGCCGTAGGTATGTGTCGCACTCAGCGACGCGGACAACGTCAGCCGCCGGGTGAGCACGTGGTCCAGGCTCGTCGTGAGCGTGCCGCGGTTGGTGTGGTTGTTGAAAGCGGCTGTGGGGGCGGCCACGATCTGACCGGTGCGCGAGAAAGCAACGTAGTTGTAGGTGCCAATGAAGCCGACATGGTTGCGCGGGCTGGCCAGCCAGCGCAGGCCGACGCTGGCGTCAACATCCAGCCGATCTCCGGTCGTGTCTTGCAGGATTGTACTTACGTTCACCACAGGGATGTTAGAGATCGCGCTGAAACGGTATGGTGAGAGTAAGCTGACCGTGTAGGCGCCATAGTTGCTGCCCACCTGGAAGTCCCAGCCCCAGCGGCGGGTGAAATCGCCGCGGACCCGGATATCCCCCTGGTGATAGGCGTGTGTGCCGATCGCGGAGCGGCTGTAGAAAGCGACCGTCGGGGCATACTGGAGCGCGTATTCGATCTTCCGGCCACGGCCGAGAAAACCGACCTGCGGGTTGAAAAGGGTGTAGCCCACGCCGGTGGGCTTCGGCGAGGGGAGGATTCCGTCGTCATAGCCCTGGGTCAGGCTCATCCCGTACAGGAAGCGATAGCGCAACGTTTCATTCATCGCCACGAGGCGGTCTGAGTTCAGCAGCAGCACGTAGCGCGGCGCTTCCGCCTCAGGAGGTAATGCCTCCTCCGCACTCGAGCTTTCCGTGGCCGAAGGACCCTGAGTGCGCGTCGGCTCCTGCGCGCGAACCATTCCCGCGCTCAGCCAGAGCGCTCCCCACAGACCCAACAACATCCCGATTTGTCGGCTGGTTGATTTCATACATCACCTCACGGAACTACGACCGTATCCCCCGGACGCAGCTCAATGTTCTGATCGTCTTTCTGCCCCCGAATCACGTCTTTGTACGGGAAGGGAATGCGCACCTGCTTCCCGTTGACTTCCCGCAGAACCACAATGCCGCGGTGCAAGGCGAAGGGTGTAAATCCACCGGCCTTGGCAATCAACTGCAGCACGTTGGTTGGCATCAACAATGGGTAAGCCCCCGGCCGGGCCACTTCACCGGTGATGAAGGCGTTCTTGCTCCGGACGTCGCTGACCGTTACCGTTACCTGCGGATCCACGATGAAGGCCTTCAGCCGCGCGGTCAGCATGGTTTGAATCTGCGTCGGAGTCTGGCCGCTCACCTTGACCTCGTTCATCAGCGCCAGCGAGATCTTGCCGTCCGGACGCACCACCACGTTCTGGGACAGCTCCGGCTCTTTCCAAACGCCGATGTGTAAGAGGTCAGCTTCCCCGACGATGTACTCATTGGGGTTGACTAGGGGGACGCTCGCCCCGGCTGGCGCCGGGCCTGGTGCGATCTCTCTGGCCACGACCGCGCTGCTCCCCTTGGCCTTGCCCTTCTTCGACGTGGACTCCCAAGCAGATCCCTGCCCCTGTGCCCGAGTGGGAAACACTAGGCCCAACCCGGCCAACAGTATGATCACTACCGGCAGTGCCAATTTCTTTTCGATCCTCATAGCTAGTTTCCTCAGGTCCCCGGGGGAAGAACCTATTCCGCCTCGGCTATCCGCCGTCTGGGGACTCCAGAATCTCCTGCTCAGATGTGAATGCAAATTGCCTGCCAATCCCTCGTCTTTGCATCTCGGTAACTTGTTTACTTTCAATCGCTTCCTCTCTTGAGTTTCATCCGTTTCGGGATGCGTTAAATATGTGCAAAGTTTTGCTCTTTCCTGGGTAGCCCGCTTCCCTCTCCTGGTCCCTGCTCATCTAGGCTGTACCGAGATGAATCACCTGGGCAGGGGCCTACTTGGCTCCTCGGCCGAGGAGCATCACCTTGATCGTCCCCAAACAGATGGCGATGTCGAGCAGCGCGGACAGGTGCTTGATGTAGAACAGGTCGAGTTCAAGTTTTACCTTGGATTCTTCGAGGCTCGCCCCGTATTGATACTTGATCTGCGCCCAACCCGTGATGCCTGGCCGCACCGTATGGCGCTGGTCATAGAAGGGGATGCTCTGCTGCAGCATGGCGACGAAGTGCGGCTGCTCAGGCCGCGGTCCGACCAGGCTCATGTCGCCTCGGAGCACGTTGAACAATTGCGGAACCTCGTCCAGGCGGAACGTGCGAATGAAGGCGCCCACACGCGTGATGCGCTTGTCCCCCTCGGTCGCCCAGGAGGGCCCGTTCGCTTCGGCATCCTGGACCATGGAGCGGAACTTCAACATCTGGAAGTGGCGGCCCAACAAACCCACCCGGGCTTGCCGGAACAGAATGGGCCGGCCGGTTTCCAGCCAGATGGCGATGGCCACGCCCGCCATCACCGGCATGGCAAGCAGTAGACCGACTAGCGAGACGACAATGTCCATGGCGCGCTTGACGGCCAGCATGAATAGGGATTTCTGGAAGCCGTCCGAGAGAATCAGCCAGCTCGGTGACAAACGCTCCAGCAGGATGCGCCCGCTGATGCGTTCATAGCAGCTGTGGGCATCCTCGACGGGGATCCCGGCGAATTTCAGGTGCAATAACTGCTGCGAGGGCGTGCAGCCGCGGCGCTCAGTGAGCGAAAGGACGATTCGATCCACTTTTTGGCCCGTGGTAATCGTTGACACTTCACTGACCGCTCCGATGATGCCGGGGTTCACCAGCGACTTACCGATGTTCTCTCCCTTTTCGTCCAGGAAGCCGACGACTTTGAGATTCAACTCCGGCCGCGAGAGAATTTCCCGGGTCAGGGAGATTCCCGCCGGCCCAGTGCCCACAATCAACACGCGTTCCGGGCGGTGCAGCACGGCATCGGCTCGGTCCAGCAACAGGCGCCATCCCAGCGCGAAGCTCAGGATCATGGGAGCGGAGAGCGCCGCGATGCCGCGGCTCAGGTTCAGTTGCGGCTGGATGTAGTAGAACAGCGCCAGCACCGCGCAGGAGATGCCGAAGGCGCGCAGTAGCCGGACAAAAAGCTCGCTGTGTTGTTTGAGGATTTGGAAATCGTAAAGATCGTTGTAGTAGAGTGAGAGCTCGCAGACCACGACGATCAGCAGAAAGCGCCCGAAGGTTCGCAGACCGTCAAAGGTGTCCCAGAAGCTGGTGCCGTGATACTGGCGCAGGGTCGTGGCGACCAGCAAGCCGAACACGATCAGAATGCTGTCGGCGAGCACTAGCAGCAGCGTTTTCTGAGGTACGCGTTGGCCGCCTATCCTTAGCATTGTTGGGTCCGAACCAGGGTTTTTAAGTCTCTCTGACCATTAGGCCGATCCGCCTGCACCAAACCGCAGCGGCTAAGTGGAATGGCCTAACGTGTACACTGCAAACTCGCTGCCAGCCCTTAGCCTGCTAAGCCCTTTTGTTTTCAACAGAACGCGGAGCGTTTTGGGGGCACAGGGCACTTTAATGAAAAGCGTTTCCCCATTCCGCCAAGATTCTTCCTCAACTCGTCTAAAGCTGCGGTTGCGCCCATTCGGATGGCCAGCTCTCCCTCGGCGCTTGCGCGACTTCCCCTCCGGGTGTCAGGAAAACAGTGCTGTCTGATTTTTTATCTCCGGGCTTCCGCTCTCAGATGTCAGCGCGGGTGGCTCTCGACGTCTGGATTAATCGGAAGAGATCACGATGTCATTGGGCAGGGCGGATTCGGGCGGCTGAGTGGTGTTTCGCTGTGCGCGCTTTCGCGGCAGACCCGCTTCGCGGATCTTATAGAGCAGCGCGCGATAACTGATTTTCAAAATCTCGGCGGCCTTGCGTCGGTTCCAATGATTGGCCTGAAGGACGCGGAGGATGAGGTTGCGTTCCATCTCGCGAACAGCCTGCTTGGCGATGCGCTTCAGAGGAATCGAGCCATCCTCGGCGACCTCGATGGCGATGGGCGACATGCGCTTCTGGGACAGCTCGCTGTAGATGGCCTCTTCGGATTCGAGGATAATGTAGCGCGCCACGCAGTTTTCCAGTTCGCGGATGTTTCCCGGCCAGTTGTGCTGGCAGAGTAGTTGGAGGATTTCGCGCGAGAACGGCCGTGCCGGACGGTTGTGCCGCTGACTGTAGACCTGGAGGAAGTAACTAGCCAGCGCGGGGATGTCCTCGCTGCGACTGCGCAAGGGCGGCAACTGAATGGTGACCACGTTGATGCGGTAGTAAAGATCGGGACGGAAGTTGGCCGCAGCGATCTCTTCTTCGAGTTTCCGGTTCGTCGCGCAAATGATGCGCACGTCCACCTGGCAGTCTGTCTGTCCCCCGATGCGGCTGAATTGGCCATCCTGGAGCAGCTGCAGCAGCTTGGCTTGCAGCGGCAGGCCCATCTCGCCGATTTCGTCCAGGAACAGGGTTCCGCAGTGGGCCAGCTCGACGCGGCCGGGTTTGGTATTCCACGCGCCGGTGAAGGCGCCTTTCTCATACCCGAACAGCTCGCTCTCAAGCAGTGTGCCCGGAATGGCCGGACAGCTCACCTTGACGAACGGACCCTGAGACCATGGTGAGCGGCGGTGAATTTCTTTCGAGATCACTTCTTTGCCAGTGCCGCTTTCACCTTGGATGAGGACGGGCACGCTGGCCGTCGCAGTGCGTTCTACCGTCCGACGAACCGCCCGCATGGCCTCGGATTGGCCGAAGATGATCTCTTCGGGGATGGTGATCCCGTCCGCAAAGAAGGAAGCCAGTCGCCCGTTGTGCTGTGCCATCCTGCTCCTCCTGGGGACGGGGGTACCCGGTCTCGCCCAGGCTTAACCTACGTGTCGATTGTTGCACCTGTCGCGCCACCCTACGCGAAAGCCAAGCCGTTGTTGAAATACAGATTAAGTCATTTAGTTTCACTCTGATAGTTGAAGTAGAAGAGCTTTTCCTCACAGCCTACTCAGGCTTGCTTATAGGAAACGCATTTCACATCTTGGAAAAAAGTTTTCCTAACGGCCTTCCTCTGAGGCAGGGGAAACAAATAGGCGGCGAAGAAGTAGAGTGGAAATGCTGGTTCAAGACGATCCATCGGGAGCAATCGAGGCAATTCCGCCGTGTCTTCGGCTAACGCGCGACTGTGGACGACACCGGGCTCAACGCTGCCAAAGCGGCCATGCCGGAAGAGAAAACGAAGTGAATCCTTTGGCCATTGATCTCGTAGGCCCCCTCCCAGCGGCGTCGGAGGACCTCGCCGCCTGCCTTCTCAACCATGGCGTCGATGTTGTGAATCATGCCGGCGTCCCAATCGCGTTTTTCGGAAGCCGTCAGGGCGGCGTTGTCCACCCCGGGATGGCCGACACTGGCGATCGCCACGACGTACCGCGCATGGCGAATCATAGTTCGGATGACCTTCTCAGCGGCTTGCTCCTTGAGGTAAACCAGCACGCCGGCGCAGAGGATGACGTCGTAGGATCTCTCTCCCAGAACGCTTTCCAAATCGGACATGTCGGCGCACTGGAGCTTGATCTTCGAGCCCCGCTGAGCGAGATAGTTTTTTCCGGCCTCGATTGCGGTGCTATCGATGTCAATGCCGGCGAGATCGGTGGCGGCCGGAAAAAGTTCGGTTTCGGCAAATCGGAGCAGGTAGCCCCGGGAGCAGCCGACCTCGAAAATACTATTCAGGTCCCTTCGTGGATCGAGTCCCTGGTCCCGGAGGCAAGCGAGCAGATCCTCAAAGAGTAAGCGACGCGAAGGCAGAATCTTCTCGGTGCCGAACCTGTTGGCTGAGTCGTAGAACTGGGCGTAGCCTAAGTGTTCGGACCACAAAAACTTGTGGTAGGCGTCCATGTCTTTCTCAGCCCAGTCGCGGATCAGCAACATGGACCATTCGTGCTGGTTGGTGAGCCATTGCTGGCGGTCGAGCCAGACGGCCATGCGTTTCCGCCAGTCGAGCGGCAGAACGGTGTAAACGACTCTCTTAAAGAATCGGAGAGTAGACACATCCTTCCCCTCCCAAGATCCTAGGCCCGCAATGATCGGCCTGCAACCGTGAGTTGAGCCGCGGGCCACGTAAGGGACAACGGAGCGCTTACGCCGTTCACTCGACGGTGACGCTCTTCGCTAGGTTGCGCGGCTGGTCCACATCGCATCCGCGCAGCACGGCGATGTGGTAGGCCAGCAGTTGCAGCGGCACCGCCGCGAGCAGCGGAAGCAGGAGCTCCTGAGTGGGCGGGATCTCGATCACGGCGTCACACTGGCTGCGGCCCTCTTCGTCGCCTTCATTGAGCAGGCCGATCACCTTGCCGTCGCGGGCCTTGACCTCTTCCATGTTGCTCAGGGTCTTCTGGTAGCGCAGCTCAGAAGAAGCCAAGCCGGGTTGATAGGTGGCCAGGAAAACGACCGGCAGATCCTCGTCGATCAGAGCATTCGGGCCGTGCTTCATCTCGCCGGCGGGATAACCCTCGGCGTGGATGTAGGAGATTTCCTTCAGCTTCAGCGCGCCTTCCAGTGCGATGGGGTAGTGGGGGCCGCGGCCGAGGAACAGGAAGTCGCGGGCGCGATAGTAGCGCCGGGCCACGGCCTCGACAACGTGGTCTTTCAACAGCAACTGCTCGAGTCGCGCGGGGATGCACGCCAGCTCGTCGAGCAGTTGTTTGCCTTCCGTCTCGTTCAGGCGGCCTTTGCGCTGGGCCACCTCGACGGCGAGCAGGAGCAGGTTCACGAGTTGCGCGGAAAACGTCTTGGTGGCGGCGACACCGACCTCAGGGCCGGCGTGCGTGAGCATGGTGGCGTCGGATTCGCGCGTGAGCGTGCTGGCTGGCACGTTGGTGATGGCCAGCGTCCGCGCGCCCTTCTCGCGCGCCTCGCGGCCGGCCGCCAGTGTGTCGGCGGTTTCACCCGACTGGCTGATCAGGACGCCGAGTGTGCGGTCGTCGGCGAGCGGGTTGCGGTACCGGTATTCGGAGGCGTGATCCACTTCCACCGGAATCCCGGCCAGGCTCTCCACCATCCATTTGCCGACCAGCCCGGCGTGCAGGGAAGTGCCGCAGGCGATCAGGTGGATGCGCTCGATGCGGGAAAGCTCTTCGGCGAAGGCGCCCAGCTCGCACAAACAGACGCGGCCCTCGTCGAGCTTGACGCGTCCCCGCAGCGTATCGCGGATGGCCACGGGCTGCTCGTAAATCTCTTTCTGCATGAAATGGCGGAAGCCGCCCTTTTCGGCGAGCTGCGCGTCCCAATGGATCTGCACGGGCGGATGCGGGTGAGGCGTGCCGGCGAAGTCGAAGAACTCCACGCGGTCCCGCTCGAGCACAGCCATTTCCCCGTCGGCCAGGTAGACGACCTGGCGGGTGTAGGGCAGCACGGGGAGGACGTCGGAAGCCACAAAGTTTTCGTGTTCTCCGACGCCGACGATCACCGGAGCACCTAGGCGGGCGGCGACGATCTGCTCCGGGTTGTCGCTTGAGATCACGGTCAGCGCAAAGGCGCCCTGCAGCTCGGCGACGGTCTTGCGCACCGCCGCGGCCAGATCTCCATTCAGGTGGCTTTCGATCAGGTGAGCAATCACCTCGGTATCGGTGTCGCTCGAAAAGACGTGGCCCTGGCCGCGCAGGCGCTCTTTCAGCGCCGCATAGTTCTCGATAATGCCGTTGTGCGCTACAGCGATGCGCCGCGTGCAGTCCACGTGCGGATGCGAGTTGCGCTCGCTCGGCGGGCCGTGCGTGGCCCAGCGCGTGTGGCCGATACCGTAGGTGCCCTCCGGCGGATTCGAGCCGAGCAACTGTTCGAGCTGCGCCAGTTTTCCCTGCGCGCGCCGCAACACCAGACCGTGGCCATTGCCGGCCACGGCCACTCCCGCAGAGTCATAGCCCCGGTATTCGAGCTTTTTCAGTCCAGTAACCAGAAGCGGCACAACGGGCCGCGATCCCACATAACCGACAATTCCGCACATAAGGTTTGCCTGTGGCAACCTCCAGATCAGCCGTTCAAGCAATTGACTCGCCAGGCTGTGCAAGACTCTGCGCATCTGGATTTAAGTTGCAGAAAATAAAGTGCATAGAATCCCTCCGCAGGTGCTCGGGCAGAGCACATCACGCGATAGCAATTGCGGAAAACTGCTTCCCATTCCCGGCCAAACCCTTCCTAGTACTCATGGGCCCTGGACCCCGTGAAGATAAGGGATTCCCGGGGGCGAAACTGAGGCGAGACCCCGACAGAGCTGAGCGTGTGGATTATTGTGACTTAGGACACCGCAGCTTCCCCGCGCCGCAGCGCGGGGTTAGGCTGACAAGATGCAACCCTGCGCCAATGCTGTCCCCAAGAGCCGGCGTTATCCGCGGGTCGGGCTTCCCAAAGGAATGCTGGTGGCCTGGCAGGGCGGGGGCGAGCGCATCGTGTCGCGCGTCAGCACACTCGGGTTGGGTGGCTTGTTCATCTTGACGCCCGAACCACCACCCGTCGGAGAAGTCGTCAAGCTGATCTTCGAGGTGCCGGACGGGGAGGTGCACGCGCGCGGCGTGGTGCGAGATTCACTGCCCGGGAAGGGAATGGGCGTCGCCTTCACATCAATGGGCCAGGACGCCCGGGCGAGGCTCCAACAGCTACTCCGGCGCTTACTGGGCTAGGCGCATCTTCGGGCCAGAAGCGGCGCCCGGCGCCGCTCCCGGCGCGGATACATTATCGCTGCGGGAAGATAAAAGCCTCGAGCATGTCGGCGCGGGCTTTCTGGTCCGAGGCAATCAGCTGGAGCAGGTCCGTCACCGAAATCATGCCGCGATAGCCGCCCTTCTCGTCCACCACCAGCAGGTGGTAGATGCCGTGCTTCTCGAGCCGGCGCAGGCACTCGTCGAGAGCGACCTCCGGAGAGACAGTCACCAGGTCCCGGGTCATGATCTCGGACACGTGCATCCAGGCCGGGCATTTGTTCTCCGCGGCGACCTTGTCGGAGATGTCGCTCTGCGAAATCACGCCCACCAACTTGCCCGCGCTGTCCAGCACGCCGACCGCGCGAACGCCCTTGTCCCGGAGGTAGCGCGCGGCGTCGTGAACCGTCGTGTCGTCACGGATGGAATAGATCTCTTTGCGGGACGCGATCAGTCCGCCGACATTCATCGAGTGTCTCCTTGGAGAATTGCGCTGGACGAATGGTAGGACGACTCCGCAACGGCTTGCAACCAAAATTCTGCTTCCGGTGAGATGCTCCGCGGCGGAGTTCTGTTCCGGGGGGTTGACCAAGGCGCATCCAGTTTTCCCCTTTCAGTTTGACAAGGCCACTCCGCTTCGCCAGTATTTATAAGCGCGGTCACGTTGCACGTTTTCTGCAATCGGACGTAGCAAACAGTCTTCCTAAAGCTCCGTTCCCGGAGCGGTCCTCAGGCCACCGGGGGCGGAGTGGCATCAAGTCAGCGGCAATGTGACAGATTGCTTTCCCGTGCGCAGCCATTGAAGCGAGCCGGGGAGTCATTCCCAGCGAAAGTGATCTCGCAGAAAGAAGCTGCTGGAGACTCCAGCCAGGTTGCGCGGACCGGCTGCCGCGAAGGAGAGTTCACACCTTGACCCGGTGCCGGAAAGGCAGGTTCTGAAATCATGCGAACAGCAAAGCGGAAGATCCAGAAGATCTCGACCTGGAATTATCTAAAAAAGATCGGCGTGTCACAGTTACCACCGTGTACCAGCCCGTTTGACCCAGGATATGATCCGGCGACCGTGGCCAGCCACCTAGAACAAAGCTCTCATTTGATGTCGATTCTGAAGATCTCTATGGCCTGCTGGCAGGTGGCTAAGGAAGCCGCTACGCGCAAGAAAATTGCCGCCGCCAAACGCTGGAAGGTGCCCACGGTGACTGGAGGGGGCCCGTTCGAAGTCGCCGTGGCGCAGAATCGGCTTCCGGCCTACATGGATCTGTGCGCGGGTCTCGGCATCACACGCATCGAATGCGGCGAAGGCTTCACGGATATGCCGCTCCCGGCCAAGGACGTCGTCAAAATGGCCCACGAGCGCGGGCTTGATGTGCAGTTCGAGCTGGGCAAGAAGCACACTGGCCCGTTCACGGAGGAGAATGTGCGCGCGCTGATCGAGCAGGGACATCGCTGGCTCGACGCCGGCGCGCTGCAACTGGTGGTCGAGGGCCGCGAGAGCGCCAAGGGCGTGGGCCTGTTTGACAATGACGGCAATTTCAATTGCGGCTTCGCCGATCGCTTTGCCAAGGAATTCGGTTTCAAGACCGTGATCTTCGAAGCGCCGAACAAGCCCAGCCAGTTCGCCCTGCTGGACCACTTCGGCCGCGAAGTGCACCTCTGCAACATCCGGCTGGAGGAACTCCTCCGGGTGGAGATCTACCGCCGCGGCCTGCATTCGGACGCTTTCCAAAAGGAGAACTTGCGACCCCCTAAGCCGGCCTGAATCGGGGCGAGCTCGAACCAAGTGACCCAGCCCATGCCACCGACCGTTGTTGTTGACTGCTTTCCGGAAAGTGCCCAGAAATACCGGGACGGCCACGCCATCGTCTCGATCGACGTCATCCGTGCGACCACCACTGCCGTCTCGGCCGTGGCCAAGGGCTGGCGCTGCTTCCCCACGCCCTCGCTCGAAGCGGCCGTCCCGCTGGCCGCCAAGCTTCCCCACCCGCTGCTGGTCGGCGAGCTCGGCGGCAACATGCCTTACGGGTTCGATATGACCAACAGCCCGGCAGAGATTGTTCTGCGCATGGATTTTCAGCGGCCCATGATCTTGCTCACCACCTCGGGCACCTTGCTCATCCACGAGACCCGAGGCTGCGAAGGCAGCTACCTCGCCTGCCTGCGGAATTACAGCGCTACGATCAAGTACCTGGCCGGGCGGCACCAGAAGATCGCGGTGATCGGCGCCGGCGGCCGCGGTGAGTTCCGCGAGGAAGATCAAATGTGTTGCTCCTGGATCGCCGAGGGCCTGATCAAGGCAGGTTACCAGCCGGCCACCCGCAGCACCGAGGAGATGGTGCAGCGCTGGAGCGGCTCTCCGCCGGACGGCTTCCTGTGCAGCAAGAGCGTGGAGTATCTCCGCCGGAGCGATCAGCTCCGCGACCTGGACTACATCCTTGCGCACATCGACGATATCCAGGCCGTATTCATGTTCAAAGACAATGAAATCGTGATGGTTCCGGTGGCGAAGTGAGGCTGGCTCCCGCCAGGACGGGGCTCGCGCGCCAGGGACGTCCGGAGTTTGCGCCTGCATGCAGATTGCCGACACTTCTGTTCCGGTAGTGGTGCTGAAAGCGGAAGACTACGGCGCGCTGGGGATCATTCGCAGCCTCGGCCGGCTGGGCGTCCGCGTTTATGGCGTGGAGGCCAATCCCTCCGCGCCCGGCCTGCGCTCGCGCTATTGCGCCGAGAAATTCATCTGGAACATTGACACTGCGCCAGCCCAGGAGTCGCTCCAGTTCCTGCGGGACTTGGCCCGCCAGCTCGGTGGGCGTCCCATCCTGATTCCCACCGGCGATGCCTCCAGCGTCTTCGTGGCCGAACACGGCGAGACCCTGCAGCAGTCCTTCCGCTTTCCCGTGCCCCCGCCCGGAGTCACGCAGGCGCTCTACGACAAGAAGCAGATGTATTTCACTTGCAAGAGATTCGGCATCCCCACCGCCGAAACGGCCTTTCCGCAATGCCGGCAGGACGTCCTGGAGTTCCTCGAGATGGCAACTTTTCCCATCGTGCTCAAGGCCATCGATCCCTGGCTCTTGCAGCAGCGCACCGGGGTCCGCATGGCCATCGTGGACACCCGCGAAAAGCTGCTAGAGAGCTACGATAAGCTCGAGGACCCCGCACATCCCAACTTGATGCTTCAGGAATATATCCCCGGCGGGGAAGACACGGTTTGGATGTTCAACGGCTACTTCAACGCGCAGTCCGAATGCCTGTTCGGCATCACCGGGAAAAAGCTTCGCCTGTTCCCCGTGTACATTGGCATGACCAGTCTGGGGATTTGCCTGAAGAATGAAACGGTGTACAAGAACACCTGCGCTTTGATGAAGGCGGTCGGCTACCGCGGCATCCTGGACATCGGCCACCGTTACGATGCCCGCAACGGCCAGTACAAGATTCTCGACGTCAACCCCCGGATCGGCGCGACCTTCCGGCTGTTCGTGGCCACCAACGGCATGGATGTGGCCCGCGCCCTCTATCTCGACCTGACCGGCCAGGCCGTGCCACCCTCCACCTTCACCGAAGGGCGCAAGTGGTTTGTCGAAGACAAGGATCTGACCTCCAGCGTTCACTATCACCGTGACGGAAAACTCACCCTCTGGCAGTGGCTCCGTTCCTTCCGCGGCGTCGAGGAAGCTGCCTACTTCGCCTGGGACGACCTCCCGCCGTTCTCGAGGCCCATCGCCACACTGGCCGCAAAGGTGGGCAATCAGTTCCAAAAGAAAACGGCTTAGTCCCGCCGCAGCGCGCAGCCCCGCGTAGATCCCCGGGCACGCTTCAGGCTGTCACTCCTCTCAGGAAATACAGAGTGGGCGCGCGCGCAAACCCTTCCCTAGGCGCAAGACGAAAGCTGTGCGGCAGGCGAAAACGGGTGAGAGATATGAGAAAGATGGGGAACGGACAGGAAGGAATTCTGCGCGGCTTTTCAGATGCGGGCTGGCTCTCCGCGGATGATGTCGTAGCGCTCGATCACGGCCGCGACCCCGATGCGCGGGGCGCTTTCGTCACCCTTCTTTTCCACGCGTACGACCTTGCCCTGAGCGCGTACGAAAACTTCGGTGCCGCGGGTGATTTCTGCGGGCAGCGTGAGTGTGATGTCCAGCTCCGCGCCGGCTTCCAGGTCCTGTTCAATGGTGAAGTAAACACCGCGCGTGGAGATGTCGCGGGTCTTGCCATTGCGGGAGGACGAATCCCGGTCGAGAGGCACACGGATGATGACAGGCAAAGACAGGTCGTACCGGCGAGCTGCGCGTCGCTCCGTCATTCCCGGTGTTCATCCCCGCTCAAGCTGAGACGGACAACCCCCTGTAAAGAAAGACAGCAATCGAGGTTCCAAAGGAGCGCTCTCGCCGGACTAGAAGTCGGAAACCGGTTTGCGGTTTCAGAATTCTCCCCTCGAAATTCCTGAATCCGGTCTGGTGCCAACCCCCTTAAAACAAAGCAGAAGCGATTATGCCGTGCCCCATGCCGCCGCATACGTGGAAAACTTTCGCTTGGCGGGGCGCCCAGGCACCGTATCCAGTTGAATGCTAGAACATGACCCGCCGGTGCGAAAGTCCTATTCGCTCCCCGTGTGCCCTGAATATGCAACAGATTGTGAACTGATGGGAACGCCACGCTTTCGCGTCCAGTCGCGGAAGTGGCGGCCGGCGAGCGATCCACGTCTCGCGCAAACGTCCGAGCAGTACCGGCCGCGATTGCTCGGGCGCGGTTTTCGGCACGCGGCGCAGGTTCGGGCCGGGGCAGGTGGGCGCGTCGCGCGCAGGCAGCCGCAAGAGCGCACTTTTCCTCGGCGCAACCCAGCGCCCTTGACGCTCCAAACCGTCTTGCCGCAGTCGCATTGGCAGCGCCACAAGATTTCTGCGCGCCGGGGATCTCCACCATCGCGGCAGGTCACTAGCAGACGCCCGAAGCGTAGGCCTTCCATGAGTATTGGTTTGCGTCCGCGTTTCATAGTGTGCCCGCATGACCCCTAAACAGTTACAGGTAAAACCAAGCCATAGTATAGCGCCTTCGTTAGATGAAGGGTCACTCGTGCCCGCATGTTCGCAAATCATACTTGGAGATTTTTGTGGGTCATTGCGGAACAGCAAACAGAATTACGATCTTCGGCTTAATCGGGAATTTCCGTTTTGAGCTTCCCCTTCGCCCAAAAGCCTAGCCCTGCTGCCCGGTCGTGTCAACCGCAGGTCGCGCTGGCCCCCTTGGGGGGTGGTCGTGCGGCTCGTTTGGGCCGTTCTGCGGAGCCGCTGTGCTGGGTTTGTCCGCCCCAGGCTGCCTCGCCGCTGACAGTTGCCCGGCGGATGGCTTCCGAGCGCTCGTTCGCTTTCTGTCCTGGTTCGCTAACCGTCCGGCAGCGGCAACGCCGCGATCATTCTCAGCATGCTGCCGAACAGCCTCCAACTCAGATGTCCTTCGGCGTCCAGCACGGTCCGGTAAGGTGAATCCATGGCTTCCGCCCTGCCAATCCTTGCCCGGTTGAGCCGTGCCAGTCCCTCGAAGTTCTCCTCCTCGGCCAGCCTCGCAGTCTCGAAGGTTTGCAACCGGGAGGTCAGAGCGGCCCCTCAATCCCAAATCTTTTCGGAGCCGATCAGCCGGCAGGTCGGTCGGAAGTTACTCGCGACCCCTGAAAACCGACCCGCAAGGAAGCGTTGAACGAGAGCTGAAAGCGCTGATTCAATGTCTCACCGATTGGGTGTCCACCCCCAGAAGGCTTCCGCGTACTCGGTTCACGCATGAACCCAGGCAGTGCAGATCTTCAGCACCCTTATCGCCGGTTTGCAAATCGGAAACTCAGGTGGATCGCAAACCGCTAAAGGCCTAACTGCCCGAGCCCACCACGGGCGCCACCGGTGCGGCTGGCGTTGCACGCGAAGACTTGCCGGTATCCAGATTGAATTGACGCATCTTGTAGAGCAGCGCCTTGTAACTGATCCCGAGCATTCGCGCGGCGTCCTTCCGGCACCAGTGCGTCTTCTCGAGCGCGTCGGCGATGGCCTCCATCTCGGCTTCGTCCTTCAAGCCGCGGACAAGCGCCTTGAGTCCCTGCTCACGGGGTTGCGGCGTTTCTTCGCGAGGGGAGGTGCGCTGACGCGCCGCGGCCATCTCCAGCAGTTCGCGGAAGCTGCCTTCGTCGTCCTCGAGAATAACGTAGCGCTTCACGAAATTCTCCAGTTCGCGCAGGTTGCCCGGCCACGGGTAGCGCATGGCCGCCTCCATCAAGTGAGAGGAGGGATCGGGAGCTGCCTTCTGGAATTTCTCGCTGTACTGCTTTAGGAAGTGGCGGAAGAGCAAGGGAATCTCTGTGGTGCGTTCACGCAGCGGGGGGACGTTGATGGAGAGCACGTTCAGCCGGTAGTAGAGATCCTCGCGGAGCTGCCCGTTTTTCATGGCCTCGCGCACCTCCATGTTGGTGGCCGCGAGCACGCGCACGTCCACGCGCACGACGTTGCGTGCCCCCAGCCGGGAATACTGATGGTCCTGCAGGACGTGCAACAGCTTGGCCTGCAGGTGCGGGTTCATCTCCGCGATTTCGTCTAGGAAGATCGTGCCTTTGTTGGCCAGCTCGAACTTGCCGGGCTTGGCGCGCACCGCGCCGGTGAAAGCGCCCTGCTCGTAGCCGAACAGCTCGGATTCGAGCAGCTCGCCGGGCAGCGCCGCGCAGTTCACTTTGACGAACGGCTGGGTGCGGCGCTGCGAACGCATGTGGATCATTCGTGCGACCACCTCTTTGCCCACGCCGCTCTCCCCGGTAATCAGCACGGGCACGTCCACCGGGGCAATCTGGAGGATCTGCTGTCGGATGCGCACCATCTGCGGGCTGGCGGCCAGGAAGCAGAGGTCTTCGGTGAGCCGGTCGCAGTATTCGCGCAGGGTGGTGTTCTCGGCGCGCAGTCGCTTTTTCTGTCGGCACTTCAGCATGGTTGCGTCGAGATCGGTCTTCTCGAAGGGCTTGGTCAGATAGTCCACCGCGCCCAGGCGGATGGCCTCCACCACTGTGCCCACCTCGTTCGAGCAGGAGAGCATGATGATGTTTTGCGAGGGATCGATCTGCATCATCTGCCGGAGGGTTTCCAACCCGTTCAGCTCGGGCATAAGCACGTCTAGGATGATGAAGTCCGGCTTGTGACCCTCGCCGACGCGCTCCAGCGCCTCTTTGCCGGAGCTCAGCGTTTCCACCTCGAACCCGTCGACCTCCAGCAACGTCTGAAGGTACTTGCGGATGCTGGGTTCGTCATCAATGACCAGGATTCTCTCTTTGTCTGTCATGCGCTCCCATCCTTCGCTATCGTTTGGTCTGCAACGGTCCTTCACTGTAGGTCGGTGGGCAGCAGGAAGGTAAACGTGCAGCCTTGCCACGGTTCGCTGTCCACCCAGATTTTTCCGCGGTGCGCCTGCACCAGCCGCTTGGCGATGGCCAACCCCAGCCCCATGCCCGAGGAGCTGCGGTCCACGCGGACAAAGTCCTCGAAGATCTCCTGGTGATGTTCGGCGGCGATGCCCAGTCCGGTATCGGAGACGGCCACCTTGACGCAGTTGGACTGATTCGCGCGCTCGCGTCGCCGGTCGCTCGTGGGGATTTCCTCGGCGACCCGGCGCTCCCAGAAGTGCGGTTCGGCGGTGAGGCTCACGCTGCCACCCGAGGGAGTGTGTTTGAGCGCGTTATCAAGCAGATTGGCCACCGTCTGCTGCACTTTCTGATAGTCGAATTTGAATAGTGGCAGCTTGCCGTCGAAGCGCGTCTCCAGCCGAACGTGCTTGCGGTGGAAGGCGTCGTGCCAGCGCCTGGCCAGTTCGGTCAGGCAATCCCGCAGGTCGTTTTCCCGAAGGTGTAGGACCAGCTTCCCGCTCTCCAGCGCCGAGTAGTTCAGGAACATCGAAACCAGCCGCACCAGCCGTTCGCAGCTTTCCTTGGATTCCTGCAGGATGTCGCGCTGTTTTTCGGTGAGCTTTCCGAGCGAGCTGGAAAGCAGCAGGTCGTAGTAGCCCTTGATCACCGCCAGGGGCGTCTTCAATTCGTGTGCCGCCGAGGCCAGGAACACGGTCTTCTGGCGGTTAACCTCCTGCAGGCGGAGGTAAGCGGCCAGCAGGTTCCGATAGGTGATCTCGCGTTCCTGCAGCAATTCCTGAACGGTGTGCTGCACTCCGCGGTTTTCTGCTCCCGCCTCCGACGCGCCGACGGCGCCATCCACGTGTACGACCAGCCAGTTCGACTCCGGCAACCACTGCAGCCGCGCCCGCGCTTGGCCTCCGGGACACTCCACCAGCAGGTCCACCTCGTTTTCGCCACTCTCCATCTGACCGAAGATCACCTTGGGGTCGATGCGGAGCAGGTCACTGAACAGGTTGGCCTGCGCGGGGGCCGCGATTCCGCGCGAGCTCAGGCACTGTTGCGCGCGCTGGTTAGCGAACAGAATCTTGCCGCCGCGCTCGGAGACAAGCAGCGGCCGGTCCACGGTATCCAGGAGGCTGGCCACTACTTTGAGTGGGAATGGGGTTCCCGTTTGCTGTTCCTCTACCGTGCCACGCCGCAAGACACTCTCCTCAAACACTCGGGCCCCGGGGACGGAGCGAGGGAAATTCTTTTCCTGCTGTTGAAAACTTTTTTCTTGAGGGGGACTGCATAGATGGTGGCAAAGGCCCAGCGAGGTGTCAATGGTAAATGCGTCCTAATTGCACATATGTAGAAAACGTGTGGAACATCGGTATCGAATCAAGGGATGGAACTAGTTTTCCACAGTCATCGTATTTGCGTAAGTTGTTGTAATATCACTTGATGGATCGGCGCCGCTTCGCCTCCTTCTCTGGCCAGCAAGGTGCATCCCTGCTCTGGTACTAGAACGAAAGTACTACCGGGTCGGGGAGTTTCGGTCCAGCTCTTAAAGAGTTTTTCAGCAAAATTTGCACTGAGGGAAAAACGACATGCGCTTATCCCCCACTGAGAGACGCCGCACTCCGCGCATCCGTCTGCAGGTCCCTGTGTATGTGCGAGGCGTAGATGCATCCGGCGCACAGTTTCTGGAACTTACGAAAACGCTGAATATCAGCGCCACTGGCGCGTTCTTGGCAAGTCCGCGGCAGTTGCGAACCGACTATCCGATCAACCTGACCATCCCTGCGCCGCCGCTGACCTCCGCCGGAGTGCTTCCGCCGGAGACGCCGCCGATGCAGGCCTGGGTCCGGCGGCAGCAAGCTGCCGGCGAGGTTCATCTGGTGGGGGTGGAATTCGTCAAGTCACTGGAGTGAGCCGGTGCGGGAGACGAGCCCGGCTGGTGGACCGGAGAACGCCCGGACACATAATAGGAAACGCCTTACCTTTCCCGGCTGAGAGAAATATGCCGCGGCGGTCCGGGAGGGCCAACGTGCGAGAACATTTCCCTCAAAACTCGTACAAACTACAACTTATCCGCGAACTTGCGACCGCGGCAGCACGCCCCGAGGCGATGGCACCCGGCTTGCTCCCAAGGAAGTGGACGATTCCGCTACCCCAATTCCCCGTTGGGGTAAGCTGGAGACCCACCGGACCGTACTGATGCCCAGCCCCGCTGACCCCGCCCGATCGCCCCTGCCTACCGAGGATGCTTTCCTCGGCTTGTTGGTGGAGACATTAGACACTTTGGACCGGCCCGCGCGCGGGCAGTTCCTGCAGCGTTTTTTCCGCACCGTTGCGCAACTGGATTTGACCGACACGCAGAGCGTGGACTATTGGGACCAGATCCTCGCGCGGCGCGAGGAACTCTCCCAGGGCCTCGGCCAGTCGATCTCGCTGAAGACGGCGATGGTGGACGTGCTGACCTCCGCCAATTACCTCCGCGTCCCTATCCTGATGGAATACGAGGAGCTGAAGAAGCTCCAGATCAATGCGGCCACCGATCCGCTGACGGGCCTCTACAACCGGCGACTGTACGAGGAATATTTCGAGAAGGAACTGAATCGCGCCCGGCGTTTCGGTCAGAGCCTGGCGCTGGTGATCATGGACCTCCATCGGTTCAAGGAGGTCAATGACCACTATGGTCACCAGCAGGGCGACGTGGCGCTGCAGGCCGCCGCGGGCACGCTGCGGAAATCGTTGCGCACCTCGGACTACGCGTTTCGCATCGGGGGCGATGAATTCGCTCTGCTGCTGCCGCAGTCGGACACCGAGCAAGCTGCCACGCTGAGCCGCCGCGTGCGCAGCATCTATCAAGCCGCGATCGAGCCCATGCACGTGGAGGTTGAGCTGGGCCTCGATTATGGCCTGGCCGTCTATCCCCAGGACGGCGATCAGCAGGAAGTGCTGATCCGCGTGGCCGATGAGCGGCTCTACCAGATGAAGCAACCGAGCCGCGTCAAGGCGCCCGAAGCGCGTGAGCCGGCCCGGCCTGAGCGCGAGACGCCTCCCGCGCCTACGCCTTCCAAACCGCCCGTCGAAGCAGCGCGCGGAGCCGCGGCGCCGTCTCCAGTGCGCACGGGCGCGGAGCGCAGAAAGTGGGAGCGCGTTTCCCTGGGTGGAACCCATGCCTACGCGCTGCTCGGGGAGGCCCCTGAGAAGACGGCTCGAGTGCTGGACTTGGGCTATGGCGGCGTAGCCTTGCAGACCGAGACACCGGAGGACATGCTGGCCACTTTCCATGCTGTCCTTCACGTGCCGATTCTTCCCCCCGTCCGGGTTAGCCTGCGTCGCGTCTATGTCCAACGCGCCGATGGCGCGCCGGCGCGAGTGGGCTGCGCGTTCGTTTCCTGAAGAGCATTTCCCGCCAGGTATTTTCCAACACTTCTCAGGGAAGAGCCCCTTTCTCGATCGGCACCTTTCGTGTGCTTTATTCTTCGTGGGTGGCCGGGCAATACGCGGGGTGTGCTCGACTGGTCGGCGGGATTCTTCAGGATGCTTGCGCGATTTGCTGCCGGAGCACGCGCGAGGTAAACAGCAGCGCCTGCTGGATGCGCGCGAGCCCGATTCCCCACCGCAACCGGGCCTGTTCGGGGGTGGCGCCGCGGGCATAAAGAAGAATCCGCAGGCAGAGTCCCTTGCGCGCGCCCGCGCGGAAGTGGCAGGGGCAAACACGCAACTCACAGCGCTGCGTGTCCGGGGAGACCTCGCGCGCCAGCAGCTCCTGGAGGCGCTGGGTCAGACTGGCGAAGCGGCCGCCGTCGAGATTGAACGGCTCGGCCGCAAAGACCAGGTCAACGCGCGAGGCGAACTCGCAGGGCTCTGTTGCGGTGGCACCGACCTGCGCGAGCCAGGTTTTGGAGCGGGCGGTGGAAAAGATTGAGTCGCCGCTGTTGACCGCCATCAACAGGCTCCGCAGGGGCGGATGCTGCCGCGCCGCCTCGAGCCGGTCGATCGCCTTGGCGTTCTCGCGCAGATCGGCGTAGCTATTGGATGAGTCTTCGCTCTCCCAGGGGATTTCGAGCTGCCCGCCCGGCTCTCCGGTCTCGAAGACCACTTCTACGCGCATCTTTGGCAAAACTATACCCGCCCGCGGACGGAGACAAGTAGAAACTCATTTACGCGCGGGAAAGACAGAACGCCAGGCGCGGGCTAGGCAGATGCGGCGGATTCGAGTATCATTGGCGATTGCGTCTTGGCCTAGCGACGCGACTGTATGCTGACCCACTGGCAGGGTAATGCCGTGCCGGCTGGAACCCGGCATTACCCGATTGTGCAGACCGGCCACCGGAATGGAGTAAACAGAATGAAAGCTGGGATCCACCCCGACTACCACGAAGTGCTGGTTCATTGCGCCTGCGGCCATACGTTCAAGACTCGCTCCACCATCAAGGGTGAGCGGATCAGCGTCGAAATCTGCTCGAACTGCCACCCGTTCTTCACCGGCAAGCAGAAGCTGGTGGACACCGCCGGCCGCATCGAGCGCTTTCAGCGCAAGTATGCCAATGCCAAGGCCGCCAGCGCCAAGGCCGCCGACGCCAAGACCGCGAAGAAGTAAGCGCCCGCCTGCCATCCCACGCTTTGGGATTCCACCTCTGCCTGGGGCGAGAGATGCCGCCGCGAACAGATTCTAGGCGGAGATCCTCCGCTTCGCTGAGGGTGACAAAGCCGCGTCTGTCATTTTGAGCGGAGGCGGGCACGGTCAGGTGCGGCCTGCGCTAGGATTCTCAACTTGGGATGCTTGCCAGGCCCGAGCGCCTTGCCGCCCGGCCTCCCTGTGCATGTCGCTCGACGGCGGTGTAGAATGCCTCGCGGCGATGGCCACGCACCCCTCCACCTCCGCGGATCCACCGCAGCACGGAGCGGTTGAAACCGCGGCGTCGCGCGTCACCCTGCGGAACTCCTTCGCTCACCCGTTCGATTCGGCGATTGCCGCCGCGCGCACCTGCTATTCGCCGCGCATCATTGCGCCCGAGGAAATCACCGATAAACAGCGGCTCAACATCGGAGCGGCGACGTTCTACGGCGGTCACCACACGGTCTATCAGCACGCGCACTTTGAATTCGGACTGGAGAACGTCAGCCGGCAGTTTGTCTGGTCGTTCCTGCACGCCCACCCGTTTTACAATTCTGAGCAGCAGAGCCAGCGCTACGTCCGCCTGGACCGCGCCCAGGCTTACACACCGCCGGCCTCGGAGCATTTCGGTTCCGCTGAGCGCGCCATCTATGAGCGCGCGGTGGCCCGCGCCTGGGAGTACTACCGTGAGCTGACCGCGCTGCTGCAGGGCGATGCGCGCGCCATCCTGGCAGATATCTGGCACCTCAGCCCGATGTCGCATCCCAAGCGCGCGCAGAAGGTTGAACGCCAGGCCGAAAAGCGCGCCATCGAAGTGGCCCGGTACGTTCTGCCCGTCGCCGCCTTCACCACCCTAGTGCACACGCTCTCGGGGATCGTGCTGCACCGGCTCTGGCGAATGCAGGCTGCCTCGGACACGCCGGCCGAGGCGCGCCAGATCATCGGCGAGATGGTCGCGCGGGTGCGCGAGGTGGACCCGCAGTTCTTCGATAGCTTCGACAGCGGCCCGCGAGAAGATTTGCCCGAATGGCAGGCGACGCGCGCCTCATCGCAGGGAGATGGTGACGCTTTCGCACGCGACTTCGACGCGCGCCTGGCAGGACGCACCTCGCGGCTGGTCGATTTTTCGCCGCGCGCTCCGCGAACAGTTGCTGAAGCCTACCGCGCTGTCGTGGGCCTGCGCGAGGCGGATTGCCCGGACGCCGAGGCCATCGACCGGCTGCTCAACCCTGCGCGCAATACCTACCGGCTCGAAACGCTCAACGTCGGCGTGCACGCGCCCATGATGCGCGCGCTCCAAAACGCAACCTACACCTTCGCAAAGAAGATCAGCCACACGGCCGACAGCCAGGACCAACGGCACCGCATGGTGCCCGGCTCGCGCCCGCTGCTGGTGCTGACCGACACGCGCGAGCCCGACTTCGTCACTCCGATGCTCATTGCCGGCAACGCGCGCGCCCGCGAGGTTTACGCTCGCGCCATGGTCGATGCTTGGGAGGCGAAAAACGAACTGCTCGACCGCGGTGTCCCGCACGAGTTTGCGCTCTACCTACTGCCCAACGCCAAGGCCATTCGCCTGGTCGAATCAGGCTCGCTGCTTCATCTGATGCACAAGTGGACCATGCGCACCTGCTTCAACGCTCAGGAGGAGATCTACCAGGCGTCCATGGAAGAGATCGAGCAGCTCCGCGCCGCCCAGCCCGAGTTGGCGCGCTATCTCGGCCCGCCGTGCCACCTCCGCGCCGGGATCGCCTCGCCCATCTGCACCGAAGGCTCCCACTTCTGCGGCGTCAAGGTCTGGCTCGATTTCCCCAACATCCAGCGGCGCATATGACCCGCCGCGGCAGTCTGGTCTATTACCTGACCGCGTGGGTTTGCGGGTGTCTGTTCATGTCTCTCGGAGTCTGGCTACTCGGTTCATGGGAGCCGACCCACTGGACTCCCGGTTTCCGCGGCGCTTCGGGGTTTCTGGCTTTTTGTTTTCTCGGACTGCTTTTCGGTGCGTTCATGGCGCTGCTCTTCGCTTTTCTGCTGCGGAGGCTGATGAGGATGCTCGGCGCGAAGCATCCCTGGCAGTGGATGCTGGCCGGTGCCGGTCTGGCATGTTTGTTGGTTTGGGGCCTGGGCGCGTTGCGCCGGGTTGCGGAACCGGCTCCCGCACCCCTTGAGTTCGCCCTGATTCTTCTCCTGGGGGCGCCGAGCGCGATCCACCCGCGCCTTGTCTCGGTCGCACTTCCAGTCGGGGCGGTGACCGCGTTCGTGCTGCACTCCGTGAGCCGCGCGTTTGAGCCGCAGCCGGACCCTACCTGACCAGCTTCGCCGGAGCTGTAGCCCGGGTCTTTAGACCCGGAACTCCCTTACGTTGGGCGACAGTCGGGGAATGCCCCGCTTTTCAAGAGGTGGGCTACAATTGTTCGCAGCACCCGGCATCGCTTGTGGCTTGAGGTGGTCGAGGCACATCATGGCAACGGGCCTGAGGCTCAGCATTGCAGCGCTGGCGACGAGCTTGGTCGCCGCACTCTTCGGTTTTGCCTATGAGCATCCGCTCGATGCGCACTCCGTTCGCGAAGCGTACTTCTTCGGCGACCGCAAGGACGAAAAGGTTGCCAAATTTTTCGCTCAATATGTGAAGTCCCTGCCCGTGCCGAAGAGCGGCCCGCACGTCGCGGAGATCGAACTCCGCACCCCGTTCCAACAGGCGGTGCTGCGCGCAAGCCAAGCGCCGGGCACTTACAGCGCGCAGCAGGCCGAGCAGGACTACCGCGCCCGCCCCGACCTGATTGTTGTGCGCGTGCGCATCAACCTCACGCCTACTTATCCCGGTTTCATCGTTGATCCCTCGCGCGGCAAGGGCCAGCTGCAGGAGCGGCCGGAAGATTTCTGGCGCGATTACAAGGTTCGCGTCCTTCAGGGAAGCGAGGTCCGGCCTATGAGGATCAGCGGCAGGGCTCTTTATAAGTCGGGTCTGGACGGACCACGTGTCTTCGGCGACGTGATGCTCGGCGCCGAAGTGCTCCTGGAATTCGAGCCCGCGCAAATCCGCTCCGAGCCAGTGGAAATCGAAGTGCTGACGCCTGACGGCCAGACTGTGGTGGTTGAATTCGACCTGAAAGAACTTCGGTAGCGTGCCCTCTATTCCTGGCCTGTTTGTGTAGGAGCGCGCTGGATTTGCCCCCAGCGCAGCCGAGGGA
>JBGPZW010000109.1:0-11808 GCA_041493955.1 Terriglobia bacterium
CGGAAAACATTCGGGCACGATTGCCGTCACCGACGCAGTCGCCGCGGACCCTGAAATCATCAAGCTGGCCGAACCCTACCATCGGGCTACGCAGGCCTATCTCGACACGCCCATCGCCACTGCCGCGCAGGCCCTCGAGGCGTCGACCGCGCGGTATGAGGACCACCCGCTGGTTGACCTGATCCACCGCGTACAGCTGGAGGCCAGTGGCGCCGACGTGTCTCTGGCCACGATGTTTTATCCCGGCGCGCAGGTTCCCGCGGGGAGAGTCACGGTGCGACAGGTGGCATCGCTCTACATCTACGAGAACACGCTCTACACCGTGGAAATGACCGGCTCGCAGCTCAAGCAGGCGCTCGAGCACGCCGCCGGCTTTTTCCCGACTTGGCCCCTGCGCCCGGGCGAGACGCTGCGCCTGCCCGGCTACAATGCGGATTCGGCCGAAGGCGTCGGCTACACGATCGATCTCACCCAGCCCGCCGGCCAGCGCATTCGCGACCTAACCCGCAAAGGCAGACCGCTCGACCCGGCGGCCAGACTGCGCGTGGCCATCAACAACTACCGCTACAGCGGCGGCGGACACTACGACGTGTACAGAGGCCTGCCGGTGGTGCGGCGCTCGCCGCAGGAGATCCGCGAGCTGCTGATCGAGCACGTCACGCGGACGGGAACGATTCCCACCACGGCCGATGGCAATTGGAAGATTGTCCCCGCGGAGGCGAGGGAGGCTATTCTGCGGCAGGCGCGCGCCAGCGGCGCGCCACTTTCGCGCTAATTGGCAGCCCGCCGACGCGAAACAACTTGCTCCCGGGGGAAAACTCGCGCGCCGCTCCTGCATCATGCGACACGCGTGCCGCGCGGAATTCCGGGAAAGAGATTGACACTTCCGCACGTTCTTGTTACTTTTCCGCTCGCGGAAAAAGTTTGCTCGCGTCGCAGCTTAACCGAGGAGGCACCGCAGCCCGGCACGATCCATGGCGTTCGTCGCGAAGAAAATCTTCCTAACCAAGGGCGTCGGCAAACATCGCGAGCGGCTTTCCAGCTTTGAGCTGGCCCTGCGCAACGCGGGCATTGCTGCCTGCAATATCGTCCGCGTCTCCTCAATCTTTCCTCCCAACTGCAAACTGATCTCGCGCAGCGAGGGGCTGAAGCATATCAAGCCCGGCCAGGTGGCCTTCACGGTGATCAGCGAGAATTCCACGCGCGAGCCGCACCGGCTGATCGCCGCGGGCATCGGGCTGGCGCTCCCGGCGGACAAATCCATGTACGGCTACCTTTCCGAACATCACTCGTTCGGCGAAACCGAAGAGGTCGCCGGCGAATACGCCGAAGAGCTGGCCGCCGAGATGCTGGCCACCACGCTGAACGTGGAGTTTGATCCGGACCTGTCGTGGGATGAGAAAAAAGAGGTTTACCGCATCTCCAACAAGATCGTGCGCACGATGAACATCACGCAGTCCGCCGTGGGCGACAAGCGCGGACTGTGGAGCACGGTGCTCGCCGCCGCCATCCTCATCGGCGAAGACGACTAGTCCCGGCTACTTCCCCGACCTTCGGGCCTTCGCTTCCAGTTTCCGACCCTTCTGGAAATAACCCAGCCGCTCGAACAACGCGCCGACGATCAGCGGCAGCGCGACCGTAGCGTCATCGAGCACCTCGCCGAAGCGCCCGCCCTCCTCCGGCGGCACAAACTTGCCCCAGGACACCGCCTCGGAGTAGGTGCTACCGGAAAGGCCGCCCCAATGTACGGGCTCGGGACACACACGCACACCGTAGTGGTAGCGCTTGAGCGGCAGTTTTTCGTAGCCGCGGCGCGCGAGCAGCTCAGCATAAACGCCGAACTGCTGCGACCAGTTGCGGGGCACACCGCCGCCGACAGTGAAGATGCCCATCTTCTTCGCGCCGAGCATGGTTTGCGCGAAGTGCTCGAAGTCCTCGTAGGGATCGAAGCGCAGCAGGGGGCGCCCAGCGCGCAGCCGAACCTTCTTGTGCAACGCGAAATCGATGCCCAGCTCCGAATCGGTGAATGCCGGCACAAACACGGGGACGTTATGTTCGCAGGCGGATTTCAGAATGCCGCGCCCGGGAGCTTGCCGGCGAAGATATTCGCCGATGCGATGATGGAGTTTCCAGCTGCACACCGTTTCGCCGGCATCCCATTCCGACAGGATTTTCTGCACCACGTGCTCGACCGCATCGAGGTTGACTTCAGGCTCGAGCGAGTCATAGACACGGTTATAGCCGGCGTGAAACAGCTCGCGGTCGTCCATCTTCGGGTCGTAGCGGAAATGCGAGCGGCCGGTGGCTTCCACCAGCCCATGCGCCATCAGCGCGCCGGTGGAAACGATGGCGTTGACCACGCCCGATTCGATTAGATCGCAGAAAACCAGACCCATCTTGGCGACGGTCAACGCGCCGGAAAGCGTCATGACCACCAGACAATCTTTATCGCGCGCCATGGCCTCGAGCACGTCCGTGGCGTCGCCCACCTGCCGGCCGGTGAACGCCGTCCGTCCCATGGCCCGGACCAGATCATCCACCGTGCGCACTTTGGAAAGATCGAGCGGATAAATCGGAGTCAGCCGGTCTTTGACGGGGTCATGCAGGTTGCGCCCGGTGATCCCTCTCTTTTTTGCCATCCAGTGTCCTCTTCCCTCCGCAGGAAACGCGCTCGCGCGCGTTTTTCATTTGCATCGCGGCCACTATTGATAGTACAAAGTCGCACGCAAAGCAAAGAGGAAAGTCACAGGAAGACAATTCCGGTGCCCACCGGCCGGAGACACGCATGAATCGAAGACGATGAGCTCGTACACGCTGGCTCCCCCCGACAACTTCGGCGCGCTGTCCGAAGAACTCGCGCGCGCTGAATCGGCGCGTGCCGCCCTCTTTCTCGTGCCGCTCGAGCGCAAAGCCACGTGCATGTCCGGGACGCGCAACGGCCCCGCGGCGACGATTACCGCCAGCTGCAACATGGAGACGGACGACGTGGCGGTGGGGTTCGAGCTCTCTAAGAATATCGGCATGGCCACCCTGCCCACCATCGACACCCGGGACGGGCCGCTGGAAGGAGTTCCGGCCAAACTGCACACTGCCGGGCGACCGACAACAGACATTCCGGATTGCAACGCGCTGATTCTTGCTGGCGGTCCCCAGAGGGATGACACACAGCAACAAAAACACCCGCGCGGAGAGAAACTATGAGGTGGGGATTCGACGCGAGGCTTTCACCTTCACTAATTGCCTGGGTTTTGATCGGGCTGATTGCCGGGTGGCTAGCAGGCAAGGTCACGCGCGGCGCCGGCTTCGGCTGCCTGGCGGATATTATCCTCGGACTGATCGGGGCACTGCTGGGTGGCTGGATTTTCTCGAAGTTGGGCATCTTCGGGGGAGGGTTCTTGTTCAGTCTCGCAGCGGCGACCGTCGGAGCAGTCCTGCTGGTGGTGATTGCGCGCCTGCTCGCGGGGGGCAAGTGACCGCTCCGGCGCCCCGCGGTAATGAACCCGACCATGGTGCAGCCTTCAACTCTTAACTTTCGAGTGTGAACTCCAGACTTTTCTCGACTTACCCGCCCTGCCGCAGCGTCCTGTGATAAGATGGAGCGTTTAATGGAGGTTAGTTTACTGCATTGAGTACTCCTTCTCTGTGGGCCATTCCGCTGGGCGGGCTGGGCGAGTTTGGCATGAACATGCTCGCCTTGCGCTACGGCGACGACATCATCGTCATTGATGCCGGAATGATGTTCCCCGAAGCAGAGCTGCTCGGCGTGGACATCGTCATCCCCGACATCACCTACTTGAAGCAGAACCGCGCCGCGGTGCGCGCCATCGTGCTGACGCACGGCCACGAGGATCACATCGGCGCGCTGCCGTACATCTTGGGCGACCTCAACGTGCCGGTGTACGGCACGCGCTTCACGCTGGCGCTGGTGCGCAAGCGGCTCGAAGAGCACGGCCTGCTCGAGCAGGCGGTGCTGCTGGAGGTGGCCGCCGGACGGAAGACGGAGATCGGGCCGTTTGAGATCGAGTTCATTTACGTCACGCACAGCACGATCGACTGCGTGGCGCTGGCCATTCGCACGCCGCTCGGCGTCGTGATCCACTCGGGCGACTTCAAGATGGATCCCACGCCGACTGACGGGCAGCCGTTCGACTTGCACACGTTCGCGCGCTACGGCCAGGAAGGAGTGCTGGCGCTGTTCAGCGACAGCACCAACGTCGAGCGCCCGGGCTACACTCCCTCGGAGCGCGCGGTGTGGACGCGGCTGGAGGAGCTCTGCCGCAGCGCGCCTCGCCGGGTGCTGGTCTCCTGCTTCGCCTCCTCCATTCCCCGCATCCAGATGGTGGTGAACATTGCCGCGGCGGTGGGCCGCAAGGTCGGCTTTGTCGGGCGCAGCATGGTGGACAATGTCGAGATCGCGCACGGGCTCGAGCGCCTGCACATCCCCGACGGCATGGTGGTCCGGCCGCAGGACCTCAAGTCCTTCGACCCGAAAAAGCTGGTGGTGCTGGCCAGCGGCAGCCAGGCTGAGCCGATGTCCTCGCTCTCGCGCATCGCGGTGGACAACCATCGGCTGCTGAGCGTCGAAGAAAACGACACGGTCATCCTTTCAGCGCGCATCATCCCCGGCAACGAGAAAGCCATCTTCCGCATGCTCGATCACATGTTTCGCCGGCGCGCGCTGGTTTATTACGAAAACAGCGACGGGATCATCCACGTCTCCGGCCACGCCAGCCAGGAGGAGCAGAAACTGCTGCTCAATCTGGTGCGGCCACGGTACTTCATCCCGATTCACGGCGAGTACCGGCAACTCTTCCGCCACGCCGCGCTGGCGCATCAGGTCGGCAGCGTCTCGGGCGAGGTGCTTCTGCTCGAGGACGGCCAGCCGCTCGAATTCACGCCCGCGGGCGCGTTCCGGCGCGAACCGGTCACAGCTGGGCGCGTGTGCGTGGATTCCGGCTCGCTCGAAGAGATCGAAGAGGTGGTGATCCGCGACCGCAGGCACCTGTCGGAAGACGGCGTGGTGGTGCCGATCATCGCCATCAACAAGCACACCGGGCGAATGGAGTCGGTTCCGGAAATCGTCACGCGGGGCTTCCTGCCGTCGGACGACGGCCAGGAAGTCCTCCTCGGGGCGCGCGACGTCGTGGTCCGCACCGTGGAGCAGTCCAACTCGGAAGAGAAGACCGACTGGAGCGTCATCAAGGAAAAGATCCGCGTGGACCTGAAGCGTTATCTGAACAAGCAGACCTCCAAGCGGCCGTTGATTCTTCCGGTCATCCTCGAGGTGTAAACTGCTCGTCCGACGATGAGCCTGCTGCTGCGCCCGTACACCCCCGCCGATTTCGATACACTTCTCTCCCTTGACCAAGCCTGTTACCCGGCGGGCATCGCCTACTCGAAGCGCATCCTGCTGTGGTTCCTGAACCAGCCCGGCGCGTACTGCGTGGTGGCGGAAGAAGATGGCACGATTGCGGGCTTCGTGCTGGTCGAACACGAGGCCGAGCAGGCCCACCTGATCACCATTGACGTGCTGGAAGCCGCTCGCCGCCGGGGCATCGGCACGATGCTGCTGGACACCATCGAGCACACCCTGGCGGCGCGGGGCGCCCGCGCCATCGAGCTGGAAACAGCAACCGACAACCATGCCGCCGTTGCCTTCTGGAAAAAGCACGGCTATCGTACGATGAGCGTCCTGAAGCGCTACTATCTGAATCGCATCGACGCCTTTTCCATGCGCAAGCCTCTCGCGGCTCCCAAGGAGAGCTGACACCCCATGCCTCTTTACCAGGCCATCATTCTCGCGATCGTACAAGGGCTCACTGAATTCCTGCCCATCAGCAGCACCGCGCACCTGGTGCTTTTCCCCTGGCTGTTTCACTGGCCGGAGCCGGGCCTGGCCTTCGACGTTGCGCTGCACGCCGGGACGCTGGTTGCCGTGCTGGCCTACTTCCTGCGCGCCTGGATCGAGCTGACCCTCTGCGGGCTGGGCTTCCACTACCCGCGCCGCGCCAGCCGCGAAGAGGTGGAGCAGAACCAGCGGATGTTCTGGTACCTGGTGGCGGGAACGATTCCCGCAGCGGTGGTGGGATTCCTCTTCGAGCACCAGATCGAGGAGCACCTGCGCAAGCCGTTGCCGATTGCCGGGGCGCTGATCTTGGTGGGCCTGCTGATGTGGTGGTCCGAGCGCAGCGCGCCGCTCGAGCGGCACCTGGACCAGGCCGACTTTGGTGACGCGATGACGGTGGGCGCGGCGCAGGCGGTGGCGCTATTCCCGGGCGTGTCCCGCTCCGGCATCACCATCATCGCCGGGCTGTTCCGCGGAATGACGCGGGAGACCGCGGCGCGGTTTTCTTTCCTGCTCTCGACTCCAATCATCGCCGGAGCGGCGGTGAAGGAGGTTCCCAAGCTGCTCCGGCTGCACCGCGTCGGCGGGCTCGAACTGCCTATGTCCACCCTGGCGATCAGCGTGGCCACCTCGGCCGTGGTCGGCTTTCTGGTGATCGCCTTCTTCTTGCGCTATTTGCAAACACGCACCCTGAAGTTCTTTGTTGTGTACCGCATCCTATTTGGTATAGTCATCCTGTTGCTCGCGTTCCTCCAGATGGGCAACGCGCGCTAGCGCCCGCGCGACCCACCTAATGCTGATTTCTTCCCCTGCTTGAAGGAGATTTGTGTGCGCTTTCTGACGCCAACTGAAAACCGGCGATTGAACGAACTCATCGGCTTTCTCGGTGTGACCCTGGCCGTGCTGGTGGCCTTGAGTCTGCTGTCCTACAGCCCGCGCGACGCTTCGCTGAACGTCTCCGCCCCGCCGCCCGGCACGCACCCTTCGCGCAATTGGATTGGCCCGGTGGGAGCAGCGGGCGCGGACCTGTTGTTTCAGGGCTTGGGTTACGCCGCCTTCCTGCTGCCCGTGGGGATTTTCCTGCTGGGGCTGCGCTGGTTCCGCAACCAGCCGGTGCCGTCGCCAGTGGGCAAGGTCATCGGCTACGCGCTGCTGCTGCTCTCGCTGCCGGCGCTGCTGGCCCTGTGGCATTTCCCGGAGGTGCGCGGAGCCGAGCCGCCGGGCGGCCTGCTGGGCAGCCTCGCTGTCACGTGGCTCAAGGCCACGCTCAACTCCGTGGGCGCGCACCTGGTGGCGCTGACGGCTTTCCTCGCAGCACTGTTTCTGACCACACCGTTTTCCTTCACCGGCGCGCACCAGTGGCTGCGCGGCCCGATGAGAACGGACGGGAGCCTCAAAGTGATCGCGCGGCTGCGCGGGCGTTATCTGGCCTGGCGCGAGGCCCGCGAACAGAACCGCATGCGCAAGCGCGTGGAAGAGATCAAGATTGCGGGGCGACCACCGGTGCCGTCGCAGGCCGCGTCAATAAGAGATGCCGCGAAGAAAACCGGCGCCGAGGACGGAGAGGAATACGAAGCGGAATCGCAGCGCGGCGGCCCGGTGTTAGTGCTCCCCGATGAGAGAGCTACTGCGAGCCGGCGCGGGCCGGAGCCCAAGATTGCCCGCGGCATCACCAGCTACCGCCTGCCCTCGCCGGGCCTGCTGCGCATGTCCGAGCGCGGGGAGCGGCTGGTGGAAGACGACCTGAAGGACTGCGCGCACGCGATCGAACAAAAGTGCAAGGAGTTCGAGGTCGAAGGCCGGGTCACGCAGATCAATCCCGGGCCGGTGGTTACCACGTTTGAGTTCAAGCCCGAGGCCGGCATCAAGTACAGCCGGATCACCAGCCTGGCTGAGGATCTCTGCCTGGCGCTGCGCGCCGAGTCCATCCTGATCGAACGCATCCCCGGGAAATCGACGGTGGGCATCGAGGTGCCCAATCATCACCGGCAAACAATCGCCCTGCGCGAAGAGATCGAATCGCCCGAATTCGTCAACTCACCCTCGAAGCTGACGCTGGCCATGGGCAAGGACCTGATCGGGCGCATCCGCGTCACCGACCTGGCCCAGATGCCCCACTTGCTGATCGCCGGCTCGACCGGCACGGGCAAGAGCGTGTTCATCAACTCGATGATCATCTCAATGCTCTACAAAGCCACGCCTGACGAATTGAAACTGGTGCTGGTGGACCCCAAGCGGCTCGAACTGAGTCTCTACGAAGACATCCCGCACCTGTTGGCGCCTGTGGTCACCGATCCCAAAATCGCTTCCAACGTCCTGCGCAACGCCACGAGGGAGATGGAACAGCGGCTCAAGCTGCTGGCACAGCGGGGCGTGCGCAACATCGACCAGTACAACCGGACGTTTGCCAAAGGCCAATCGCTTTCGCTCTTCGACAATGTGGACGACGAGGAGCATCATCCCCTGCCCTACATCGTGATCGTGATCGACGAGCTGGCCGACTTGATGATGGTGGATACCACCAACGTGGAGGAGTCCATCACGCGCCTGGCGCAGATGGCCCGCGCCGTGGGCATCCACCTGCTGCTCGCCACCCAGCGGCCTTCTGTGGACGTCATCACTGGGCTGATCAAGGCCAACTTCCCGGCGCGCATCTCCTTCCGCGTGGCCAGCAAAGTGGACTCACGCACCATTCTCGACGCCAACGGCGCCGAGTCCCTGCTGGGCCGCGGCGACATGCTTTATCTGCCGGCGGGCTCGGCGCGGCTGCACCGCATCCACGGGCCGCTGGTGACCGAAGACGAGATCGTCACCGTATGCGATTTCTGGCGCGCGCAGGCCAAGGCCAAGTACAACGAGAAGCTCCTCGAAGCTCCCAAAGAAGAGGAGGTCGTTGCGGCCGAACCGGGCGGCGCTCCGCCGTCGGAAGCCGACGACGAGCTTTACCAGGAGGCCGTGCGTGTGGTCTGCGAGATGGGCCGCGCTTCCACGTCCACTCTGCAACGGCGGCTGCGCATCGGCTATGGCCGCGCCGCGCGGCTGATTGACATCATGGAAAAGGACGGCATCGTCGGGCCGCCCGACGGTACCAAGCCGCGCGAGGTGTTGAAGAAAAAAGACTGGATGCGCGAATTCGACGAGTCGCTCAAGCAGTAGGAAGTTGTCAGTTGTCAGTCGAAAGTTCACAGTTGAGAGCGTGAGCCATCAGCGATCGGCTAGCAGTCGTCAGCCTTCGACTTGTGGTTCGCGTTACCAGGAGGTGTGCGGCTCTTCGAGTCCGACCCCACTTTGTGCTTTCCTGCAAGGATTTGACACCCCTGGGGCACGCCCGTAGAATCGTGAGTTGCTCCGGTGCCGGGGTAGCTCACCGGTAGAGCGCGGCCCTGAAAAGGCCGGCGTAGGCAGTTCAACTCTGCCCCCCGGCACCACCCACGCGTGAGGTAAGAATCTCTTCCCCGAAGAAGTCTACCGCTCCCTTTGCCATGTAGTGAGAGCGGTCTTGCTCGATCACTGGCGTCAGAGTGATCTTACCAAAGTGCTCTGCGAGCACGGCCCGGGCCTGTTGGATGCTTTCCGGGTGAGTCAGCAGCTTGCGCAGGTTCGTCAGCCGCGAAACCGCGAACGTGCGCAACTCCTCGAGTGTTGCCCGCAGTGAGCCGGGCCGCTTCTCAAGCAGCCTGTCGCTGATTGCCTTGAGCTCTTTCTCCCGCTCGCCGATTGCGGCCATGATGCTCCCAGATCCCCTCCCCTCCGCGATGGCCTGGACCAGCCGGTCGATCTCAACTTCAAGCTGCTGCTTCCGCTGACGCAGAAGCTCGAGCGTGGAATCGAGTTCGGCGAAACGCCGATCTAACTCCTGGCCCAGTCGCTCCACCACGTAGTCAATCATGTCCTCGCGTAGCACGGCTTCTTCGAGCCCTTTGAGCAACCGCCGCTCTACCTCCCCGCGAGGAACTGTCAGCCCATTGGAGCAGACGGCATCCCCGCGCTGGTTGTGAATCGAACAGCCGTATTTGTCGCGCGCGTTGGCTGCCCGCCCGCTGACTAGCGCGATGCTACCTCCGCAGTGACCGCACAGCAGCAGGCCGGAGAGCAGGTACACGCGCCTTTGCTGGCCGCGTGCAAGGCCCGGGCGCCCCCCATCCCTGCCCCATAGCCGCCGGACTATTCTAAATCTGCGCTCAACCGATGCGAAGAGGTCGGCGGCCACAATCCGCAGGTGTGGAGCATCCACGACAACCCACTCTGCCTCTGGCCGCGGCCTGAAAATGCGCTTGCCCGTGCCTGGAACGCGATCCTTGCGCCGAGTGTTCCACACCAGCTTTCCGTCATAGCGTCGATTCCTCAGGAGATGGCGGATTGAAGAAACGCACCATGAACGGCTGAAGCGGCCTTTCTGTGGCTGCGGCGATAGCACGCCCTCTTTGTTCAGCTCGTGTGCGATGCGCTTGAGCGAGTAGCCACCGGCGTAGAGCCGAAAGATTCGCCGCACAGTTTCGGCCTCCGCCTCGTCCACTTCGAGACGCGTGCTGCCATCCTCGGCCTTGACCGAGCGATAGCCGAAGCACCGTCCGCCCGTCGCAAGCCCTTTGAGCGCACGTCCCTGCATCCCTCGGTGAGTCTTCTGCCCGAGTTCGCGCCAGTAAACCGCGTCGATCAGGCCGTGGACGCCAATCAGGATCTCGGCCTGTGCGCTTTCCGAATCCACGCCCTGAGAAACAGCCACTAGGCGCATCCCCGCGAAGCTCAAGCGCTCGTAGAGATTCAGCGCATCGGCCAACTTTCGACTGAGCCGGCCGGTGTCGTCGATCAGGATGCAGTCGAACGGCCGCGCTGGACTTATGGCCGCGGCGAGAAGTCTCTGGAGACCGGCCCGCTCTGTGCTCGTGCCGCTCACAGCCTCATCCACGTAGACGTGTTCATCGAGCACAACCCAGCCTTGCCGGGTTGCGTATTCACGGCACTTTCTAATTTGGTCGGCGATGCTGGTGGGACTTTGGCGGTCGCTCGAAAAGCGCGCGTACGCGGCGCAGCGGAGTTCGGTCACTCGACCTCCTCGGCTGAAGGCCGACTGCTTGCTGCGGACTCTGCCACAAGTCTAAACTTTAGAGCAACAGGTTTCTCAGGCTGATTCAGATACTCGCGCACCAGCGCCGGCACGATCACGCGGTCAAGCCAGTCCTTCAGCGCCGGGTTGAGTTCGGCGGCCCGGGCCTTCGCGAGTTTTGGTGCCGTCGCCATCGTTCAAGAATCAGTTCTTTGCCGAAAGTCTCTTCCGTCGCCTCGAAGATTCAACGAGTTGCAGTGGCGCGGTGGTCAGGGTTTTCTGCAAGCCCCTCGCCTCCTCCGCGAGTGCCGAATCTGACCCGCCGCGTCCTGACCTCGACTCCCGGATCTTCGGGATCGACCTGCACCCCGCAGGCTACAAGGAAAGCCACGTCCTCGGACGTCAGACGAAATTCGATGCATTGCGGTTGGTCGCTGCCCCGCACAATGTAGCCGCGCACCAGCTTGACACTCACGTTGCGAGACGCCGACACAATCAGGCCTTCCCGCACTAGGCAGGACAGACGCCAGCGGATGAACCCTTGCGGCGCGCAAGGATAGCGGAGGGCTTTGCGGATGGTCGCAAGCCTCGGCGCGCAGAATCGCTCATTGTCGGCCTGGGCGAGCCATGAGAGGTAACCAAACAGTTCGCTGTCGAACTGCCGCGGATCGACGCGCAGCACCCGCCCCTGCGGTGTTTCGGCTAATTGGTGCATCATCTTGCCTCCTCTCCACTATCCCGGATGGTTTTGTCTTTTGTGGTTGCAAGAAGCTCTTAACAGGGTGCTGAAAAACTCCGTGTTTGGAATTGCGAATGCTCATTAGTATGTACGAAGCTAGGACGCCGCGTTTTGAGCGGCGCATTTTCCAAATTCAGGAGAACTTCGTGCGCGGAAATCCGAAATTGCAGAACCCGA
>JBGPZW010000211.1:0-3752 GCA_041493955.1 Terriglobia bacterium
CACGCGCCAGCCCAGCGGTGGCCAGCGCTTCCTTATGCCCGTATCTCCGGTCATGCGGTCCTCGATCCAGGCAGGGGCGACACGGATTGGAGTCGTGCTAACATCCTCTTTTCATTATCTTCCGTCTGGTGAGGCGCAACATCCCTCTGATCCTGGTGGCTGGTCAGTGAGGTCGTCTATAAGTGGCTGAGAAAGTTGGTGCCGGCGGTGGGACTCGAACCCACGACCTAGGGATTATGAGACCCTCGCTCTACCCCTGAGCTACACCGGCACGTCGCGAAACTACATCGTACGGAGGGACTTGCAGATGTGTCAAGCCAGGAAAGCCGCCTGGTGAGCTGGTTCCGGCACCTAAAGCGAGTGGCCTCCTAGGGACCTCGGCTCGGGCGGGCAGTTTTAGTGGTACTACCGTACCGTTGACCGTCCCCCAACCCCCCGGTACCCTGCCCTCGGACAATGTGGAACCGACTGGCCCCCAGGGCGGGTCTTAGCCCGCCTCAGGAGCCAAAGACGAGGGTGTTAACCGTTTAGACACAAAACCAGAAAAAAGTACTATTGCTAGGCTCAACCACCTATACTCCCGCCGGGTTAGTTCCCTAACCCGGAGGTCATATGTACAGGTGGTTGACCGTGGTTTTGCTCGTTTTGCTTGTTCTGGCAGGGGCGATGGGTTTGCGCAACCTGCTGGCGCAAGAAGCGGTTCTCACGGCCAACGGTGGGGGTCCAATTCCACCCTCACCCTGGATGAATGGCGGCGGGCCGATCCCCCCTTCGCCCTGGAGCAACGGTGGTGGGCCAATTCCACCGTCTCCGTGGTCGAATGGTGGCGGGCCGATTCCGCCGTCCCCCTGGAACCGTTAGCGGTTAGGATTTAGAAAAACCTAGCCGTTAGACTGGACCAGGGCGCGGAGAACCTTAGCGTGCTTGGTCCGGTCGATTATTTCTTGTGGTTTGCGAGCGCCTTCCTCCAGGCGGCCGTGTTGGTGTGTTCATTTCGCGGTCGCGGTCTCTTCAAGTATTCCACTCTCAATCTCTACATGTTGGCGGCCTTTCTGCTCACTGTGGGGCGCTACTTCATTTTTGCTCGCCACGGCTACAGCTCGATTCAATACTTCTACTTCTACTACCTTTCCGACGCCGTTCTGACCATCTGTCTTTACTTTGCTTTGATGGGGCTGTACTCCCACGTCTTCGAGGAGATGGGGGTGAAGAACTACCTGCGTGTCGCCGCGCTGCTCCTTCTGGGTGCTACGGCATGGTTCTCCTATCAGGTGGTGCTGACCTCGAGTCACAAGCTGCTGACGCGCTTCGTCGTGGAGCTTTCGCAGAACCTGTACTTCGTCGGCGTGGTGCTTACCTACTTGCTGTGGGGAGCCATGATGAAGCTGCGGGAGACCCGCACGCGGCTAATCCAGTTGGTCTTGGCTCTGGGAGTGTATTTCAGTGCGTTTGCCGCCAGCTATGCCCTGCGCAGTCTTTATCCCGAAGTGGTCATCTGGAGATATGTTTCTCATCTCATGTCCCTCTTGCTGCCCCTGTCCTGGGCCTACACGTTCTACAAGATTCCCGAGGAGGCGCGGCTAGCCACGGCGCGCGTGGCCGCGAGCCCCCAACGATGATTGCCGGCCTGATCTTCGTGATCTCGGTTGCGGCGCTGCTGCAATTCTTCGTCTCCTACTGCCGCTCGGTAATCGCCGCGTCGCGGAAGGTGGATCTTTCCGCGCAGGCACGTGATGCCATCGGGATCCAGGACGACGCTGTCGGCGGAGAAGAGTTCGCGCGGCTGCTGCAACTCGTCGGACTCTGCCCCGAACCCGGCAACGACCGCTTCGAGATTCGCGCTGTGCGCAACTACTACCTCCTCCTGAGCCTGCTGCGCGCGGCGATGCACCGCCTGCCGCCCGGCGTCACCCGCTGGGCCGATGACGAGTGCGCCGGCTGCGCCCATTTTGCCGCGGTAGCCCTCGACCGCCGGATCGCCTTCAGCCGCGGCCTGATGGCCCAGCAGATGGCCAACCGGCTCTAAGTCTGATTTCTCCCCTCCGCCCGGCGTTCCGCCGGGCTTTTTTGTTTTCTGCTTTTCTCCCTGGCGGTGGCGCCGTCCGATTGTGCTGCTGTTCGGCGGGCTGCTAACATTGCCGTGTGGAGGCCGGTATCGTCGTGACGCGCGGGAAAGCGGTTCTTCACCGGCGACTGCTGGAGACACTGAAGCGCTATCGCATGGTGGCAGCAGGCGAGCGTCTCGGTGTTGGTGTCTCTGGCGGTGGTGATTCGGTGGCCCTGCTGCTCTTGCTGTTGGAGCTGCGCGACGTCCTGGGAATTCGTCCGCTCGTTCTTCACTTCAATCACCAGCTCCGGGGAGCCGACTCCGAAGCCGATGAGCAGTTTGTGGCCAGGCTGGCCTCGGACCGAGGGCTGGAGTTCGTTTCCGCGCGCGGGGATGTGGCCGCCGCGGCCCGGGAGCACGGCTGGAATCTCGAGGACGCCGCGCGGCGGCTGCGCTATCAGTTTTTCTCCGCCGTGGTGGACTCCGGCCGCGCCTCGCGCATCGCCGTAGGGCACACCGCCGATGACCAGGCCGAGACTCTTCTGGCGCACCTGATCCGCGGCACGGGGCCGACCGGACTCGCGGCCATCTACCCGGTCGCGGGGCACGTGGTCCGGCCGCTGCTCGAGACGCGGCGCCGGGAGCTTCGCGAATATCTGGCCGCGCTCGGTCAACCCTGGCGCGAGGACCACACCAATGTGGATACCTCCCGCCTGCGCGCACGAATCCGGCAGGGCCTGTTGCCGCAACTCGAGCGGGATTTCCAGCCCGGCGTTGTGGCTCGCCTTGGCCAACTGGCGGCACTGGCCCGCGAAGATGAGGCCTTCTGGAATGCGCTGCTCGAAGACCGGTTCAAGGCCCTGGTCGAGCACAGCCCGGGGAGCCTCTCCGTTTGCATTGTGGACCTGCTCGCTCCTCTGGCGCTGACAACCGCAGGTCCGGCGACGGGCGGTTCGGCCGCCATGGACGCGCTCACGAAGCGATTGATTCGGCGCGTCATCGAGGAAGTGAAGGGCGATCGGCGCCAGCTTACCGCGCAGCACGTCGCGCAGGTGATTCATCTGGCCACGGCATGCCCGAGTGGGCATCGCGTGCAACTGCCCGGCGGGGTTCTGGTGGAGCGGAATTTCGACCAGCTGGTTTTTTCTTTTTCCGGGCGCGGAGCGTCGCGCGAGGGTGCGTGCGCAACCGAATCGGCCCCGCAGACGTATCAGTATGTAGTGGAGTTGGAGGGCGCAAACTCGGCTACTGTTTCAGTCCCGGAAATCAGAAGACGCTTCTGCCTGAAAGTAATTGACTGGCCTCCGGCCGCGAGCGACACTAAGCTAGACACGGCCGCGCTCGACCGAGATCGGCTCCGCTCGCCGCTGATTCTCCGCAGTTGGCGCCCGGGTGACTCTTATCGGCCCCTGGGACGCCAGCGTGTTCGCAAACTGAAGCGGCTGTTGCTGGAAAGCCGCGTGGCCGCGCGTGAACGGGCGGGGTGGCCGGTGCTTACCAGCGGCGGGGCGCTGGCCTGGGCGCGCGGCCTGCCGGTGGCCGAGGAATTTGCTCCACAGGCCGGAACGCGGATCGCCCTGCTGATTCGAGAGGAAGCGCTGTGAAGGCTGGGCTGAAAGTGATGTATTCGCCGGCGCGGCTGGCGTCGCGCGTGGCCAGCCTGGGGCGGGCCATCTCCCGCGACTACGCCGGCCGCACCCTGGAC
>JBGPZW010000165.1:0-7190 GCA_041493955.1 Terriglobia bacterium
GAATTGAGCGGCAGCACGAGCACGAGGTGCGGGGTCTCGCCACCATTCACCAACTGGTGCCAGTTGTAGTGTGTGGGCCAGTTGGTCTTGCCGATGGCTTCGTTGATCCTGCGGATGGCGAGGTTGAACTCGTCCATTCCCTCCGACTTGACCATGAAATGAATCACTTCCAGCATCTTGGGAGATTCCTTGCTATCTGATGGCCGGCTGATGTCGGCGCGGTAAACCCAGAAGGCGTTGGATCCTCCCGCGACGTAGGGCGAGAGGTTCTTGGCGCCGTCGGCGGTGTCGCCCTCCCCGTACTTCGCGGCCCAATCGTCGAAGTCCTTCCATTTGTGGCCCAGAGTAATGGTCAGGAAGGCGCCGGCAGTCTCACCGGTCTCCACCTGCCAGGTTTCCCAGGTCCAGGTGTCGTTCTGCTTCCGATGCCAGTCCATGTGACGCTTCCGGCCTTCCTCATAGCCCGGCTTCGGGATGGTCACGAACACGCGTCCTATGT
Source organism: Terriglobia bacterium (assembly GCA_041493955.1). Classification (GTDB taxonomy): domain Bacteria; phylum Acidobacteriota; class Terriglobia; order Acidiferrales; family UBA7541; genus QHYU01. Next base: position 500 of record JBGPZW010000165.1, read on the forward strand.
TGGCGGGTTTTTCCTGCGCCACCAGAGGAAGCGCCAATGCCAAACCCACAATCCCGCAGAGCAGAGTCACTGATCGCCGCATGCTGATCCTCCTTGAGATGTAGCTGCCAAGTAAAAGGGCCCGAATGATACCGCTCTTGCGCGCAGAACGCAGCGAACCGCCCTGGAGATGAAATTCAGGAAACAGGCGGCGCTATGATGTTCGGCCGTAGGTTTGAGAGGGGCACGCTAACGCGGGCCGCCAGCCGTGTCAAGCCCTTTGGCTTTGCATCATGGACGACTATGGCGAAATCCGAGAAACTCGCCCCCCTTGCAAGACGGGCGTGCGCGTCCTGCCCTAATGCCAGCTCTCTCGACAGCCTGCGAGAAGCGGGCTGCGGCACGCCCTGCGCGCTTTACTTAAGGTACGTTGCCAGCCAATCGAGAAAGGTCCTGTACCAGAGCTCGCTGTTCTGCGGTTTCTGGATCCAGTGGCCTTCGTCGGGGAAGAGCAGCAGTTTCGAGGGCACGCCCTGCCGCTGAAGCGCCGTGAACATCTGTAGGCCTTCGGTGTAGGGCACGCGGAAGTCCTGCTCGCCATGGATGACCAGCGTCGGAGTCATGTACTTGCCGAACTCCGCCGCGTAGGTGCCGGGCGAGAGTTTCCGATAGAGTTCGGGGTTGCTCCACGGCGGGCCGTGAAATTCCCACTCGGGAAACCAGAGCTCCTCGGTGGCGCCATAACCGGTGTTCTGGTCGTAGCCGCCGGCATGACTGACCAGTGCCTTGAAACGGCCTTTGGTTTGCGAGGCGAACCAGTTCATCATGAAGCCGCCGAAGGAGCCGCCCGCTGCGGCCAGGCGGTTGCTGTCGATGAACGTGTACTTAGCCAGAACGTAGTCCAGGCCCTTCATCAAATCGACGAAGCACTTGCCGCCCCAGTCCGCGTTGATCTCGTCGGTGAACTTCTGGCCGTAGCCGGTCGAACCGCGCGGGTTGATCATCACCACGACGTAGCCCGGCGCAGCAAACATCTGCGCGTTCCAGCGATAGAACCAGGAGTTGTTCCACGCGCCCTGCGGGCCGCCGTGGACCAGGAAGAGCATGGGGTACTTCTTCGAGGCATCGAAGTGCGGCGGGCGCAGCAGCAGGCCGTGGACTTGCGTCCCCTCGGCGCCGGCAAACCAGAAGGACTCGGGCGGGTTGAACTCGATCCCCGCGAGCTTGCTCTGATTGTGGTGCGTGATTTGGCGGAGGCCGCTCCCGTCGCTGTTCGCCGTGAATACTTCGGCCGGCACGGTGAGGCTCGAGCGACTGAAGGCCATCGTGCGGCCGTCGGCGCTGAGGGAAAGTTCGTCGTTGTAGCCGTCCCTCACCACGACCTTTGGCTCGCTGCCTGCCGCCGCAGCGAGGGAATAGATCGGCGCCTGGGTGCGGTCGAGCGCGTGGAAGTAAATCGTCTTGCTGTCCGGCGACCAGGTCAGGCCCTCGGGGCTGCGTTCGAAGTTTTCCGTCAGGTTGGTGTGGCGGCCGCTGGCGCGGTCGTAAAGCATGATCTGCCAGCGGTCGGATTCATAGCCTGCTCGCATCTGCGCGCGATAGGCAATCGAACGTCCATCGGGCGAATAGACCGGCCCGCCGTCGAAGCTCGGGTTCGCGGTAATGCGCTTGGGTTCCGTGCCGCCGCTCGCCGGGACGATGAACAGCTCGCCGTTGGTGCTGATGGCCTCCATCTTGTCGGGGACGGCGGTGAAGCAGATCTCCTTGCTGTCCGGCGAGAAGGCAATGTCTTCGACGCCGCCGCGCTGTACGGGTGGCACGTCGTAGTCGGCGCCGGGGGTGAGATCGCGCGGCGTGCCGCCGTCGGCGGCGACCACGAAGAGATGGCTGCGCTTGCCCTCGCTCCAGGTGGTCCAGTGGCGGTAGAGCAGATGGTCGTAGATGCGCGCCTTCACCTTGCTCTTCTCACGCTCGGCGTCACGCTGGACGTTGCAGGCGTCGTCGCGGCAGTCGGGATAGACCTCCGAGGTGAACGCCAGTGTTTTGCCGTCGGGCGACCACTGCACGTTGTCGGCGCCGGTCGAAACGCTGGTGAGCCTAGAAGCCTCGCCGCCCTCCAGGGAGATCAGATAGACCTGCGGGGAGCTGTCGCGGCTGGAAAGGAAGGCAATCCGTTTGCTGTCCGGCGACCAGCGGGGTTGCGAGTCACGCCCGCTGCGCGTGAGCTGTTGCGGGTGCCCACCCGACGTGGAAACCATCCAGATGTTGCTCGACGTGCGGTTCGCGGCTTTGTCTGGAGTGCTCACGCGGTAGGCCGCCCACTTGCCGTCAGGCGAGATTTGCACTTCGCTGATGCGGTCGAGACTAATCAGATCGTCGAAAGTGATGGCGCGCTTCGTGGTGGTTTGGCTTGCGTCGGCCGCGGGGGCTTGCGCGGACGCGATCGGAGCCACGGCCGCAATCGCCAGCACGAGAAGGATCAGGACGGATCGTTTAAGAATTTTCATGATTTCCCTCCACTGGCTCACAAGGATTGCAAACGGAAGAAGCCTTGCATGATTACACTTTCTGTGGCGGTTTCCAAGCGTTGGCCCCGGCAGGAAGTTGTTGCCAATGGGTTGAAGCGGATGGCATTACTTCGGAAGGGACACGCCCACGGCCCAGACGTAGCCGTCCGGGTCGGCGACTATCGCTTCGCGCCAGCCGTGCGGCTTGTCGGTGGCGGGTTGGACCACTGTCGCGCCGCTGGCCCTGGCGCGCGCTTCGACCTCATCGGGGTTGACACCGAACAGGCGCAGTTCAGCGCCGGTGCCGCGCGGGCCGCTGACCGCCAGCCGGGCAGCGAGCGGGTGCTGCTCGTAGGTGTGATCGGCGTGAAGCATGAACTCAAGCCCGGCAAGCTCGAGTGCCGCGAAGTCGGGATCGGAGTAGCGCTTCTTCGCTCCTAGCACTGCCTCGTAGAACGCCACCGAGCGCTCGAGGTCGCGCACCAGCAGATTCACGGTAAACCGCGGCAGTGAGCGGCCGTAGTCGTCAGCGGGCATCCACGACTCGCCTGTTCTCTTCTTAGTCATCGCTTCTACTGTTCGAGAGCAAATTCCTACAGAGATTGACGCACGAGCGGCGAAGGCGCAACATCCAAAATGGTCTGGCCAGCGTTGCCGATCGCGCACTCTGCAGCCAGCTTGTGAATTAGACGGTTGGTGCAGTAAGATGCAACCAAGTCAGGACGTCGGCCTCGAGGGCCGTTGAGTTCAGTCGGCGAGGGACCCAAGGGGTGGTGCTCTCGAGTTCGGAGTCGAGGCCAACCGCGGGTGAGTAAGGAGCCGCCGTGGACGATGCTCTGGCCATCCACCGTCTTCATTTTGCCTTCACCGTCACTTTCCATTATCTCTTCCCGCAACTCACGATGGGGCTGGCACTGTTGCTGGTCATCCTGAAAACCCTGGCCCTGCGCACCGGCGACGAACACTACAACCGCGCTGTGCGTTTCTGGGCGCGCATATTCGGCATCGCTTTTGCCCTGGGCGTGGTGACGGGCATCCCCATGGAATTCCAGTTCGGCACCAACTGGGCAGCCTTCTCCCGAGCCGCCGGCGGCGTCATTGGCCAGACACTGGCCATGGAAGGTGTCTTCTCGTTTTTCCTGGAGTCGTCGTTTCTCGGGCTTTTTCTGTTCGGCGAGAAGCGGCTTGGACCGAAGGGCCACTGGTTCGCCGGCTTCATGGTCTTCCTCGGCTCCTGGCTCTCGGGCTACTTGATCGTCGCTACTGACGCCTGGATGCAGCATCCGGTTGGATACACGCTCGGCCCCAAGGGCGAAATCCTGCTGGCGAGCTTCTGGGGGCTGCTGCTGAATCCCTGGGCGCTCTGGCAGTACGCGCACACGATGAACGGCTCGGTCATCACCGCGTGTTTCTTCATGGCGGCCGTGGGGGCATTTTACCTGCTCTCGCGCAGGCACGAGGCCTACGGCCGGACCTTCGTACGCGTGGCCGTGATCGTAGGCGTGGTGGCTGCAATCCTACAACTGTTCCCCTTCGGCGATGCCCAGGGAAGAATGGTGGCGCATTATCAGCCCACTACGCTGGCCGCAATGGAAGGGCTGTTTGAAACGCGGCAGGGCGCGCCCATCGCCATCTTCGGCCAGCCAGACATCCAGAAAAAACGCCTCGACAACCCGATGGTCGTGCCGCGGATGCTCAGCATGCTCACGTACCGTCGCTGGAGGGCGGAGGTGTACGGCCTGGATCATTTCCCCCAGGAAAACTGGCCAGACGTCATTCCCCTGCTCTACTACAGCTACCACGTGATGCTCGGGCTGGGCACGATCTTCATTGCGGTGATGATCGTCGCGGCCTGGAAGCTCTGGCGCGGGCGGATCTACCGCTCCCGTGGGATGCTCTCGGTGCTGATGCTGTGCCTGCCGCTGCCCTATATCGCCAACACCGCCGGGTGGATCACTGCTGAGGTGGGTCGGCAACCTTGGCTGATCTATGGCCTGCTGCGCACCCCAGCGGGTATCTCCCCACAGGTTTCGGCCGGCAACGCCTGGTTCACGCTGATCGGCTTTATGGGAATGTACACGGTGCTCAGCGTTCTTTTTCTGTTCCTGGTTTGCCGCGAAATCGAGCGCGGGCCCGAGGCCGCCGCGGCACCCGGCGGAACGCGCGACTGAGGAGCGACCTCGATGGAAACCGTGTGGTACTGCCTGATGGCGATGATGATCGCCGTATACGTCCTGCTCGATGGCTTTGATCTCGGCGCTGGCATCATTCACCTGCTGGTGGCCCGGTCGGATGCGGAGCGCCGCCAGGTGCTGGCCAGCATCGGTCCGGTGTGGGACGGCAACGAAGTCTGGCTGCTGGCCGCCGGTGGGACGCTCTTTTTCGCCTTTCCGGCCCTATATGCCTCTGGCTTTAGCGGCTTTTACTTGCCGCTGATGATGGTGCTCTGGCTGCTGATCCTGCGAGGCATTTCGATCGAGTTTCGCAACCACCTGGAGAGTCCGGTGTGGGCGCCTCTCTGGGACGTCCTCTTTTGCATCTCGAGCCTTCTGCTGGCGGTATTCTACGGCGCCGCGCTGGGCAACGTTGTGCGCGGCGTGCCTTTGGACGCGCGCGGCTACTTCTTTGAGCCGCTGTGGACCAACTTCCGCCTTGGCCCCGAGACCGGCATCCTCGACTGGTACACGATTCTGATCGGCCTGGCGGCTTTTTTCGCTCTCACGCAGCACGGTGCGCTCTGGGTGGGGCTAAAGACTGCAGGGCCGGTACAGCAGCGCGCGCGGCGACTGGCGCGCGGGGTTTGGTGGGGCGTCGCGGCGTTCACTGTGCTCATCACCTGGGTCACTTTTCGCGTCCAGCCGCAGGTCCCAGCCAACCTTTCGGCGCATCCCTGGGGTTACGTCCTCCCCGCGCTCGCGTTGGCGGGGCTTCTCTCGACGCGCTGGTTTCTGGCCGGGCAGAACGTCCGGCAGAATGACTGGAGGGCGTTTTTAGCCTCCTGTGCGTACTTGCTGGGGATGGTCACCAGCGTGGTCTTCGGCCTGTATCCGTACGTACTTCCAGCCAGCACCAATCCGGCCTATAGCCTGACGGCCCAGAACGCTAAGGCCGCGGACTACGGCCTGAGGATCGGCCTGGTGTGGTGGATTATCGGGATGGTTCTGGCCAGCGGTTATTTCGTCTTCCTCTATCGCCACTTCGCCGGAAAGGTCAAAGTCGGAGCTGAGCACGAAGGGTACTGAACGCTTGCCTCTGACTGTGGGCTCAGGACATTGCCGGCGGCTCAGCCTGGCGGCGGGCCCAGAGCCAGTTGGCCAGGCCAAGGGCGGCGGTGACGCCGACGATGATGGCATCGACGCGTCCCATCCGACTCACCAGCACCAGGCAAAACGCGATTCCCAGCGCCGCGAAGAGCGGTCCGGCGGGCAGGCGAAAGGCCTCTGTGCCCGGCTGTTTGCGCCGCAGCGCGAGCAGCGCGGCGCAGACGCTGCCGTACATGAATAGCCGCGCGACCGCGGACAGTGTGGCATTCCAGCGAAACGTTCCGCCAACAGTAAGCAACCAGGTCAACAGCGCGTAGGCGACAATGGAGACATGCGGCGTGCGGAAGCGCCGGTGTACCGCGCCAAACAACGGCGGGAAGTCCCCGCGTTCGGCCAGCGCGTAGGTGAGCCTCGGTGCGTTGAGCACGGACGAACTCATCAGCCCGTAAACTGAGACCAGCGCGCCCGCGGTCATCAGGGCCGCGCCCGCCGGGCCCAGGAATTGGCGCGCTGCCACGGCCAGCGGGCGGTCGGTGGCTGCCGGATCGCTGAGCACGCCTATCACCACCACCTGCACGAGCGTGTACACCACGGTGGTGGCCACCAGGCCCACGAACAGGGCAAAGGGAGCGTCGCGACCAGGGTTCTTGGCTTCCGCCATGGGGATCATGGCGGATTCAAATCCACCGTAGGCGAAGGCCAGCAGAAGCACTGCGTCCAACCACGCGCCGGCGCCCGCGGGATGCGCCACCGCATGGCTGCCGCCGCGCAGGAAAAACAGTCCCACGGCGATGAAAATGACCAGGGGCAGGAGTTTTGCCAGGGTGAAGACGTTGCTCATCTGCGCGCCCGCGCGCACGCCGCAGTAATTGACCGCCGCGAGCCCACCGACCAGCAGCGTCAGAATCACGAAGCGGGGAACTGGCTGGCTTGCCCGGGGCC
>JBGPZW010000166.1:0-7189 GCA_041493955.1 Terriglobia bacterium
CGAATATTTCAAGTCGCTCGATCCCCACGCCGTGGGAGATCCGGTGGACTGGGCCGGGCCCGGTCCCGCTCCGGTGTGGCTCGATCTGGCGCGGGAGTACACGGAGCGCTGGCATCATCAGCAGCAGATCCGCGACGCGGTGGGCAAACCCGGCCTCAAAGAGCCCCGATTCTTTGCTCCCGTGCTGGATGCTCTTGTTCGCGCCCTGCCCCACACCTACCGCGACGTCCGCGCGGAGGAGGGCACTGTCGTGTCGCTCGTCATTACCGGCGAGTCTGGGGGCAAATGGTTCCTTCTCCGCGAAAACGGCAAATGGAATCTCTATCTCGATGCCGCTCGCGAACCCGCCGCCGGCGTGGTCCTCGATCAGGAGACGGCGTGGAAATTGTTCACCAAAGGCATCAGCAAGGAGCAAGCGCGAGCACATGCGAAGATCCTCGGCGATCAGAAACTGGCCGCGGAGGCCCTGGCCATGGTCTCCGTCATCGCCTGAAGGCAAATCTTCGCCGCTTCACTCACGTTGGTAGGGTTGCAGATGACGACTCGTGGATCGGGCCGAAGCGACGATTTTCGCTACGGCGTCAATCACAATCTGTGGCTTTTCCGTAGGTACCTGGTGACTTGTCCCCCGCGCCAGGACGAGCGAGGCATTCGAGGACAGCCGCGTCAAATCGCGTTGCCGCCGCATCCAGGTGTCTTCGCGCGGCCATCTTTCCTGCTCTTTGTCCGAAGAAGTATAAGCTTGCGGGTCGTGGGCAATGACCACCAGTGGGAGGGCGCCCAAATCGCCGGCGGCGACCACCTGCGCTGCGCTCTCTGCCGTGGACTCCCGCATCCTCTGATAGGTCTCGACATATCGTTTGCAGCTCGGCGGCCCAATCGGGCAGCGCCCCAGGAATCGCGGAATCCCGAACGGCGCCGTCATCCGATAAAACCAGTAGCGCCATTTTTCCGATCGGGGGATCGGCCGCCCAAAGTATCGCTCCGGGTGCACCGAATCTACCAGGACAACGCCGGCTACTTCTCCCGGGTACAGTGCCGCGAACATCCTCACACTCATCCCGCCGTAGGAGTGCGCCACCAGTACGTACGGACCCGGGATTCCCGCATGTTCGAGTAGCACGTGCAACTCTTCCGCCATCTTCTTGCTCGTTCGCGGGAGTGGCCCGGGCTCGCTCCAGCCAATTCCCGCATGGTCATAGGAGCAGACGCGCGCGAATTGCGCGATGCCGGGTTGCACTTGCTCCCACTGCCTCGCCGTCAGCGCGAAGCCGCTCTCCAGCACCACGGTGGGCGAACCCGCGCCGGTGCAGTTCAGATGCAGGCGATAGCCGCCTACATCCACCAACTGACCGGTCATGGGGAACCTTTGGGCGTCCCGTGCCTCCACGCTTCGCTCCCAGAAAAATCCTACCAGCGCCAGCCCACTGACGAGCAAAAGCAGTCCGAATAGCCAATACCACGCGTGAGAGGCAGTGCGTTTTTCGACCGCTCGCCCATCACCCCCAATTGGCATCCTCGGCGCGAAGCATCCCGGACCCCAAGGAAAGGGTTTCGATTCCCTCCGCTGCCTGCCTGTGGCTACTTTTCGAAGCATAGTGCCTGCCCTCGGAAATTACCGGCAACTACCGATTCAATACTCCAATCTTGCTGGCCTATTGGTGATAGGTTTCTGAAACGGTTCCATCAGCCTGAATGAACGACTTGAGCCAGCGATAAATGTGCCGGGCCAGTTTTCCAAATCCCTCAGGAAGATAGGTGAGGAACAACAAGCCCGCAGTTCTCGGTTGCCAGATATTCAGTCGCAGGCTGGCGGCCAAATGTTTTCGCGCTTGGCGATGGTCGCCATTCATCATGAGTAAGTCGCCCAGCCAGGCATTCACGTCGGCGAGCTTTGCATCGATCAAGCCTTGGGGCAGGCTAATTCGGTCACGATCTTGCGCGAGCCTAATCGTGACTGTCTTCAGGTAGTTCTGGGCAATGTAGATGAATTTTGAAGGATGGGTGAGCCGGTCCGGTAGTCCCGTTTGATAAACCATTGTGGCCAGATCGGTGAAAGCTACGGGTCCCTCTCGACACGTTCGCAGGTAAAAATCAAAATCTTCCCCCGACACTTGCAGGGTCGTATCGAATTCACCGACCTTTTCTAGGCGCTCGCGCCGGAGAAGTACGGTGGAGGTGTGCACCAGATTCCCCAGAATCATTGGGGAATAGATCTCACCGACATAGAGTTTTCCGTTCTTGACGAGGGGTTCGAGCTGCGGGGCAACTGTCTTCAGTGCATAGGCCTGGTGGAAGAGTTCGTCGAAGGTGTACCTGCGATACGCGTGGTACATCACTGCCAGGTAATTCGCGCTAATCAGCCTGCCCTCAGCATTGAACGCCTCCATGTCGGACCAGATCATCCCGGCTTCTGGAAGCGCGCGAAGGCAGGCAAGTTGAAGCTCGAGCTTCCAAGGCTTCCAGAAATCGTCGGAATCGAGAAACGCGATGTACTCGCCTTGTGCTTCCCGGAGTCCACGATTGCGGGCGGCTGCGACCCCCTGATTCTCCTGGCGAATGTACTGCACGCAACGGCGTGAGCGGCGAGCCGAGATTAGGTCATGGGTTTCATCTGTAGAACCATCATCGACGATGATCAGCTCCACGGCATCATGGGTTTGCTGCAAAACGCTGTGCACGGCTCTGAGGAGGCAATAAGCCCGGTTGTACGTGGGCAGGATTACGCTGATCAGAGGTTCTGCAGGTGCGCGACGAAGCGTTGGCACGCTTGTTCGGTCTGGTTGATCAGCAACCAAGAAGTGCGGCAAGTGCGGGCGATCGGCCTGCGGAACAACTTGCACGCGAGACGTCACTTCCAACGGCACTTCCCGTGGTTCCGATGTCATCGGCTTAGCTCGCCCGAAGTCGTCGATAGAATTCCCGCAGCAGACACCACAGCTTCTCCGGGATGTGTGCGCGAAGCCAATCCTTGCTTCTCTGGGCGCTCTGGGCGACGAGCAGGGCGCTAGCTCCTTTGCTGAAGGGCCGCGCGCAAGCCATGTGCAGATAACCGAGGCGGTACGCGCCCCAGCGGGCCTTGTACGGATCATCTCCGCCAAGGAAGTCGTACGCGCGCACGCGGCGGCGGATCAATTCCTGCATGATCATGGCTCTCAGGACCCGACCGACGCTGTAGGCGGCATAGTTGGGATCGAAGCCGGCTTGCAGAAAACTGTACGTTCCGGCGTACGTCATACCAAATTCTGCGGCCGCGGGTTTGCCATCCAACTCAAGTAGCCAGAAGTCGAGCCAACCTCGGGCCAGCAGCCGCGTCGCCACCTCGGCGTAGAATCTGCGCTTCTGCGGCGAATACAGGCTGCCGGTTTGACCCCGGCTTTCCCAGCGCTTTGTATGCAGGGAGAAAAACTGCTCGAGGCAGTCCGGCAGTTCTCTCACGGAATCGCACCTTCGCAACCGAATCTGAAAATGAGCTTGCAGGCGTCGCGCACGATAGGACAATTGAGATCGCATGTTCTTGGAAAGCGAATGCAGGCAAATGTCCCAAGTACTTGGCAGTTGAAGAATGTAGCCGGAAGTTTCGCTCTCGACGACGCGCCACTCTCGCGCTGTCATCTGATTCCGCAGCTCGCTGGCCACAGGAGACGAGCTTGGCACCGTGTTCAACGCCAGAATGTCCCATTCCGCAGCATTTTGCTCCAACCAATCGAGGACTTCGCCGACCACGGCGCGCTCACTGCCTTGCCGGACGATCCAGTCGAGATTCTCCGAGCCTCCGAAGCCGTCACCAATCAAGCGAAGCAGCCTTGCAGAAACGCCGGGAAGAATCTGTTCTCGAGAGCGCATCAGAGGCACAAGGGCCATCAGTTCTCCGCCTGCGTCCGTGCAGAACAGGAGCTTGAGTTCGTGCCCTGGCCCCTGGGAGTCCCACCAGGACCGTATCCATTCCCAAGTGAGGAAAACGGTCCGGGCAGCAGTGCCGGCCAAGAGCTCGTTCCAGGCATTCTCAAGCTCCGGCAAGCCCTCCCAGCTCCGTAGTTCTCGTATCCGCGACCGAGACACTGTGTGGGCCGATCGCTGCTCCGCCAGCGGCGGAGACAACACGGACATGTCTTGATTCGAGACTCTCATTCCTTCAGGGCCAGTTCTTGCTGTTTGTCATAGAGCAATCGCTTGGGCTCGACAACGGAGTCAGTGTGCCTGCACGGCACGAGGACAGAAGGAAGGGGGCGTCCCCTTCTCTTGGCAGCTTCCCCTTTCGCTGCTTCATGACCCGGGGAAGCCCCACCTTTCACCCTACCGAGGTGCATACGCACCCCGTGCCGGGTTGTGGTGATGATAGCGGTTTAAGTCGGCTGAAAGCTATCCGGCTTGCGATAGAGATTTTTTCTGGCAGCGAGGAAGGCTAACGGATCGGCTTAGCGGTCGATTCGCGCGTATAGCCTTAGTTATATGCCTCCCTGTTTTCTAAATGAGGTCTTCGCTGCACGGCAGGGCTTGATTCTGCTCAACAGGAATGTTCGAATAGCTGGCCAGCAGGCTTCCCCGGAGCATTCGAGTCGAGGGTCGACGCAACCGCTTTGGTCTGGGCAGCTGTCCAGCTGCCGGGGTTCGGATTGGAAATGGAATCCTTTCGCACTAGAAAGATCCTCGCTCTCGGCTTCGGACTGGCATTGATCATCCAGCTGGCCATCGGCGTCATTTCGTATCGCAATATGAACCAACAGGTGCAGACAGCCGAATCGGTGCACCTTTCACGAGAGGTGTTGGTCCGGCTCGAAGATGTGCTCGGCGATCTGACCGTGTCGGTTTCCATGACGAGCAAGAAGCTGGAGATTCTCCGGCGGCTAACCGCCGACAATCCCCAACAACGGGAACTGCTTGAGGCGCTCGAGCCCAGGGTAAGGGAAAGGCTGGCGAGACTTCAGCAGATGATCGACGCGCAGAAGGGCCTGGGGTCTCGGGCCGAGAAGGAGATTACGCTCACTGTGGAAGAAAGGGCGTTAATGGATGACATCCGCGGCTTGATCTCGAAGCTGGAAGACGAAGAGCAGCAGCTTCTGATCCAAAGGGACGAGGCGGCAAGAGCGAGCGCGACAAGGACAACAATAACTTTGTTCGTTGGAACCACAGTGAGTTTTGCTCTTCTCTTTCTGGTTTTCAAGTTCCTCGGGCGCGAAGTCGTGGAGCGGCAAAAGGCGGAACAGGTCTCACACGCGCAGACCGAAACTCTGGTGAAGACGCTCAATGCTCTGGCGTCTGAACCAACCCTGGGCACCTTCTCGGGGCAGGTCTTGAAGGGGATTGCCGAGCAACTCGGGGCTTATTCGGCTTCTTTGTGGTTTTACGACAAATCGCACGGCGTCATTTCACCGCAGATGGTTTATGAAAACGATCGAATCAAGTCCTTGGAGGAAATCTCCAACCTCAGCCCCCAATACTCCAGTAAGACCTTCCTCGGCTGGCAGGAGTTCTCGCGAAAGCGGCTTCCCGTAGTGATCCGCGAAGGGGATTCGAATCCGATGCTTGCGCCGATCCAGGATTGGATGTTATCCCTGAACTTCAAGACGATGCTCTTCGTTCCTCTGGTCGTGGCGGATGAAATGATCGGCTGCATCGCCCTCGGGAACGCAGAAATTCGCGACTATCCGCCAGAACAGCTAGAGTTGGTGCAGGCAGTTGCCCAGCAGTTGAGCCTTTCCATTCAACTGACTCGTCTTGCGGAACGAGGACAGCAATCGGCGGTGCTGGAGGAGCGGAACCGGATGGCCCAGGAAATCCACGATACGCTGGCCCAGGGATTCACTGGCATCGTTGTGCATTTGGAAGTGGCGGAAGACGCCCTCGCCAATGATTCTGAGGAAGCGCGTGCGCATCTCCGCCGGGCTCAGGGTCTGGCGCGGCAGAGCCTTGCGGAAGCCCGCCGTTCGGTGTGGGCGTTGCGTCCTCATGCTCTCGAAGCGGCTGACCTCGCCGGAGCTCTTAAGAATCTCGCCAACCAGCTCACCACTGGCACGGCTATTCGAGTGAATTTCTCGATCCGTGGCGCTGCCCGCCCGCTCCCTCTCAAGATTGAGGCGAATCTTCTCCGCATTGGACAAGAAGCCCTCACAAACATCCAGAAACACGCCCATGCCAGAGAAGTGAGGATCGAGTTGGCCTTTGATGGGGAAGGGGTATGCCTAGGAGTTTCGGACGACGGCGTGGGCTTTGACCCTTCGCTCAAGACCAAGGAGGCCGGCTTTGGTCTAGTGAGCATGCGGGAGCGCACACAGCGAATCGGCGGAGAATTGACCCTGATCAGCCAATCGGGCCGCGGAACTCAGGTGCTCGTGGTGGCACCGCTGCCTGCTCAGGAATCAGGCGTGATCTTCGATGAACGCTCCTAAGGCGATCCGCGTCTTGATTGCGGACGATCACCCGATCGTGCGCGAGGGGTTGGCAGCTCTGATCAACCGCGCGCCGGACATGAAAGTGATCGCGGAGGTGGGCAATGGACGGGAAGCTCTAGAGCAGTTCCTGTGTTGTCGTCCTGATATCACTCTTGTAGATCTGCGCATGCCCGAGATGGATGGAGTTGATGCCATTCTCGCGATTCGAGAGCAAGCTCCGGAAGCGCGCGTAATCGTTCTAACAACCTACGACGGGGAGGAAGATATTTACCGGGGCTTGCGGGCGGGGGCCAAGGCGTACCTGCTGAAGGACGCGCGGCGGGAAGAGCTAATGGAATGCATCCGCGCTGTGCATGCGGGGAGGATGTGGATCCCACCCAGCGTGGCAGCCAAGTTGGCCAGCCGCGTGGGCGACTGCGATTTGACGTCCCGCGAGCTGGAAGTCCTTCGACTCGTGGTCGTGGGGAAGAGCAACAAAGAAATCGGCGTGAGCCTCCGCATCAGCGAGGGCACCGTCAAAATCCACGTCAATCATATCTTTGAGAAGCTGAAGGTAAGCGGGCGAACCGAAGCCACGACTGTAGCCCTGAAGCGCGGGATCGTCCGATTGAATTGAAAACTTGTGAGCCCGCCCCCTCCCAGTCTTCCTCGCGCGCAATACGTTCGAAAAGCCTTCTGCAGGCATTCTCAAGCTTGGAGTGTGCCGGAACTGCGAGCGGCGTCGAGTCGGAATCTAGCTGCCTTTCCGGCTGAATAGGCGGGAAATGAATGGGGATGCCTTGTCCCCTTTCTTGCCC
>JBGPZW010000044.1:0-22676 GCA_041493955.1 Terriglobia bacterium
AACCAATGCAGGAAGTTTGTCGACGGGGCCCAGCACGGGTACACCGTGGAGTCTGGTTCTGGATTTCGAACGGTCATCGTCCACACAGCCAACGGCAACGAAGCCGCTTTCGGGCCGCATGATCTCGTGGATGATCATCTCAGCGGCATCCCCTGCACCGATGACCATGACTTTCTTGTATGACGTCCGGTCCCTGCGCAAAGATGCGCCCGTGGCCCGGGAGAGCAAGCGCACCCCGGCCAGCGATCCTGTGGTCAGCACTGCTTCCAAGAAATAGATCGAGCGCGGAAACTCGATGATCCCGAGACCGTAGCGCAGGATCACCCAGAACGCGACCGAACCGGCCACGACGGCTTTCACGACCGCAACGGCATCGCGCACTCCCGCATATCGCCACCGGTCGTGGAACAGGCCGAAGTGAGCAATCGGCACCAGCCGAATGATAATCAGGATCGGGGCGGCGGAGAACAAGAGCACCTGGTACGGCAGCGTGAACTCAAAACGCAGCCACCACGCCACCGTCAGCGAACAGAAAATCAGCAGCGCCTGAAAAAGGATGATGGTCCATATCCGGTAGGGGAGAAGAGCTCGTGAAATCCTTCGAGTTTTGTCCATGAGCATGGGGCCGCGGGCAGCACGCGCCAGCGGCGGGGCATTATTCGCGGTTCAGGAGGATCTGCTTGGGGACGGATGGTTTCCCGGTAGCGGGCTTACTGTGCTCAGAAGTGGAACTCCCCCGTTGCACTCGGCACCTTTATGACTTGTGTCAGGCAAACTTGCGATGGAACATCGACCGGCGCGCGATGAGGCACAGTTTTCTGCCGGCCGAGGCCCTTGTTCTCGTTCACCCTAGAGCACAAGATCCTCTCTTAGTGATTGCTTCAGCCATCTGTCAGGCTCAGGGGTTACCTCGGGTGGCTATCGCGTGGCGACCTCGAACACTTTCTCGACTGCGCGGCAGGTGTCACGCATGTCGGCTTCCGAGAGCGTCGGATGAACCAGAAACATCAGACTTGTCTCGCCCAGTTCTCGTGCAACCTTTAGGCGCACGGGAGGATGTAACTTTTCGGAGAAAGCCTTCTCGAGATAAATCTCACTGCAACTCCCACTGAAACAAGGGATGCCCTCCGCGGCGACTGCGGAAGCGATCCAATCTCGATCCCATTCCTCTTCGATGCGCTCCGGCTGAAGAAATGCGTAGTACTTGTAATAAGCATGGCCGATTTCTCTCGGAGGCCGAGCGACCCGAAGGCCGGGGATCTTGGCGAACCCTTCTGTCAGAATTGCGGCATTCTTGCGGCGTGCCTCTAATGAACGGGGGAGTGTTCTGAGGAGGCAACGGCCCATAGCGGATTGCATCTCGGTCAGGCGCCAGTTCGTGCCGAAGGACTCGTGGAGCCAGCGGAAGCCTGGCGGATACTGGCGATAGTGGACAGCCGCATAGCTCTTACCATGATCTTTGAAGCTCCAAGCCCTTTCCCAGATCGTCTCGTCATTTGTGGTAAGCATGCCCCCTTCCCCACCTGTGGTCATGATCTTGTCCTGACAAAACGAAAAGGCAGCCACATCACCCAGGGAACCGACGGGCCGCCCCTTGTAGGTTGCGCCTTGAGCCTGGGCGCAATCCTCAATGACCTTGATCCCTCGCTCCCGCGCGAGCTCCAGGATAGGATCCATGTCGCAGGGCCAGCCTGCGAGGTGGACGGGGATAATGGCCCTTGTTCGCCGAGTGAGCTTGGGCCGAATCGTTTCCATCGTCAGGTTCTGGCTGACGGGATCGACGTCGGCGCAGACCGGGTCTGCGCCGCGCATCACGGCACAACTCGCAGAGGCAATAAACGTACGGCTGGGAACAATCACTTCGTCCCCAGGGCCGATTCCAAGTGCGTAGAGCGCCAATTCGAGGGCGACCGTGCCATTGGCTAGCGCGATGGCGTGTCTGCATCCGGTGAAAGCCGCGAACTCTCGTTCGAACTCGCGGCCTTCTTGGCCCGTCCAGTAGTTGATCTTTCCCGACCGCAGGACAGCCGCCGCGGCTTCGATTTCGTCCTGTTCAAAGTGTGGCCAGGGCGCAAATGGCTCCTGTCGAACCGGGCAACCGCCTTCGATGGCCAACTCGCTGACAGAGATGGTCGTTTTCATCGTTCCTGAGCTCGGATTGCGCCTATCTTCTTGCGGCGACTTGACTCTCAACGGTGCGATGGATGCGCGCAGGAACACCAATGGCCACCACATCATTGGGAAGATCTCGAACGACCACACCACCGGCGCCGACGATGCTCCGCGCACCAACCCTAATCCCCGGTAGCACGACGGCTCCGAGTCCCAATTGGGAAAGGGGGCCTAGCTGGGAGGCACCGCCCATGGTGGCGTTGCTTGAGACATGTGCAAAATCGCCGATCACTGTATCGTGATCCACGACAGCTCCCGTGTTCACAATCACCCCGACGCCGACTCTTGCACAGGGATTTACGACTGCGCCGGCCATGACCACGGTCCCCGCTCCAAGATTCGCGGCTCTGGATATCACTGCCCTGGGGTGGATCGCCGTAACTAGCTCGATGCCCGCAGCGAGACATCGCTCCGCCACCTGTTGGCGTGCTCGGTTCTCCCCCACTCCCAGAGCAACGGCCACGCAGGCAATTCTTGCTTCGTCTAGTAACCACTCACCGTCGCCGAAGACCGGGAAGTCCAATACAGTGCGGCCCTGCAGATCCTTGTGGTCGTCTATGAAGCCTACGAAACGCCCGTCGTGGTTCGACAGCAGAATGTCCGCGATTACCTTTCCGTGACCTCCGGCGCCATAGACAAAGATCCGGGACGCGTTCATGGCTTTGGATTCTCGCTCCCGAGGAACTCGGGCATGGTGGAATGGCCGGGCTGTGAGATGCCTTCCCGCTTGATCACCGTCCAAATCGTCCGGAAAAGGATCTTGAGGTCGAGCCGGAGGCTCCAGTGGTCCACATACCAGAGGTCGAGGGAAAGCTTTTCCGGCCAGCTCAGCGCGTTGCGGCCGTTGACTTGGGCCCAGCCTGTAATTCCGGGAACCACGTCATGGCGGCGGGCCTGCTCGGGAGTATAGCGATCGAGATACTCCATCAAGAGGGCGCGCGGACCGACCAAGCTCATCTCTCCCCGCAGGACGTTCCACAATTCTGGAAACTCGTCCAGACTCGTGGATCGCAGGAAGCGCCCGACCCTGCTGAGCCGCATCTCGTCCGGTAACATGTCCCCCGCAGGTTTTCGGCGATCCGCCATCGTCCGGAACTTGATCAGCCGGAAGGGCCGCCCATGCCCCCCGGGCCGGACTTGCTGCAACAGCACGGGCCTCCCCATGGTGATCCACACCAGCAGGGCGATGGCGCCGAGGACAGGCGCGAGGAGTGCCAGCAACAAGGCCGCACAGGCCCTGTCAACGAGGCTCTTGACAGCGAGCTGCCAGCCCTTCTGCTGCGAACCGGCTCGGGAACCTGCCTTGGCAACAATTGCCATAGCGGCGCTTCCCCCGCGCATTCCTCTGCACATAGGCTAAATTGGCGAACGACTGACCAGAGGCGGCCGAAAGCAGTACAACTTGGAGGCTTCGGAAGTCCCTGCAACTTCAGCTTGCGAATGGTGCACTCTTGGCGATCTCGCCGTGGCACGCTGCAAGTTCGCATCCCTGTCAACAAGAAGCTATCTAAGCGATCTCATGAATGCTTGGGTTGCCGCCCGGTCGACCCAAAGTTCCGGCTGGGGCTCCAAGAAGCCGCAAAAACTCCCGGTTTCTCGTGGGTAGCCCAGCCAAGTCGCTGGTCTTCGATGGCTCACGCCCATTCATGAGCTGACTTGTAGTTCATCGCTCCATTCATGGCCTTGAGGAATTCTTGCGAGGCGAATTCCGCTGGCGCCAAGGCCCTTTGCCCCAGCACATAACGGTAGATTTCGTAGACCTCCGCGGCAGTTCGCTTGACATCGAACATTGTCTGGACCAGCAGACGGCCCGCATCCGCTTGTCTGCACATTGCGTCATAGTTATCTCGGACGTGCAGAATCGCAACGGAAAGAGCGTTAGGATCCCGGACCGGCACCGTGATCCCTGTCCACCCATCCATCACCACTTCCACCAATCCGCCGATCCGCGAGGCAATCGTAGGTATTCCACACAGCAGAGGCTCCACCACCCCTCCGCAATTCTCCGACAGGGGAACATGCGTCACACAGTCAAAATCCCGGATGGCACAAGCCACTTCCTCTTGGTTCAGCGGGCCTGGCATGCTGACAACGTTTCCTGACCGCTTTCGCGCGTATTGCCGGAGTTTGTCGAAGTACTTGGAATCCGCTCCCCACGGGCCCCCGATCAACACTCCGCGAATGGACCGATCCTTCTCTGCCGCGAGCGAGATGCCCTCGATCAAGTCTTCGTGGCATTTCAGTCCGACCCTCTGTAACAGGTACCACCTCGGCGAGTAAATGTAGCTGATGTTACCCACGACGAACTCAGCGCTACTCAGCCCGAGACGCCTCCGGAGCCACCCTGTTCGTTGTCGCTGGAACCGCCCGTTATCAGTGCCTGCATAACTTAGGAAAATCCGCCGATGACTGACCCCCGCCGCCAGATAGCGCGACACGATCGCCCGGCTCGTAGCGATCCAGTAATCCGCTGTCGTCGCCGTCGAGAGTTCTGCCGTGCGAAACACTGGTTTTTCCATATGCAGGGGCCCTGGAACCTGGAAAAGTCTTGGGAGCGAACGGTCTCCCCGCAAGGCCAGCCGAGCCATGACGGCAGCGGTCACACAGTGCGAGTGAACCAGGTCGGGCTGTAGGCGATCCACAAGTCGACGAAGCTGGTCCAGGCTGCTCGCCGTTGCCACCGGCTTGAACGGGGACAGCACGTAGTCCATGCGGTAGACTTGCGCCCCGTTTGAGACCCATTCTTCTGTAACGGGCCCTTCTAGATCTGGAAGTGCCACGTGCACCTCCACCCCTTTACGCGTCAGAACCCGCGCCTGCGCACTTGCCCATCGCGCTCCCCTCGTGGTCTTGGAAAGGTGAAGAACCTTCATTGCGCGTTCCATTGTCTTACGTTCGTGATCACCAGTGGACACGCGTCAAGCCCGCTTAGGTCCAGACTTCGGCGCCTACAGCCCAACTCGATCTTCTTACCATCATGGGTGGTCTGCCGCGATTTAGCGTGCCGCGACCGTAGTTAGAGCAGTGTTTGAGAATGCATAGTCTGCGGCGCCCCGTGTTGTCGAAATCCAGATGATTGCCCAGGGGATCGAGAGATACTGCACGAGGAAGTACAGGATGTTGTCCGAGTCCTGGATCACCATGCACAGGCTGACGATGACCAACCCCGGCAAGAGCATCCGTCGTGCGTCCATGACCGCCATCCGTCGTGACATCACCGAAATCTTGCCTATAACAAGGGCCATCACCGTGAACGGAATCGGTACTCCCCAATAGCCAAAGTTCAGCATGGCTTCACCGACCTGCCCGTACATTCGCGTGGACCGACCAACGCCGTTTGCGTAGGAGCCCTCGCCATTCTCAAGTTCGGTCGTCCACTTTAGTTTCGTGGGCAAACGCTCGGGCCAAATCACTCTCGGAACCAGCAAACTTAACGCGCCTACATAGGTTCTCCCCAGGGCCAAGTCGACCTGTCGCCCGCTCTCGAATTCCTGCAGAACGAAGGCTTGAATATCTGCGCGGCTCAGATCAGAAAGAAGCACTGTCTCCGCTGAACGTCCCGACTGCCTCGCCAAAAACTCTCTGCCTTCCGAACTAAGAGCGGTTTCCACGCCTTCAAAACCGAAATCTTTGAAAAAGGCATAAAAATAGCTGAACGCCACGACCGCAATGCCCAGCAGAAGCACCAGCTTCTTCGACAGAGGTCGGAATACCTGATCCACGATCCCCGCCGCGAAAAAGCAGTTGACAACAATATTGCTACGGCTCCCACGTAAGCCCCCGAACAGAATCTGCAAGATGACGAACGCACAGCCGAAAACGATCACGAGCGGCAACGGTGTTCTTCTAACCCGTTCCTTTCGCAGAGCACCCAGGATCAGCACGCCTACCAGAGGCGCGGATTCTGCGATCACCAACAGCCAACCCTTGTTGTTCCACGCCTCGCGCTCGTGGAGATACTGGTCCACATATCCGCCGACACCGCCGAAATCCGCATACACAAACGCCTGCAACGCCACGGAGGTAAGAATGATTAGGAGGCCGCAGACCATCAGCCGCTTCCGCGCGACCACCCATATCGTCTGGCGCCTTACGCGCTCTCCCCTATTCACCACATGCGAAAACACGACAACGAAAATAGCAATGCCGAGCAGATTGACGCAGGCCATCCTTCCGAACCACGGGCGGTAATCGTCCGGCTGAATAGACAAGGCTAGAATTCTGTAGTCCCAATACACATGAAGCATGGGAGCCACGTAGGTATTGTGGTATCCGAGGGCGGAGATCAACAGCGAAGGATCTGTGAACGATCGCCCTTGACGTACTGCGCGCAGCAGGAAGACCAGACATGTGCAACCACAGATCGTCGTCGGGAGAATGAACCAGTGCAGAAAGCGGCGATCGAGCCCCACAAATGCACTGGTGATCAACGCGTTTACCAGGACCGACGTCGCGACCTGCTTCGCGTTTCTTGATGTCGCGTTTCTTAATGAGAATGTCACGGCTTTGCGAAATCTACTCCCCGGCCTGCTGGGCACCAGAGAACCGGTCAGTAGCAAAGCGCCGCTGGGTCCGGCCGACTATGTCCACAAGAGCAATCCGCTACTTGGGACCCGAGAAGGCAGTACGAGCAACGCGTGGGCCCAGATGATGAGATCGCTCGCGGAGTCCCTTGTTTGTATTCTTCGCTGAAAAGCCGGGGATCACTCTCGCCCGATGGCGATGCCCTGCCGGCCCCGAGCACGTTGCATCTGCCTCCGGGTGTTTGCATAGGCCATGCCCAGCACCACCGCGAACACCAATCCGTTGGCCGGGATGTGGAGATTGAAGTCTGTGAGGCTATGGAGAGAGATTGCGACTAGGCCGCCGAAACAGCCGAATACAACCGCCTGATCGCTCTGAACCTCGCCGGTGCGGACGCGGTGAATGACTTGTAGCAGCCCATAGAAGAACCCAGTGAGCAGTAAGAGCCCTGCGGGCAGCCCGAGTTCTGATGCAAACTCCACGTAGTCGTTATGGGCGTGATCCACAATACTGTTCGGAAATGCGGTTTGCACGGAGGGATACGCCAGCGAGAATGTGCCCAGCCCGGTTCCAAACCACGGATGCTGTCGGACCAGCTTCAGCGTATCCTGCCAGATGGCCCAGCGATTCTCGCCGCCGGGGGCATACTCCTGCCCAAGCGCCTCGAATCGTGTGATCACAGGCTCGGGGCCAATCCACGCGATGACGCCAAGGGCCGCACAAAAAAAGAGCGCCGCAAGCAGAAGGGTGCTTCTTTTCCGCCATCCGGATGTGGAGATGAGCGTGATTACCAATAGGGTCGCTACGCCTGCCGAAATAATTCCCATGCGCGACTGTGAAAACACGAGTGCGACGACCAGAATCGTAGCCACGAACAGCCAAAGAAACAGTTTGTGGGACTCTGGGTGACTCAGGAAACTTCGCACTCGCTTCGATGGGTCCCTCTGCGACCCCCGAATCTCCTCGAACTGATGGCAGGCAAGGGTAAAAGCGAACGGCAGGAGCATCGTTAAGAACCCCGCATAGTGATCGCGGTTGATGTACGTTCCCGTCGCTGCTTCCCGGTCGTAGGTTTTCACGTAACTGAAAATCTGCTGCCATCCGGTCAGATATTGGAATAGTCCGTAGCAAGCTTCGAAAGTCCCAAGAGCCAAGAGGGCGTAGACCAAGTGCCTACTGCCGCTGGGGTGCCAACATACAACGAGAGTCAGGTAAAAGGCAGCGAGATAGGTCAGCAGAATAACCAAATCAGATAGCGTTTTGTAGGGGGCAATACTAACGTTAACAAAGGACGTGCCATTGAGCCGATCTCCCGGGGCGCCGACAAGCTGAACCACCGAACTGGGAAGTGGCGCGATTTGCAAGAGAACCAGAGCCACCAACAAGAGGGGGATCGCAACCGGAAGCCTCGGCTTGTCTAGTCCAGCAGCGCTGTATGTCGCGAGGAGCAGGACACCAAGCCCAAGAAGCACGACTTGCACCACAGAAAAGTAAGGCCCCTCCGTGCCACCAAATGCAAGAGCGGCTAACACGACCACACTGATTAGGCAAATCTTAGAAACATGCACCATGGATAACCGAGGGTTCCGTCGCGAGGACGAACCCCATCCCGGTTCGATCCCTCGGGCCCGCTAACTCTTACCGTCCGTCGCATCTCGGGAACCGCAGGAGTCGTAACCATAAGACTGGTAATAGGAATAATCGTCAGCGTGTACGTCGAGGTTGTTCAGTACCACGCCTAGGACCTTGGCGCCTACCTCACGGGCATAAGACTCCGCCCGCTGGACCAACTGCCGGGGTGTGTCCCCGCCCTTGACTACGAGGATTGTAGCCTCAACCATTGTTGCCAAGATCCGGCTGTCGGCTACGTTCAGTAGAGGCGGCGAGTCGAGGATGACAAAACTATACTGCGTTGTCGTCTCGCGAACCAATATACGCATGCGCTCCGAGGAAAGAAGCTCAGCGGGGTTCGGCGGTACGGGTCCGCAAAGCAGCACATCTAGACCACCGAGCCCCGTGTGATGCACCATCTCTTGCCATGCTCCCTGGCCCGCCAAGTAGCTGCCCAACTGTGAACTCTTCCGGAGGAAGAACTTGTGAATGGTCGGACGCCGCATATCCGCATCAATGAGCAGAACACGCCCTCCTAGCTGTGCCAGGGAAATAGCTAGATTCGTGGCGACGGTGGTTTTTCCCTCGCGCGGTTGCGCACTGGTGACCAGTATGGAGCGGGGCGGAGGACCAGCCCTGGAAAGGAGCACCGACGTGCGCAGGCTGCAAAAAGCCTCCGAAAGGGCCCAATCCTTCTGACCCCCCAGATCGATTCGAGGGAACTGGCTTGCCAGGGCCGTACTCGGCGCGTCCTTCCCGCTGGTTAGGGTTACGCCACGCTCAGGGCGAGCAAGAACTTTGACCCGGTGGCCGTTCAGTGACTCGACGGAAGGGATGAAAGCCAATGCAGGCACGCGCAGAAAGTGTTCCACATCTTCCGCATTCTTAAGGGTTTGGTCCATATGCTCTTGGAGAAAAGCTGCGCAAACACTGAGCCCCAACCCCAACATCGCAGCTAGCGTCAAATTGAGCGGCACTCTTGGTGCAACCGGTTTGTAGGGCGGCTTTGCTGGATCCACAATGCGAATGTTGCTGGCCTTCAGACCCGCTGAGACGCCAGCCTCCTTCAGCCGTTGTAGCAAGCCTTCGTACATATTCTTGTTCGTTTCCACCTCACGCTTCAAGATTCTGTACTGCACCGCCTTTTCTGCAATGAGGTTCACTTGTTCTTGCTTTTCTTCAAAGGCTCGCCGGACGAGGCTTTCCCGGCGCACCCCGGCGACGTGATCATTGACAATTCTCCGCGCCGCGCGCTCACGTTCGCGCTGCAGCGCAGTCTGGATCTCATTGATCTGGTTCTGAATTTGTCTGACCTTGGGATAACCCTCATTGAACGTGGTCAACAGTTGGGCATGCTCGCGCTCGAGCTCTGCCAAGCGAACGCTGAGGTCCTGTAAGAGTTTGTTCTCAAACACCCCGGGCAGCGAACCGTAGTCGCCCGCTTGTACTAAGCGATAGAGCGATTCCTTCTCGTACCGTGCAGCCTGTGCTTTGGTCAGCTCCACCTGAAGTTCTCGGAGACTTTGGTTAACGACGCTTTCGGTGTTCCCTTTCTCGGTTTCCAGGTATAGCAGGCTGTTCTCGCGGGCGTATTTCTGGAGCGCGTCTTCCGATTTCTCCAGCTTCGCCTTCAGATCCAGCAACTGCTGCGACAGCCATTCAGAGGCTTTCTGCGTAGCCTCCCAGCGCGCCTCCAAGTGTTTCTCGATGTAGTTGGAAGCGAGGGTGTTTACGATACTGGCCGCCAGCTTTGGATCCTGCGAATCGAAGCCAATTTCAACCGCCCGACTGCGCCTGACTGGCTTAACTTCCAACTGATCTTGAAAGCGCTCCAGCGCGGTCTCGTACAAAGCAGGGTCGCGCTCGGGGACACCCTGACCGACGGTAAAGGTTTGCGGTGCGGGGTTCGTGTTCCTCTTAGTCCAGGACCACCACCGCTTCTGAGGACTAAATTCTGCGAGCTGGTCCAGGCCAAGGTGGTCGATCACGCGTTCAGCCAAGGCCTCGCTTTTCAAAATCTTGTACTGGGTTTCCAAATAAGCGTCGGAGACCGCCTCGAGCTGAAAGAGCTCCTGCGGACTAACGAGGCTGGGGTTTTCCTTCTCAATCTCGACCAACGCTTTGGCGTGGTAGATGGGCTTCTGTCTGAGCGTCCACGCCAACCCAACGGTGAAGACAACGAAGAAGATAGTCAGAATGGTCCAGCGGCGCTTGCGGATGACCCGCCAGTACGCTAGGAAATCGGGTGCCTCTTCCATCTCCAGGGTCGCAGACGAGGAGAGCAAGGCATGACGACCTTGGATCCCAACGGTGCCGGGTTTGAAGACTTCGATCTTGTTCTCGTCTCTATTTTCTTCATCCATCCCCTTATCTCCGGTAGATAACCACGCCCGTCACCGTCGAAAGGACGGCCTCTGCTCCCCGGTAAAATGCGCTCTTGCCCGCGCTGTTGGGAACGAAGACGATATCCTTCGGCCGAAGCAGCGCGTCAGGAGCTTTACCAGCCAGGACCTTTCCGAGGTCAATCGCAATTTCGATGCGCTTATCCGTATTCTGATCGGTACGGATGATCCGGGCCTGGCTTCTTGCTGAAGTTCGAGTCAGACCCTCTGCCAGTGCTAGTGCCTGTAACACCGAGATGTTCTCATTGCTCTTCAAGACAAAACCGCCTGGCTTTTTGACCTCGCCCACCACGTAGACGATCCCGGCGCGGGTCACCTTCACGATGTCGCCGGGATAGATGGGAACATTGTGGCGGGGGTCACCGGACTCCAGCAAACTTTTCAGATTGACCTCTACAATGTCGCCTGAGCTTTCCTGTTTCGGGGGGTTGGCGGGTCCGCTTGCCTGCGGTCCTTCACCCGCCGGTGGGGAGCTCGCTCCGCCTTTTCCTTGCTCCTGTTTTGGGCTGTCTTTACCGTTAGGCCCGGGAAAGCTCGCACCGCGCATGACCAGGAGCGTGTCGCCCGCGTCCTCGGCGAGCCCCTCAGCCATCGACAGCAGCTCGAGCACGCTCTTCGTGCCTCGAATCTGAAACACCCCAGGCTTTTTCACCGGACCAACGACCGTGACAGCATGGCTCTGTAATTCCCGAACAAGGACGCCCACGTGTGGATCTTTCATGTAGGTCCGGCGCAGCAATTCTTGGAGCACAGATTCGAGTTGCCTGGGTGTTAATTCCGCGGCTTTGACCGCTCCCAGCAATGGTAGGGAGATCTCTCCATTTGCCGATACGCGCAACGAGCGGTTAAGTTCTGGAGCCTCAAAGACAGTAATCTCTAGTAGGTCTTCAGGGCCGATGAGGGATTCGGCCACTTGGACTTCCGCCACTTGTCCGGCAAGCGTCTTGCGGAGCTGTTCAAGGCGCTGGTTGTACTCCTGCGTGGATTCTCCCCGGAACGGGGAGGGACGCTGTCCCGTCGGCAGGCCCTGTGCACAGAGGGACCCTGTGGCTGCGCTGAGACAGAGGCTCGCGGCAAAGAGCAGCAGCATCCTCAAGAGCAGTCTCAACCTAACAGGCGTTCCATTCCGGAGATTCGTTCTCATTTCAAGTCGTCCCCCAATATGACTCCGCGTCGCCTGATCTCCAGCCTCTACCGTGCTCGAGCGCGGAACCGAAAAATCGCCCAATAAATGGATCCCTCATTCCCAGAAAGTACCGTTAGGCTCGCAAGTCGCCTCAGAGAGACTTGTAATTTTGGTTTCGCAGCCAAGACCAGTCAGCAGTGCAAACTAGTGCCAGCTAATTTTGATTAGTTGCGGTCGCAATCCTTGTCCTTTTGCTTGTGTTTGCTGACATGGCAGTCCTTGTCTTTGTCCTTTTCCGCGTTTCGGTCCTCTCTGGTGCCCTGCAGAAGCGCGCTGTTTCCAGCGCGAACATTGTTGATAACTGCCACCTCGCCGGTTGTCTGGGCGCGGCCGCGGTCGATGGTCAGCTGGATCGAATCGGTAGTCTTAATTAGGCGCACTGAGCTGTTCTGCAACACGTGCACCTGTCCACCGCCGCGCAGGGCGATCCATACGCTGCCTTGATCGCCCACTTCAATGGTGTCGCCACTGAAAATCGTGGAGCCCGGTACCAAAATGGTCCCGCGAACCGTGGCAGCTCGGCTGCGAGAAACGCTCCCAAGAGAGATGGGACTTGCCCAAACAGGAACGACAAGCAGAAGAATCAGAGTTACCACTGTTGCTTTTTGTGCGTTCATCTCACCCTCCACAAATCATTTAAACCCAGGAGTACTTCCCGATCTCACCCTTCGCCCAACTGCAGGAGGCTTGTTATTCGACTGCACTGAGTACGACCCGGCCCACCCAGACAGTACCCGCGATTCGATTGTCGAACTTGTGGCTCGCTGGCCGAGCCACACGGATCACTAGCAGGCGCGTGTCGAAACCAGATTTGAAGTGAAGTTGCTGCGGCAACCAGGTTGAAGTGGCCACCAAATTGTCCGACTCGAGGAACAGCCTAGCTGGGTCGTATGGATCGTAGATCTGAAAGCGCGGTCCACTGTCGGTCGTAATGCCCTGCGTGCGCATGTAACCCGCGAAACGGTAGGAAGTGTTTGGCTTCACGGGGACATACTGGAGCACATGCGAATAGTCGAGATTATACTTTCCGTCAAATCGGACGCGCAGCGAATGCGCGCCGTCAAGAAAGGTCAGGCTATCGACGCTGACAACTGCACCCTGCGTGGGGTTCACGCGCCAATCCAGGCCCCCATTAAGAATTTCGCTTTCGAAGCCACCGTTGGTGACCAGGTTGGCTTCGAGCGCGCCCTTCCGAAGCCGCGAGCGGTTTCTCTCCGTTAGCTGGGCCCAAGCGGACGTCAACTGATCGATCCGCCGCTGTTGGATCAGGGCGTCAAGGTAAGGGAATGCAGCCTTCGCTTCAAAGCGAAGTCCTAGCTCGTGCACCCGGTTCCAAACCTGTGTCGCTTCGGCCATCCGCTGTGTTCCTAACAGGTAGTCCAGATACTCAAAACAAATATCCGCACGGGCCGGGACCATCGCTTGGGCGATCAACTCGCCGTTTTCCGTGGCGCGCCAAGCAAGATCGAACGCGGGGCGTCGCAGGTCGGGATCTCCCAGCATGGCTTTCTGGAATGCCAGTAAGGCCTGCTCCCCTCTTCCTTCACGAAGGTAGAAGTTGCCGACTGTCCAATTGATCGCGGGCGAATTGGGAAACAAAATCCTAGCTCGCTCGTAGGCGCGCTGTGCATCTTCATTCCGCCCGGACCACTCATAGGCCTGACCTAACCTCGCCCAGTAAGCGGCATCGTGCGGGCTGAGCTGTATAGCTTTCTCGTACAGCAAAATAACCTCCGTTAGATCCCCGTTTTTCAGGGGGCGCTGGAGAGCACGGGCGAGATCGGCGTAGTACTCAGGATTCCAGGGCTCCCACTGAATAGCCTTTCGATATCCCTCCAGGGTCTCTTGCCGGGAGTACCGATCCGCAACCGCTTGGGCAACGACCAGATAAATGAAAAATGAGAGGCCAATCGACAGACCAATGCGGACGGCGACGTCGAGCCAATTCTTGATCGCCAGAGATTGACCCACCCTCACGGGGACCTTGTGGTCTAAGCCGTCTTGAAAAAGCTGAGAGCCCATGGGGGGGCGAATTCAAGAATCCACTGAGACGTTTGCAGGAACACTCCACGGTAGGTGATGCGATGCTGCCAGCGCTTGGGAAGAGTTCACTCGCTCCAAGCAACAAACATCAACTTCCACGGCAGCCGATCTTCCCAGCATTTTCATGGAGATGACCAAGCGGAACTGGTTCATCTTCCGAATGAGAATGCCTTCGAGGCCCTGCAGTGGTCCAGACTTGACTCTCACCCGGTCGCCGCATTGCAGGAAAGGATGAGGCTCGACCCGCAGAGAGCTCTCGACCACCTTACGAACAGCATCGATCTCTACTTGGGGAATAACCGCCGGGCGACTTGCCCATCCCACGATGGTGAACACCCCTGGTGTCGTCAGGATTTGGAGCCTGCGATCAAGCCCGCCCCGAAGAAACACATAGCAGGGAAACAGCGGCATCCAGAGCTGCTTGTTCCGGTCTCGCCACCGATGAGCCACGCTGTAAAGCGGAAGGAAGACCTCATGTCCTTTGTTCGAGAGAACCCGGGTGACGGTCTTCTCGTGTTGGTGGCGCGTATACAATGCGTGCCAGAGACACGGGAGGCCAAGATCCTCGCTCCCTCGATCATTCTCGATCAGACGCATATAGCTCCGCCCTGTGACTTACAGAAGACCCTCTTGTCAACCGGCTGGCTTTGGTGAGGGACACTTCCCAGGCCGGAAGTCCAAGCAGCCTGTACAACTCACCTCAGAAACATAAACTCACCAAAACCGCCGGAGTCATTCCACCACGGCAAGCCCTTTGGACGGCCTCGTCCCGCAGAAGAGCGCAAGACCGGCACCCAGGAAAGTAATAGGGCGCCCTTGAGCATGGATTCCTAACCATCGGTACGCGATTCGACTTTCTGGCAGCTGTCAAAGCAAGGCTGCAGGCATTGCCCTTGGGAATTCCGGCGAGCGCCATCGATTTCATTGCTACACTTCCTCACCTTCTGCCCGGCTTCAGGTACAATCCTTCCTCTGCCGGCGAGAGCCTCTTGTCCCTACTTACCCCGGGTGTCCAACATGCGAGTCCTGTCATCTTTCAATCTCAGACCGTCTGTCGAATTCTTAATCGCGCAAGACAAAGGTGTCGTTCAGGACCGCGAATCCACCACTAAGCCGACCTGGATCGCCGGGCTCCTCCCGGCGGCCAAGGCCCTCGCGGTTCCTCCTGTCAAAGGATTTAGAGCTCATCACTGCGAGCTTCGCAAGGACCGCGAACGCTACGCGTTTGAGATGATGCGCGCAAGAAGCAGAAAACACCCATGGCCCGAACCCCACGGTAGAGCATTCCAACGTCCTTGCGCGCGCTCACGAGCCCAGTTCCCAGAAAACACTCGTAGAGCAGAATTGCCTCGAACGAGTCTCCCGAACGGACCTGAGGTGAGCAAGAGCCCGAGAAACAATCGTCCCCAGGTCCGGAGCATTGAATAGAAACTTCTGTGTCCGAGATTGCTGGCGAAGAGTTATTGTCTCTAGAGAAGTTTATATTCTTTCGATAATTATATTGACAGTTGGCTACTGACCTGTTAGCTTCGGCGCGCTTTGGAAAGCGTGGTGGAGTTCCCTCTCGGTCAACACAAGACTTGAGTTTTTCTTCAAACTCTCTTAGCCCCGTCGGCTCTGAGGCTTCGGGGCGGTATTGACCCTCTGGGGGAAGCGCAACATGTCCCCGTCTCTATACGTAAGTGTCTCTGCCCCAGGATCGTCGAAGGTCGCTGGAGAACGGATTGGTGTTCTTGTCGCCGATGAAAGCCGAATGGGATGCCAATTGCTCGAAGGCGCTCTGAAACGATCTCGCTGTTGCCTGGATGTCGTCGCTTGCGTAGTCACTCAAGCTGAGATCCTCAAGTCCTTAGATACACATCCAGTTGACGTTGCCTTGATCAACGAACACCTGCAGGATGGGCGATTGGTGGGTTTTCAAGTGTTGCAGGAGCTGTGCACCTCTCCGCGGAAAACCCGTGCCGTCCTCCTGTGCACTTCATTGGAGAATGAGCTAGTGGTAGATGCATTTCGTGCGGGCGCCAGAGGGGTTTTCTGCCGCACGGAACCCGTGGAATCGCTCTGCAAATGTATTCATGCCGTGCACAGCGGACAACTCTGGGCCTGCGGTAACACGGTGCAACTCATACTCAGGTCTTTGGTGAATTCCCCGCCTCTGCGCGTTGTCAGCTCTCGCGGACGGAACTTGCTTGCCAAGCGTGAGGATGAGGTGGTTAATCTAGTGGCCGAGGGCCTCACCAACCGGGAGATCTCCACCAAGCTCGGCCTGAGCGAGCACACGGTGAGCAACTATCTGTTCCGCATCTATAACAAGCTGGGGATCTCCAGCCGCGTAGAGCTGGCTCTCTATGTCCTGAGACAACGCGGACAGGATCAAGAGCCAGCGCGGGATACCTGAGGCTCCTTTCCTGCTACAAGCGAAAACCTGGCCCGGAACCCAATTGCACAACCAGTCGGGCGGGGGGCGGTCAACTTCCGCCCTTACAGGTGGATTTGCTTGCGAAGGGCGCGAGTCCCTATGACGTGGCGAAGCTGCATGGCAATACAATCGACACTGTCGAGAAGAACCATGCGCCGTCTGTCCGCGTCCAGCTGCGGAGAGGTCGGAGGATCATCGAAAGCGGAGCAGGGATTCAGTAACTAGGGAAAACCCCCACTGATTTTGCACACAAGGCTGGCGAACGTGAGCGCCCGAACTGAAAACAAGAGATTTAGTGGCGGACAGGTCTGTAAGCCGGATTCTGTCCCGCGCGTGTCCGAGTTGCGGCCTACGCGCCGGGGCGATCATTCCTCTGGGTCCGGAATCACTTCCGGACTCAAGCGGCCTACCCGAGGGTCATGACGGTTCACCGCGAACGGTTCACCGTGAACGGGCCGGGTCAGCCCTCCCCTCCTATTTGGCCTTGCTCCACGCGGGGTTTGCCGTGCCTCCGGTGTTACCAACGGAGCGGTGGGCTCTTACCCCACCGTTTCACCCTTGCCCTGCGCAGCCAGCCTGTGGAAGACGGGCCAGAGGTTTTGCCTCCGGCCTGCCATCGAGACTTTGCCGCACCGGCGGTTTGATTTCTGTGGCACTGTCCGTAGCCGAGCCCTCGCGGACCCGGCCCCCTGGCGTTACCAGGCGCGTTGCCCTGCGGAGTCCGGACTTTCCTCCAGTCCCGCAGCGCGGAACCAGCGATCGCCCGACCTACTCGCCACAATGATTATACGCCCTGGGCAAACTCTTCTCAACGTGCAGATTAGCCCGCACAAAGCGCGTCCCAACGCTGCTGAATCGCACAAGGCAAGACTCACTTAGCCCGGAGCGCGCCCAGGATGGCGGGGCTATAGTCGGCGGGCCCGAGCCCGGCGCTACCACAGCCGACAAGGTTTATTTCAGGCCGAGGAGCTTCTCGAAAGCGTCTTCGTCGAGAGTCGCCACGCCGAGCGATTTGGCTTTGTCGTACTTCGACCCGGGGTCGGCACCGACCACGACGTAGTCGGTCTTCTTGCTTACCGAGCCGGAGCTTTTGCCCCCGTGGCTGGTGACCAGCGCCGCAGCGTCTTCGCGCGAGCGGCGCGCCAGCGTGCCGGTGAATACAAACGTCTTCCCCGCCAGCCTGGTGCTCTTCGGCGCCTTGCGCTCTTCGGTCAGATTCAGGCCGGCCTTCTTCAATCTCTTGATCAGCCCACGGTTGGCGGCTTCGGAGAAGAACTCGGCGATGCTGGCGGCCACTTTCGGGCCGACCTCGGGCACCTCGGTCAATTCCTCCAGGCTGGCCGAGGCAAGTTTGTCGATCGAGCCGAAATGTTCGGCGAGCAACTGGCCCGTGCGCTCGCCGACAAAGCGAATCCCCAAGGCGTAGATCAGCCGCGCAAGGCTGTTCTTCTTGCTCGCCTCGATCTCATGGAGCAGATTCTGCGCTGATTTCTCCGCCCGGCGCTCCAGCTCGGCCACGGTTTTAAGTTTCAAGCCATACAGGTCTGCAAAATCTTTGACCAAGCCTTTGTTCACAAGTTGATCCACGACCTTTTCACCGAGGCCATCGATATTCATGGCGTGGCGCCCCGCGTAGTGCAGCAGAGACTCCTTGCGCTTGGCCGGGCAGGCCACATTAACGCAGCGGTAGGCGACCTCATCTTCGGCTTTGTGGATCTTGCTGCCGCATTCCGGACACTCCTTCGGTATGTGGAAAGCCCGGCGGTCTTTCCCTTCCTTCACCACTTTGACGACGTGCGGGATCACTTCGCCGGCGCGCTCGATCAGCACCGTGTCGCCGATGTGCACGCCGAGCCGCTCGACCTCGTCCATGTTGTGCAGCGTCGAACGGCTCACCGTCACGCCACCGACCTGCACCGGCTCGAGGATGGCCACCGGCGTGAGCGCGCCGGTGCGGCCCACCTGCACAGTGATGTTCTGGACGACGGTGGTCTCCTGCCGCGCGGGATACTTGTAGGCAATGGCCCAGCGCGGGGCCTTGGCGGTGAACCCGAGTTCCTCCTGCTGCGCAACCTCGTTGACCTTGATCACGATGCCGTCAATCTCATAGGGCAGCTTCCCGCGCTTCGACTCCCAGGCGTCGCAATACTTCAGCACCTCGTCGAGCGAGCGGCAGAGTTTCCAGTCTGGCGAAACCTTGAACTGCAGCTTGGCCATGGCCTCGAGCGCGTCCGACTGGCGCTTGATCGGGATGCGCTCGCCCCGGGTGCCGGGCGCCAGGAGCATGTAGCCGAAAAAATCCAGACGGCGTGAAGCGGTGATTCCAGGGTCGAGCACGCGCACCGCTCCGGCTGCGGCGCTTCGTGGGTTGGCAAAGCGCTTGCCTCCCTGCTCTTCCTGCTGGCGGTTCAGCTCCTCAAACGCCCTGCGCGTCATGATGATTTCGCCGCGGACTTCAAAATCCGCTCCCATGCCCAGTTTCTTGAGCGCGGCGGCGTCCACTCGCAAAGGGACCGAGCGGATGGTGCGCACATTGGCGGTAACGTCCTCGCCCGTAGTGCCGTCGCCGCGGGTCACGCCGCGTGCGAAAATTCCATCTTCGTATTGCAGCGAGATGCTCAGGCCGTCGAACTTGTGCTCGACGGCATACTCGACGCGCTCACGTCCCCCCAGCTCGCGCACGCGCCGATCGAATTCGCCGAGCTCATCGTAGGAAAAGGCGTTGTCCAGGCTCAACATGGCCCGCTGGTGGCGGACGGCCAGAAAACCCTCGCGCGGGCTGCCGCCCACGCGCTGGCTGGGCGAGTCGGGGGTGATGAGTTCAGGATGCTCGGCCTCGAGCGCCTTGAGCTGGTTTACCAGTTTATCGAAGGCCGCATCCGAGATCGTTGGTTCGTCCAAGACGAAGTAGCGATACTCGTGCTTGCGAATCGTCTTGCGGAGCCTTTCGATCTTCGCTCTGGCATCCGCTTTGCTGGAAGACATGCGATCCTCGGAGGAACCAGTTATCCACACGGACGAGTATTATACAATGCGCGTCGTCGCCAGCCGCCATCGCCGGATGCAAAGATGCTGAGCGGAATCCATAGTGCGGTCATCATCCATAACCCGCTCGCGGGCCGCGGCCGTGGGCGCCGCGCGCAGCAACTGGCCGAGGCGCAGCAAGTTCTGGCGGCTGCCGGCATCGAAGCGGAGCTCCAGGCCACCACGGGGGTTGGCGCCGCCACGGCCATGGCGCGCCGCGCGGTCGAGCAGGGACGCCAGTTGGTCATCGCCTGCGGGGGCGACGGAACTGTGAACGAGACGGTCAATGGCCTGGCCGGCAGCCAGGTTCCCCTGGCGGTGCTGCCGGCAGGAACCGCCAACGTGTTGGCCAAGGAGCTTGGCATCCCCTGGGACATCCCCCAGGCGGCGGAGATGATTCCGCGCGGCACGCTCCGGCGCATCGCGCTGGGCCAGGCGATTTCACTTCCCGAGCGCATCGTGCGGCGCTATTTTCTCTGCGTGGCGGGCGCGGGACCCGACGGCGTGATGGTCTATTCGCTCAACCCGGCGTTCAAGCTGCGCGCTGGAATCGTGGCCTACTGGCTCGAAGGTTTCCGGCAACTGTTCCGCTACAAGTTCCCACGATTCCGGCTGGCCGGGGCGGACGGGGAGAGGCAGGCCACGCTGGTGATCGTGGGTCGCACGAAACACTACGGCGGGCCATTCCAAATCACCACTGAGGCCGACCTTTTCCGCGACCAGTTTGAATTGTTGGTGATCACGACGCGCAGCGCAGTGCGTTACCTCAGTTATCTCCCGGCGATCTGGCTGGGGAGCCTGCGCGCGATGCGCGATGTCTATTTCACCAAGACCACCTCGCTGCGCTGCGAGCCCCTGGCTGACGGCGCAGTTTACGCACAGGTGGATGGCGAGCCTTTCGACCGCCTTCCGGTGGAATTCAACATCGTGCCTGACGCGCTGACGCTCGTCGTACCGGAGGCAGTCTCGCATCAGCCATCCGCTGTGCGATCTCAGTTGTCAGAGGTCGGTCGTCCATAGTCAACTGAGGGCGGAACCCTGAAGGTAGTGGCTTGTTCGATGCCAATCACTGAACACTGAAGGCTAAGAGCAGAGCAATTCGGCAATGGAACCCGTCACGCATGCACTGACGTCGCTCGCACTGGGGCGAGCCGGGTTGAACAGGACGACGCGCCTGGCCACCCCAATGCTGCTTGCAGCGGGTTTAGCCGCAGACCTCGACGGGCTAAGCCTGGCTGGCGGCGCGCGGGCGTTCTTCCACGGCTACCGGACTGCTACTCATTCGCTGATCGGCACCGCGGCCATCGCCGGGGCCTGCGCGATCCTCTTCTGGAGATTTGGCCGCAAGCATCCCACCGCCCCGGTGCGATTTGTCCGCGCTCTGCTCGTCTGCGCCGTGGGCGCCGCGGTTCATCTGCTGCTCGACCTGACCAACAGCTATGGAGTGAAACTGTTCTGGCCAGTCAGCGCGAAGTGGATCGCGTGGGACCTGCTCGCTCCAATTGACCCCTGGGTGCTGGTGCTGCTGCTGCTCGGGCTTCTGCTTCCGGGGCTGTTCGGTCTGGTGAGCGAGGAGATCGGCGCGCGGCCGAAACGCCACGGGCCGCAGCGGGGCGCGATTGTTGCGCTGGCTCTGGTTACCCTGTACTGCGGCGGGCGCTGGGTGTTGCACGACCGGGCCCTGGAAATGCTTCGCTCGCGCCTCTATCACGGCGCGACTCCGCTCGCCGTCGGCGCCTTCCCGGGCGGCGCCTCCCCGCTCACCTGGGCGGGCGTCGTCGAATGCGAGAACACACTCGAAGAGATCGAAGTACCTGTCGCACCGGGGAGCTTGTTCGACCCCGATCTCGCCCGGACGCACTTCAAGCCTGAGCCCACACCCGCACTCGAGACCGCGCGCAAGAGCGGGCTTGCGCAGGAGTACCTGAAGTTTGCGCGCTTCCCGAAAGCCACGGTGGAGAAGTCGCCCGAAGGCTACCGCGTGGAGTTGCGCGATCTGCGGTTCGCCTCGCCGCTGCATGCCCGCCGCGGGCCGACGGCATTGATCGAGCTCAACAGCCAGGCGCAGGTAATCCAAGCGGAGTTGCGCCTCGCCGAGAGCCGTGGGAAATGAAGCTCGCTAGCGCCTGCTCACTTCCCTTCCGCGAGTTACGTCTTGGGATGCGCGTGGCGCCAGACGAAGCGGAGGAGCACATAGGACGCCAGCACGACTCCCAGCGTCAGCAGCGTGGTCTTCAGTTTGTGCTCCTGGAGGTAGTGCGTCGCCGCGGGTCCGTAGCGCACCGCCAGAAAACCCACGCCAAAGTAGCGCACGCTGCGCGCGATCAGCAGGGCCAGGGAAAAGCTGCGCACCGGAACCTCGAAGACACCTGCGGCGATCACGAAGATCTTGAAGGGGGTCGGCGGCGGCAGGAGCGCCGCGACCAGCATGCCGAGAAACCCGTTGCGATCGATCCATTCCTTGATGTGCAGCGCGCTCTCCCCAGCATGCCTGTGGAACATCGCTTCCCCGCCCTTCCGCGCCAGGAAATAGAGCAGGATGCAGCCGGCCACCGATCCCAGCGTAGCCATCACCGCATAGTAAGGCATGCGCGCTGGGCTCTGGATGGAGAGGCTGATGACCAGCAGGTCGTTGATCACCGGAAAGCTGAGCACGGAGGAATCGAGAAAGGCAACAAGGAAAAGTCCGAGGCCACCTGTTGAGGCCACCAGCCCTTGCAACCAGTGCGGAATTTTGTTGAAGTTCATCGACAGCAAATCACAGCGGACTCAAAGCGCGCGATTGTAGCAGAGAAATTCACGGCGGCCTAAGAGGGACCGACGGGCGACCCCGCGGAACTGGTTGTAGTGCCAGTGCATTCTTGACCGCAAGGGGAAATTCCTGCTATAAGTCCCGGCTTGTCTGTCGGTTTTTTCACGCCTTCTACATTTCCTATAGGCACTCGCGAGCGGAGGAATCATGTCAGCCGAAGGATGGGTATGGTTTGTCATGCTGGTCAGCGCGGGTTCGCTGGTGATGGCGCTGGTCTTCACCCGGCAGGTGCTGGGGGCCGATACCGGCACCAAGGGCATGCAGGAAATTTCCGCGGCCATCAAGGAAGGCGCTGAGGCGTTTATGAAACGGCAGTACTCCACCATTTTCCTGCTCAGCCTCGCGCTCGGCGCGCTGCTCTTTTTCTTTTACCTGTCGAGCAAGGGATTGAACCTGGCGTGGAAGACGACGGTGGCGTTCGCCGTCGGGGCGATCTGTTCGGCCATTGCCGGGTTCAGCGGAATGTTCGTTTCCATCCGCGCC